>NZ_JBEXSJ010000004.1:290096-345255 GCF_040613535.1 Kribbella sp. NPDC006257
CCTGACCCCCCCCCCCACCCCCCCCTCGGCCGATTTTGCACTTGAAACATCGGCCGACACGTCTCTAAATCCCTTTGTCGACAAATCTCTCCACCCGACATCGACCGCCCAAGAAGACCACCCAGCAAGACCTAAGCTCCACACAAGAGCCGCCGAAGGACACATCCGCCACCTGGCAGAACTCAATGCGCAACACGGCTTGTCATCTCCGGAAGCCCGAATCCAGCCACCCAGCCAGGCAGAACCAATACTCGGCCAGTTGAACCCCCGGCCTCGACACCCTCCGCATCAGACGGCCCGCCGCAACCGACCAGAGTCGACACCGGAAAGCCATCCCACTCAGCGAGCGGCCGAGAGCTCCCGGCAGAATGCAACCCCCCGGCGCCACCGCCATCACCACGACGGCCGTCTCAGCGCCGCCGACACCGCGGAGAGCCCGACGGCTGGCGCCCGAGACACCAGGCCGGACCCACGTGCGTCCAGCCCCAAGACGGAACCCGGACATCATTGCGCGGCTCCGGACACCAGCCCCGCAGGTTCGGACAGGATCATGAGGGCTGGGACAAGGCATGCCGTGTCCGGGCCCCCGCCTACTTGTCCCGACCCGGGCTGGCATCTGAGCTACCGGGTTCCAACCAGCGAACTGGACGAGGCCACCCGGTTCCCGCTGAACGAGTGCACGGCCGGGGTAATGCGGCCCGGCAGGAGCTTGACCTGCCGCGCGATTGGGGCCTGCACTTAACAGGATCACGGGACCAGCGCCGTCACCTGGCCACGGCAGCAGGTCCACCTCAACGGCGTCACCTCCGGCAAACCGCAGCGGAGGCAACCAGCGGCTGGAGGAAGTCTTCCTCGCCATCGTCGACAGCATCAGTGCAGCCACTCGCCGTTTCGGCGCGGTCGACTCTCGCATGGTCGGCGAACTCGCCGCCCGGCTACTCAGGAGCGGCGCGTTCACCTACACCCTCATGCCGAGCGGAGTGCCGACGCCCGTCCCCCATTCGAGCTCCTCCAGAGAGTCTCAGTCGGACTACCGGCCGACACGGCTGCCGGGCGTGCACGTCTCAGGCTCCACTCCATTCGCGTTCAGGGCCATGCCCCCGGGGGTCCGGGCGCGCACATCTCCATCTGAACGCCCCGACCTGCGCGTCAGGACCACAGTTCCATCGCGCGGTGCCTCGGAGGTGAGGTTCTCGGTCTCATCCGCACCCGAACCTCCACTCCCACCGCCCACCTCGCTCGAAGATGCCCACCCAAATCTCTCGGTCCGGACTCCATCCTGGCCGCGCCGCCCAACTAGCGGCGGACGTCCACACTTGCCACCCGCATTCGCCGCCGAAGCTGCCACCCGGAGTTCCTGTCGCCGACAGTTCCCCGGCCGCATCCCCCGCGCATCCCCCGCGCATCCCTGGCCGCATCCCCGCGCATCCCCGCGCGCATCCCCCGCCGCAGTCGCCGGCCGCAGCTCCCCGCCCGCTTCCCACCCGGTTCCCGACAAGGAGCTCCGGTCCGCTCATCCACCACGGGTTGCACTTCCCGTCGGTGTCTCGGCATCCACCCCTTGCTCGGCTAGTCGGCGGCTCAGTCCGGTGGTCAACGACCGCGAGTAGGAGTGCGGGCGCGAGACAGCTCATCGGGTGTTGCCGCTTCGTTGCACATGCGTCGGGGCTTGTTTGCCAGAAGGTGCTGGGCGATTGGATTGGGTCGGTGCCTCGGGTGGGCCTTCTGATCGGCCTACGGGGAGTAGCAAGGTGGAGAGTCGACATCTCCACAAGTCGGCCTGAGAGGTCGGTCAAGGGGATGAACATCTGGCCGTCAGTTCGTCGGTTCACGGCGCGCCAGGTGTCGGCGAAACGCCAAGTGCGCGCGCCAAACGGTGGCTTGCGGAGCTTTTGTATGGCTGTTTCGCGAGCCCGGACGTCGATTGACCGGCGCCAGTTGATCGCGTCGGCTGATCGCGTCAGTGGCTGGCGTCGCGCGGCCGGGGTGGCGCGGCTGGGTCGCGCGGCTGGGTCGCGCGGCTGGGCGTGGGGTGGGTGCCGGGATAAGGCCGAGGTGGTGGTGGTGCGGCGACGGCGGCCTGTCGGGTGATCGGCGGCGGGCGCGTGTCGTGGATCGATGATCAGAGGGCGACCTCCATTCGCTAGCGGCGTTCCACGTGAGACGGGCGCCAGCCGGAGATGGGGGGACTGACTGAAGCTGCAGGGCCCGGTGGTGGGGTCTGGACCGGAGCTGGCTGCGGACGGTGGGTCGGAAAGTTCTGTGAGCGGGATCCTAAGGCGCCTCCGGTTGCGGAGGTTGGGTGGTCTTGGGGCTGGGAGGCTGTCGGTTTCACGTGGAACGGAGGGACGAGCCAGCCGGGTGGTTGCTCGGAGGTTTCACGTGGAACGGGGGTGGAGGCGCGGCGGCGGTTCGGGTGTTTCACGTGGAACGGAGAGGGTGTGGGCGATGGTTGGCCGAAACAGGAGCGCCCTCCGGCCGAGGGGGCGGGGGGCGCTGGGGGTGGTGGTGGGGTTAGTCGGTGGGCTTGTTGGGGTCCATCAGGGTGACGATTCGTTCTAGGTCGTCGATGGAGGCGAACTCGACAGTGATGCGGCCCTTGGTTTTGCCTAGGTCTACCTTGACGCGGGTTTCGAAGCGGTCGGAGAGGCGGTCCGCGAGGTCGACCAGGCGAGGGGCGACCGGCTTGTTGCGACGGCGAGGTGGGATCGGGTCTTCGGCCGACATGTCGCCCAGGGCAACGATCTCTTCGACTGTGCGGACGGAGAGGCCTTCCGCGACGATGCGCTGGGCGAGGCGCTCGATGGCGTCACCGCTGGGAAGCCCAAGGAGAGCGCGGGCGTGGCCGGCCGAGAGGACTCCAGCTGCTACTCGGCGCTGAACGCCCGACGGGAGTTTGAGGAGACGGAGGGTGTTCGAGATCTGCGGGCGGGACCGGCCGATCCGGGTCGCGAGGACTTCCTGGGTGCAGCCGAAGTCGTCGAGCATCTGCTGGTACGCCGCGGCTTCTTCCAGCGGGTTCAGCTGACTACGGTGCAGGTTCTCCAGGAGTGCGTCCCGCAGCATCACGTCGTCCTGGGTATCGCGGACGATCGCCGGGATGGTGGTCAGGCCCGCCAACTGGGTTGCGCGCCAGCGGCGCTCGCCCATCACCAGTTCGAACTTGTCGTCCTCGAGCCGGCGAACCACGATCGGCTGCAGGAGTCCGATCTCCTTCACCGAGTGGACCAGCTCGGCCATCGCGTCCTCGTCGAAGACACTGCGCGGCTGCTTCGGGTTCGGCGAGATCTTGTCGACCTCGATCTCCGCGAACTCGGCGCCCGGGACTGCTGCGAGGTCGGGCTCCGGCTTGGCGGGCGGTGCGCCCGGGATCGAGCTGGACTTGCTGCCCAGGGCTGTGCTGCCGGGAGTGGTCGTGCTGGGAATCAGCGCACCGAGTCCACGTCCGAGTCGGGTGTTCATCGACGCTCCCTAGAAATTCGACTGCCCTGAACTGAGAACAACTTCGTCATGCCGCCCCCGTACCTAGATAACACCACCGGAGAAGCTCCGGAACCACTGCGCCACGGTAGCCGGTCCCCCAGCCACTCGCGGCACTACCTCGCTACCCCATTGCCAATCGAGACACCGTCCGCATCCGCAGAGGTCCAACAAAGCTGCATCCAAGCGGAGCGACCGACTGCCACAGCGAGAACTGTCAGGCGTTGTTGCGCATCGCGATCTCACGGCTGGCCTCGAGGTACGAGAGCGCGCCGGCGGACGCCGGGTCGTAGGCCAGCACGGTCTGACCGTGGCTGGGTGCTTCGGAGATCCGGACCGAGCGCGGCACGGCGGTTCGCAGCACGGCGTCCTGGAAGTGGCCGCGGACCTCCGCTGCCACCTCGCCGGCGAGCTTGGTGCGGGCGTCGTACATCGTGAGCAGGATGGTGGAGACATCCAGGGTCGGGTTCAGGTGCGACTTGACCATGTCGATGTGGCGGAGGAGCTGGGACAGGCCCTCGAGCGCGTAGTACTCGCTCTGGATCGGGACCAGGACCTCACGCGCGGCTGTCAACGCGTTCACGGTGAGGAGGCCGAGCGACGGCGGGCAGTCGATGAAGACGTAGTCGTATTTCTCGCCCGCTGCCTCGGTCTCGGCCAGGTGCGCGTCGAGTGCCTTCTTCAGCCGGCTCTCGCGGGCGACGATGCTGACCAGTTCGATCTCGGCGCCGGCCAGGTCGATGGTCGCCGGGACGACCATGATGCCGGGGTGTTCGGCGCACGGCGCGAGGAGCTTGCTCAGCGGCTCGCCTTCGATGACGGCTTCGTAGACACCCGGGGTTCCCTCCGAGTGCTCGATGCCGAGGGCGGTCGACGCGTTGCCCTGCGGGTCGAGGTCGATCACCAGGATCCGCGCGCCGTACAGCGCGAGGCCGGCAGCGACGTTCACCGTCGTGGTGGTCTTACCGACGCCGCCCTTCTGGTTGGCGACGACGAAGACCCGGGTCTCGGCGGGCAGCGGGAACTCGCGGCCCATGGTGCGTCCTTCGTTCACGAGCAAGGTCCGTTCGGTGGCGGCGGCGATCGGAGTTTCGAGAAGTCGTCGCTGTAGCTCGTCCGAGGTGGCCCGCGCGGCGATCTGTGCGGCAGTCATGGCGCCCATTCCAATAGGTGCGGGACTTGGCCCGAAGAGGATGTCCGTTGGGGTCGGGGCAGGTTTGCCCCCAGGTTCATCCACAGGCCTCTGTGGATGAATTCCCGCGTGAGGAGGTGTTTCCAGGGGGTAGTCATCCACAGGTCGTGGGGATTCTGGGAACTCTTCCTCGTCGGTGGCGGCGGGCTCCCTTGCGGGTGAAACGGCGGTGGGGGTTTCACGTGAAACAGGAGCGAACGGGGTCTCGAGTGGATCGCTTCCGAGCCCGATCGAGGCTGCCGCACGAAGCGGTGAAGGGGAGCCGGCGATGACCGGCGAGTCGTCGGACAGGTCTCGCGCGTCGGTCGACGGGACGCTGGGCTCGGCTACGGCGACGGGGCTGGGGGCTACAGCACCGCCGGTGAAGGCGGTGATCGACGGCGGGGTCGAACCACCGGGCGCAGCCTCATGGACATCGCTGGGAGCGGAATCCTGGAGTCCGCTGGTAGCGGAGCCCTGCCGGTGGCCGGAAGCGGCGTCCTGCGGGTCGCCGGGAGTGGGGTCCGGGGGGTCGCTCTGAGCCAGGCTGCTGGGACCGGCGGTGTGCGGGTTGCTGGGAGCGGCGTCCTGCGGGTCGCCGGAAGTGGGCACCAGGGGGTCGCTCTGAGCCAGGCTGCTGGGACCGGCGGTGTGCGGGTTGCTGGGAGCGGCGTCCTGCGGGTCGCCGGGGACGGGGGCGTGGGCCTCGGCGTCTGCGTGGTCGGTGGCCTGAGGGATGACAGGGTGGGACTCCATAGAATCGGTGGGCTCGGGAGAGGCTGCCGTCGAATCTGCTGGAGGGGCCGAGGGGTCTGCGACTTGGTTGTCGCCACCCTCGTCGGGGACGGGCATGGCCGCGTGCGCCGCAGGGCCCTCGCCGGCTTCGGTCGTGGGCGAAGAGGCGGTGGGCTGCTCGTTGTCAGGGGTGGGGTCCGGGTCCGGGGTTACCAGGCGGACTGATGCCGGGCCCGGTGTGGGCCAGCCGATCCCCTGTGTGGTCCGGGGTTCCCCGGTGCTCTTGTCAGGCCATCCGAGGGCGCGACTCACGAACCCGCTCACCTCCCGCGTCTTCTGTGCTGGGATCCCCGCGCAGCACGTCCGGCCACAATACTCACGACTGTCGTCGGCTGGGCCAGTTCGTCCACACCGAGTTGGTGAACGTGCCATTCCTCCGCTCCGAGAGCCTCCAGCTCCCGTTCGGATCCGGCCAGTTCGTCCTCCGCGGACTCCCCCTTCATCGCGAGCATCAGGCCGCCCTCGACACACAGCGGCAGGCACCAGCCGGCCAGCTTGCCGAGTGGAGCCACCGCGCGCGACGCGACCACGTCGTACGACGCCGGGGGGAGATCCTCGGCCCGGGCACGGACGACCTCGGCGTTCTCGCAGCCGAGTTGCTCGACCGCCTCCTCCAGGAACGTGGTGCGCCGGAGCAACGGCTCGACGAGCGCGACCTCGAGATCGGGACGAACGATGGCGAGCACGATCCCCGGCAGGCCGGCGCCGGTGCCGATGTCGGCGACCGTCGCGTGCTCCGGGATCAGGCGCTCGAGCAGGGCACAGTTCAGCAGGTGCCGTTCCCACAGCCGCGGCACCTCGCGCGGACCGATCAGGCCGCGCAGAGTTCCTTCGGTGGCGAGCAGTTCCGCATAAGCCGCAAGCCGATCCGCCGCTCGTGGAAACAGCTTGTCCACGAGCGGCGGGGTTTCACGTGAAACGCGATCCGTCACGAGCAGTACGCCACGTTCATTACGCGGGCTGTACGACGACCCGACGACGCGGCTCCTCGCCCTCGGACTCGCTGGTCAGCCCGGCGGCGGCGACGACGTCGTGGACGACCTTGCGCTCGAACGGGGTCATCGGGTCCAGCCGCACCGGCGCACCGGTGGCATTGACTTCTTCGACGGCCTTGCGGCCGACCTCTTCAAGCTCGGCCTTCCGGTTCGCCCGGTAGTTCGAGACGTCCAGCATCAGCCGCGAGCGCTCCCCGGTCTCCCGGTACACCGCCAGCCGGGTGAGCTCCTGCAGCGCCTCGAGCACCTTGCCGTTCTCGCCGACCAGGTTGCTCAGGTCGGCGCCGACGATGGACACCGCTGCCCGGTCGCCGTCGATGTCCATGTCGATGTCGCCGTCCAGGTCGGCGATGTCGAGCAGCTCTTCCAGGTAGTCGGCCGCGATGTCGCTCTCGGCCTCCAGTGCCTTCAGGTGATCGTTCGCCGCCGGGGCGGACTTGTCGGTCGCCTCGGTGTTCTGCATGCCGTCGCTCACGGCCACTCCTTCACGGTTCGAGATCCGCCCCACGGGGACCCAGGTGGTACAAAGCAGAGGAAAACAAGGGTTTCCGGCGCGAACCGATCAGCTATCGGTCCTGCGGGCGGCCGGTGCCACCAGGCTTCTTCTGCGCGGCTTTCTTCTGGGCTGCCTGCCGGGCGGCCCGCGACTTCGCGGCCGGCTGACGCTTCGCGCCGGCCGCAGGCTGCTTCGCAGCAGCCTTCTTCGCGGCGGGCTGCTGACCGTTGCCGGCCGGCTTGGTCTGTCCGTTGCTAGCAGCGGTGCTCGACGGCGTATCCGAGGCGGCCGACGAAGCCGGAGCGGCCCCGCCACCACGCCGGTCGCTGCGCGACTGACGCTTCGGCTGCTGCCGGACGACCGGGCGGGCCTCGGTGATGGTGTCGGTCGAGGTCTCGTCGGCGTCCGCGGGGCGGCCGGCCTTCAGGTTCTGCTCACGCTTGCGCGCCTGCATGGAGTCGAACGCCGGCGTGCCGGGCGCGGGGTTGCGGCGGATCACGTAGAACTGCTGGCCCATCGTCCACAGGTTCGAGACGAACCAGTAGATGAGCACACCGATCGGGAAGTTGAACCCACCGATCAGGAAGAAGACCGGGAAGACGTAGAGCATGATCTTCTGCATCTGCGCCGCCTGGCCCTCGAGGGCCTCCTTCGGCATGTTCTTGCGCATCAGCTGGAGCTGCGTGGTGAACATCGTGGCGGTCATCAGGATGATCAGCACGATGGCGACGATCTTGACGTTCGTCTCGCCCGGCCCGCTGGCCTTCAGGAACGTCTGCGAGATCTCCGCGCCGAAGATCTTCGCGTGCTGCAGCGAGTTGACGTGCGGCTCCATGATGCCGCTGTGCGCCTTGCCCTTCGACGCGTAGTCGAGCACGCGGAACAGTGCCAGGAAGATCGGCGACTGCAACAGCAGCGGCAGACACGAGGAGAACGGGTTGGTGCCCGTCTCCTTGTACAGCTTCATCATTTCCTGACCGAGCTTCTCCCGGTCGTGGCCGTACTTCTTCTGCAGCTCCTTCATCTTCGGCTGCAGCAGCTGCATGTTCCGGCTGGACCGGATCTGCCGTACGAAGAGCGGGATCAGCAGGGTCCGGATGACGATGGTCAGGCCGGCGATCGAGAGCGCCCAGGCCCAGCCGCTGTCCGGATCGAACACCTGCGACAGCAGCCAGTGCCATCCCACCAGCAGCGCCGACACCGCCCAGTACAGCGGTGTCATGACGGCGTTGAAAATGTCTACGATCCCGTCCCACAAAGCGAGTTCGGGGATGGCCAGAAGAGTCACTCAAGCACCTCGCTGCGCTGGCCCGGCGTCAACGGACGGTCCGGGCTGATTGGCGGAGACGGAATCTCCGCGATCGACATCTGTAGGTGGAACGGGGTCGTAGCCGCCGGGGTTCCACGGGTGGCAGCGGGCGAGTCTCCTCGCCGCCAGCCAGCTACCGCGCACCGCACCGTGGCGCTCGACCGCTTCCAACGCGTAAGCAGAACAACTGGGGTAGAACCGGCACACCTGCCCGTACATCGGGCTGATGACCTTCCGGTACACCTTGAGGAAGCCGATCAGCCCGTACGCGACGGGTGAGTGCTTCATCGAGGGTCCAGGACACGCTTCAAGGCGCCGTCCACATCGGCCACCAGTTCGTCGTACGACGAAGTGGCCGCCGGGGGCAGCGCCCGTACGACGGTCAGACTGCCGGCCGGCAGTTCGCCGAGCCGGGCCGCCATCACAGCACGCAGGCGGCGGTGCACCCGGTTCCGCAGAACCGCGTTGCCGACCGCTTTGTTCACCACGAATCCGACGCGAGCAGGCTCGGCATCGTCCGGCCGGACGCCGGAAGGGGAGAACAGATGGACCACCACCGCGCGCCGACCAGCGCGCCGTCCGGTACGGACGGCGCGACGGAAGTCGTCGGACCGGCGGAGCCGGTTCGACGAAGGCAACACGGGGTGGTCACCGTCACCAGCGGGTGTCGGCCGGGTGGCTCACGCCGCCAGGCGCTGACGGCCCTTGGTGCGGCGGGAGGCGAGGATCGCGCGGCCCGCACGGGTGCGCATCCGAAGACGGAAGCCGTGCTTCTTGTGCCGGCGACGGTTGTTCGGCTGGAACGTCCGCTTGCTCACTGGAATGACTCCGGTTACTCGAGATCACGATGTCGACAAATCCACTGGTAGATCTGTCCTTGGTGCATCCTGCCTACCGCTCGAGAAACCAGGTTCCTCAGGGAGCGCAGCATGAAACGGCCGGTTCAACACCGACCGATCCACGGTACGTGGCCGCCTGTGGACAGGTCAAACCAGCCGTCCCCATAGTTTTCCACAGCCCTGTGGAAGAATCACGTCCGGCGGCCACTGTCACACAGTGACGGAAGCCGCTACCGAGGGCGACAGGCCAACCATGATTACGGTGCGGCGTCCACTCGACACGCCGGAGGTTGCCCCCAATTTGCCATCCATAGCCTGTGGATGACGGCTTGAATGGCCACCACCCGACTTGTTAGCGTCGGCCCCTCACAGCAGTGGTCCCCTCCCCTCGGGGCGGTAACCAAGTGGCTCCGCGCTTCGTTCACAACTGTGGACAACGGTGTGGACAATGAGGAAACCGGCCGAGGAGAACAGCAACTGCACGATGTGGCCCCGGGCCGCACCGGCAGGGGGTCGGGTCGAAAGGTGGCGCAGCGGTCGGGCGCTTCCACCGCAGCGAGGATTCGGGGAGCAACGCGTGGTCGAGGACCAGTCCGCCAATGCGGAAATCAAGGCGGAAGTGATGGATCTGACCGAGGCGTGGAACCGCGTCCTGGCCGGCCTGCCACCGAACCAGCGCGCCTGGCTGACGAATTCCCGGCCGGTGACGCTGCACGAGAGCACCGCGATCGTCGCCGTACCGGACGATTTCACCCGGGGTCAGCTCGAGACCCGGCTGCGTCCCGACCTCGAGCGGATCCTGTCGGAGAGTTTCGGCCGGGACATCCGGATCGCGGTGACGGTCGATCCGTCGCTCGATCCCGAGCTCCGCGAGCCCGCGCCGGCGCAGCCCGTCGTACAGGCGCCGACGGCTCCGATCCAGTCCGGTGCGCTGGCGCCCGGGCAGTCGCTGCAGCAGCCGGGGGCGTTCCAGCCCGGCCAGTCGATGCAGCCGACCCAGTTGCAGCCGGCTCCGCAACAGGGGATCCAGCACGCGCCGGTGGACCGGATCGGCCAGCCGACCTCGGTCGCGCCGCCGCCGAACGGTTCCCCGATCCCGTCGGTCGCCGAGGCCCAGGGCGAGGCGCGGCTGAACCCGAAGTACACGTTCGAGACCTTCGTCATCGGTAGCTCGAACCGGTTCGCGCACGCCGCGGCCGTCGCGGTGGCCGAGGCGCCGGGCAAGGCGTACAACCCACAGTTGATCTACGGCGACTCGGGCCTGGGCAAGACCCACCTGCTGCACGCGATCGGGCACTACGTCCGCAGTCTCTACACAGGTGCGCGGGTTCGGTACGTCTCCAGCGAAGAGTTCACCAACGACTTCATCAACGCGATCCGCGACGACAAGGCCGCCCAGTTCCAGCGCAGGTACCGCGACGTCGACGTTCTCCTGATCGACGACATCCAGTTCCTGGAAGGCAAGATCCAGACCCAGGAAGAGTTCTTCCACACCTTCAACACGCTGCACAACGCGAACAAGCAGATCGTGATCAGCTCCGACCGCGCGCCGAAACGCCTGGAGGCGCTGGAGGACCGGCTGCGGAACCGGTTCGAGTGGGGCCTGATCACCGACATCCAGCCGCCCGACCTCGAGACCCGGATCGCGATCCTCCGCAAGAAGGCCGCGACCGAACGGCTGACCGCGCCGCCCGAGGTGCTCGAGTTCATCGCGTCGAAGGTGCAGACGAACATCCGCGAACTCGAGGGCGCGCTGATCCGGGTGACGGCTTTCGCCAGCCTGAACCGGCAGCCGGTCGACCTGTCGCTGGCCGAGATCGTGCTGAAGGACCTGATCCCCGAGGGCAGCAAGCCCGAGGTGACGGCCGCGATGATCATGGGCCAGACCGCCTCGTACTTCGGTCTGTCGATCGACGACCTCTGCGGCTCGAGTCGCAGCCGGGTCCTGGTGACTGCCCGCCAGATCGCGATGTACCTGTGCCGCGAACTCACCGACCTGTCGCTGCCGAAAATCGGCCAGCAGTTCGGCGGCCGCGACCACACCACCGTGATGCATGCCGAGCGGAAGATCCGGCAACTGATGTCGGAGCGCCGCAGCGTCTTCAACCAGGTGACCGAGCTGACCAACCGGATCAAGCACCAGGCCAAGCAGCAATGACTTGCCGGGCCGGGGCCGGGCGCGGCCCGGGAGGAAAGACGGGGGTTGGGAGGAGGCCGAAGTCGGGGCGCGGCCCGCAAAGGAAGACGGGGGTTGGGAGGGGTCGGAGAGCGTGTACGCCGAGCGCTACGACGCGGTCACACGAACCACACAGGCTGGGGACAGTCCTGTGGATAACCGTGGGTATCTCGGTGGACACTCCCGTCTCGCCTGTGGATCGCCTGTGTGGAGAAATTCGTCCGTCACCAGCCGTCCCAAGAAGTGCCTCGGTTCGTCCACACCTCGTCCCCAGCCACTTTCGCCCTCTGACCTGCGAACTCCTGGCTTTTCCACACTTCCCACAGGTGCGAAGAACCCTATGGAATCTCTAAGGGAGTCCCAGTCCACAAAAGGGTGTTGCGGCCCAACCTGGGGAAAACCCGACTTTCGGGCCTTGTCCGAGCACTGTCGGTGGGACCTGTCAGGCTGCTCTCGTGAACCCCGGAGAACGGGATTCGCGACCCGCCCGAACCGCCACGTCAAGCCCTGTTGGCGCACATCACATCTGTCCGTGGCAGGATCTGCCTGGCACACAGCCGAATCAGGAGGCACCCAGCGGTGAAGTTTCGCGTCGAGCGCGACGTACTGGCCGAGTCGGTGGCCTGGGCCGCGCGCAGCTTGCCCAGTCGTCCCAGCGTTCCGATCCTCGCCGGACTTCTCGTCGAGGCCGAGGAAGGGCAGATCACTCTGTCCGGCTTCGACTACGAGACCTCCGTCCGGGTGACCGTTCCGGCCCAGGTGGCGGACGTGGGCAAATGCCTGATCTCCGGCCGGCTGGTCGCCGACATCTCCAAGAGTCTGCCGAACCAGCCCGTGGACATCGCCGTGGACGGAGCGAAGGCCCAAGTCACTTGCGGCACTTCCCGCTTCACGCTCCAGACGCTTCCCACAGAGGAATATCCGGCTCTGCCGGACCTTCCGGCCGCCAGCGGCACCGTCCGAAGTGACGTTTTCGCTCAGGCAGTCGCCCAGGTGGTGACCGCAGCGGGTCGCGAGGACACGCTTCCGGTACTGACCGGCGTACGGGTCGAGATCGAGGGATCCACCATCTCGCTGCTGGCCACCGACCGGTACCGGCTGGCGATCCGGGAGCTCGAATGGACGCCGAATTCGCCAGATGCCTCTGCAGCAGCCCTTATCCCAGCCAGAGTGCTGTCCGAAACCGCGAAAGCGATGACCGGGACCGACATCATCGTCTCCCTGGCCGCTCCTGGAACCGGTGACGGCATCGTCGGCTTCGAGGGCCAGGTCTCCGGTGGCAACCGGCGGGCCACCACCCGGTTGCTCGACGGCGAGTTCCCGAAGGTTCGCGGCATCATCCCGACCGACGCGGCGATCGCGACCCGGGTCCGGATCGACACCGCGACCCTGGTCGAGGCGGTCAAGCGGGTGGCGCTGGTGGCCGAGCGGAACGCACCGGTCCGGCTGACATTCTCCGAGGACACCGTCACGCTCGACGCCGGCAGCGGCGACGAGGCGCAGGCGTCCGAATCGATCGAGGCGCGCGTAGTTGGCGAGCCGGTTACCGTGGGCTTCAACCCGACGTACCTGCTGGACGGTCTGAACGCGATCGGCACCTCGGTCGCGCACCTGGCCTTCACGCAGGCGACGAAGCCGGCCGAACTGACCGGCGTGAAGGACTTCGACGGCGAGCCGATCAGCGAATTCCGGTACGTGCTGATGCCGGTCCGCCTGAACAGCTGACCAGCGAAAAGCCAACAGAACAAGGGGATTCACGATGGAGCTCGGCCTTGTCGGTCTCGGCAAGATGGGCGGCAACATGCGCGAGCGGATGCGCAACGCCGGCCTGACCGTGGTGGGTTTCGACCACAACCAGGAGATCTCCGACGCCAAGGACCTTGCCGACATGGTCGGCAAGCTGACCGCGACGGACCAGCCGAAGATCGTCTGGGTGATGGTGCCGGTGCAGGCCATCGACCCGGTGCTGACCGAGCTGGCCGAGCTGCTGTCCGAGGGCGACATCGTGATCGACGGCGGCAACAGCCGCTGGACCGACGACATCCGCCGGGCCGAACTGCTGTCGAAGAAGGGCATCAAGTTCTCCGACTGCGGTGTCTCCGGTGGCGTCTGGGGTCTGGAGAACGGCTACGCGCTGATGTGCGGTGGTGACGACGAGATCGTCGCCACCCTGATGCCGATCTACAACGCGCTCAAGCCCGAGGGCGAATTCGGGTTCGTGCACGCCGGCCAGGTCGGCGCCGGGCACTTCGCGAAGATGGTCCACAACGGCATCGAGTACGCGATCATGCAGGCGTACGCCGAAGGGTTCGAGCTGCTCGAGGCCGCCGACATCGTGCAGAACGTGCCGGAGACGTTCGACTCCTGGCGCGAAGGCACCGTGATCCGGTCCTGGTTGCTCGACCTGATGGTGAACGCGCTGAAGGAAGACACCCACCTGGACAAGATCCGCGGCTACGCCGACGACTCGGGCGAGGGCCGCTGGACCGTCGAGGCCGCGATCGACCACGCCGTACCGGTGCCGGCCATCGCCGCCTCGCTGTTCGCCCGGTTCGCGTCCCGGCAGGACGACTCGCCGGCGATGAAGGCGATCGCGGCGATGCGCAACCAGTTCGGTGGCCACGCGGTCAAGGGCGCCGAGGACCCGTCGTACGCGACGCCGCCGGTCAAGCACTGACCCTCAGAATCCGTCCTACAGAGGAATTCCGGTGTTTGTCACCGCTCTTGGCCTGCTCGATTTCCGGTCCTACCAGCAGGTGGAGGTCCAGCTCGCCCCGGGTGTGACGGCCTTCGTCGGTCCGAACGGCCAGGGCAAGACCAACCTGGTCGAGGCGATCCACTACACCGCGACGCTCGGTTCGCACCGGGTGGCCAACGACGCGCCACTCGTGCGGGCCGGCGCCGCCCGGGCGATCGTCCGGACCGAGCTGCGCAGCGACCAGGAACGCGATCTGATCATCGAGCTGGAAATCAATCCTGGGAGGGCAAATCGGGCCCGGGTGAACCGTTCGCCGGTGCCGCGGCCGCGGGAAGTGCTCGGATTGCTCCGGACGGTGCTGTTCGCGCCGGAGGATCTCGCCCTGGTGAAGGGTGATCCGTCCGAGCGGCGCCGCTTCCTGGACGAGTTGCTCACCCTTCGGACACCGCGGATGGCCGGTGTCCGGCAGGATTACGACCGGGTGCTGAAGCAACGCAACTCGCTGCTACGCAGTGCCCAGCAGGCTCGTCGGCAGAACCGTTCGAGCGCCGCCGATGCACAGTTGCGAACGCTCGAAGTGTGGGATTCCAATCTCGCGCGCACCGGTTCGGAACTCCTCGCGACCCGGCTGGAGTTGCTGGAATCCCTTCGTCCGTTGGTTTCCAGCGCGTACGACGCTGTTGCCCGAGGCAAGGGAGATGCCCGGCTCGAGTACAAGTCGTCGGTACCGCTAGAGCCCGGCCTGACGAGTCGCGAGCAGCTGGCCGCCGTCTTGCTGAACGAGGTGCACGAGCGCCGGCAGGACGAACTCGACCGGGGCGTTTCGCTCGTCGGCCCGCATCGCGACGACGTCGTACTGGGACTCGGTGACTTGCCTGCGAAGGGGTATGCGAGTCACGGTGAGTCGTGGTCGTTCGCGCTCGCGCTGCGACTGGCGTCGTACGAACTGCTCAAGGCGGACGGGGGTGAGCCGGTGCTGATCCTCGA
This sequence comes from Kribbella sp. NPDC006257, assembly GCF_040613535.1. Lineage (NCBI taxonomy): Bacteria > Bacillati > Actinomycetota > Actinomycetes > Propionibacteriales > Kribbellaceae > Kribbella > Kribbella sp. NPDC006257. The sequence goes on from NZ_JBEXSJ010000004.1 coordinate 305,043, forward strand.
CGACGTGTTCGCCGAGCTCGACACCTCGCGCCGCGACCGGCTCGCCGAACTGGTCGCGCCGGCCGAACAGGTGCTGGTCACCGCGGCCGTCGGGGCCGATGTCCCGCCGGAGCTGAGCGGCGTGCGGTACGACGTGGGCGACGGGACCGTACTGCGTGCCTAGCGACGGTGATCTCCGCCCGGACGCGGACCTGCTCGGCGGGTTCGGTACGCAGCCTGTGCCCGAACGGCCCGAGCCGGCGCCCCGGGCCGAACCCGCCAAGGACGGCTCAAAACCCCGGAATTCCTCTGAGAGCGGCTTTGAGAGCGCGGCCGGGGATGACTCCGAGTCGCCGAAGGACGCGCCGGAGCACGACAAGCAGGGCCTCGAACTGGCCAAGGCCCTGGCCGGCCGGCTCAAGGGGATGAGCCCGATCAAGCCGGTCAAGAAGGCGCGCCGTCGCCGGCCCGGCTTCGGATCGCAGGTCAGTGGATCGCGGCCCGACGACCGCGACCCGCAGTTGCTCACCAACACGCTCGGCCGGCTGATGCGCGACCAGGGCTGGGAGGTCGACGTCGCCGTGCACGGCGTGATGGCCCGCTGGCCGTCGATCGTCGGACCCGAGATGGCCTCGCACTGCAAGCCGGAGAGCTACACCGATACCGAGCTCACGGTCCGCACCGACTCCACGGCCTGGGCCACCCAGGTCCGCCTGCTCGCGCCTGACCTGGTCCGCCGGCTGAACGCCGAACTCGGTGACGGCACCGTCACCCGGGTCAAGGTCGAGGGCCCGAACGCCCCCAGCTGGCGCAAGGGTCCGCGCACCGTCCGCGGCGGCCGCGGCCCCCGCGACACCTACGGCTGAGACGGCAGCTTGTGGGGAGGACCCATGGCTCCCCTAGGATCGGGCGCGATGCGCACGCTCGTCGACGGCCTTCGCGAAATGGTCCAGCTGATCACCGACGCCTTCCGGCTCTGGTGGCGCAACCTGCTGCCCCTGGTGACCTGGTTCCTGGCCGGCTACATCGGGTTCATGGGCTCGATCGATGCCGCGGTCTGGCTGGCCGAGCACGGACATTCCAGTCTCGGCGTCGGGATCTTCTCGGCCGGCGTACTGGTCCAGATCGCCGCCACCGTCGGCATGATCCGGACCTGCGCCACCTCGCTGTATCGCTGGCGTGATGCCGCCAGCAACAAGGCCGAGGAGACCTCGGACCCAACACAGCAAGGGCTGATGGAGCTGCTGGCCCTCACCTTGCTGCCGCTGGTTGCGGTCTGGTCGGCCTGGGGCTTCCTCGACGAACGCGTCGGCACCCTCGGTGCGTACAACATGATCATCCGCGGTACCCAGCCCGGTTCGCAGTTCTTCCAGCTCGGGGACGGGCACTGGAAGGGGTACCTGCCGGTCATTGTGATCCTGCTGGTGATCCGCCGGGTGGTCGAGGCGATCGACGACCGCTGGCCGAGCCGGCCGGTCAAGTTCGTCCAGGTCTGGGCCGAGGCGTTCTTCCTGCTGCTGACCGTGGTCGTGATCCCGTTCGCGGTGAAGGACTTCAAGAAGTGGTTCAAGGACCGGTCGTTCTGGTACTTCTCGGTGGACTGGTGGAGCGGGCTGAAGGATTGGTTCGCCGGCATCCACGTCCCGATCCCGGCCGGCATCGAGTTCCTCTGGGGCGTCTTCTGGGAAACTCTGTGGCCGCTGTTCAAGCTCGGAGTCGGTGAGCCGCTGACCTGGCTTGCCATCACCACCGTGGTCTTCGGCCACCGGGTGTTGTCCAGTGGCGGTGTCTTCCGCGGGACCCGGCTGGAGCGCCGGCTGGGCAGCCGGATCGACGAGAACGCGAAGCCGGCCAGCCGGATCGTCGCCTGGACCAACCAGGCGCCGAATCTGGTCCTGGGCGGGATCCGGGAGAAGTTCTACCCGACGCTGAACGCCTTCCGGCTGCTGGTCCGGGTCGGTCCGGTGTTCCTCGGAGTGGTCTGCTTCGTCTACACGCTGTGGAAGCTGGGTCGCGACTGGATGCTGGTCGGGATGCAGCGCCTGATCGGCGTGCACGGGCCGCACTGGGGAATGATGAACACCGATATCGCCAGCGGCATCCGCGACGCGATCTTCGATACCCTCCAGATCGCGTTGCTGGCGGCGGCTTTCGACCTCTGCATCTCGGTCGGCGCAGAGCGCAAGGCGGAGGTCGAGGCCAAGAAGGCGGAGCAGGAAGCAGCGGCGGCCAAGGCCTGATCGCCTACCAGGTGAACAGGACGCGGCGCAGTACGTCGGTGTCGGTGTCCTCCACCTGGATGCCGACCAGATGCGCTACGGCCTCTGCCGGTACGACGTACACCTGGGCGATCTTGGCGGTCTGGTTCCGCTTGATCGGGTGGTCGTCGTCCCCGCAGAAGGTGGGGTACTCCAGGCCGAAGGCACTCGTGTCTTCCCAGACATTGCCGCGGTCGTCCCGGAGCTTCGCCTCACAACTGAAGCCGTCGTCGATCCGCAGCCCGTCCAGCGGCGTCACCGAGGCGATCACCAAGATGATGACCGAGCCGGCCGGTTGGTCGACGTCGATCTTCTCGCCTTCCTTGTTCACCAGCCGGGTGTAGGGCTGCAGCGAGTCGAGCTGCCAGCGAACCTTGGCGATCTCCACCGGCCCATGCCCGACGACCTCGGTGATCGGACCCTCCCGGAAGACCCGTTCCTTGTTCCCCAGGTAGTTGAACACGGTCAGGTAGGCGCTGAGCCCGGCCAGGATCAGCAGCAAGGAGATCTGTGCGGTCCACCGGAACGCTCGGGCGGAGAGATTCATGACGCGACCCTGATCGACCGCTCGGGCTGCACGTACTGATCGGCGGCGCCGTCCTCCAGCTGTTTGGCGATCTCGTCGCTCGGGATCGCCAGGTCGACGGTCAGGTCCCGGACCGGAAAGCCGGTGAAGAACTCGATGGTGTGGAGCTTCAAGGTCAGGCCTTTGACATCGGAGGTGTTCAGCTCGAAGACGAGCGCATCGGACTGGACGAAGCCGGGCTGCGGGAAGTAGATGCCGGTCGAGGAGTTCTGCGCCACCGGTTCGTAGACGGTCCCCCCGTCGGCGGTGAGCGTGATGCTGTTGGACCCGGGGTCCTCGGTGCCCCGGGCGGCGGCGTACTCGATCGCGACGAAGATTCCGTCGGTGGTGACCGGCTTGTCGTCGTCCTCGTCGGCCAGGTAGTCCTTGAAGAACCGCATCCGGGTCACTGTCAGGCTCGAGTCGCCGAACTTGATCTTCTCGCCGATGGTGCCGTGCACGGTGACCCTGGCCGGGTCGTCGAAGACCTGGTCGACGTCGACCAGCCGGGCGATTCCGCCGAGCAGGACGAACAGGACGCCGACGAGCACCGTGGCGGGACGGTAGAGCTTCACTTCGCCTTCTCCGTCCGGATCGTCGACTTGAGCTGTACGACGGCTTCGGGTGCCTCGTTGTGCCAGTAGGGCTTGTCGGACAATCCCAGCAGCGCGTTGTCCGACTCGTACTTCTCTCCGAGTACGCCGATCTCGATGACGGGGTCCTTGAAGTCGTTCGGCACCTTGAACTCCGCAGTACAAGGGAGTGCGGGGAGGCCGAAGACGAGCCGGTAGTTCGACTGTCCCTGGCAGATCGCGCCGCTGGACTTGATGAACTCGCTGCCGTCGGCCGGCACCAGCTGGAGCAGATTGCCGAGGATCGACTCGGTTTCCTTCGTCTCGGTGTCCATGTTCTTCAGGTCGAGGCTGACCACGACCTTGGCACTGGCGGGCTCGTACTTCGTCTTCGGGATGCGGACGATCTCGGCCGACTTCAGGCCGTACTCGTACCGGCCGGCGGTCAACGTGACCGGTGCCTGCAGGGTCTCGACCTTGCGGCCCTTCTTCTCTTTCCAGCCGCCGGCGAAGAAGACGACCACGGCCAGCAGGAGGATCAAGGCGATCACGATCAGCCACTTGCGGCGGTGCCGGTGGATCACCCGATCGGCGATCATGGCGTCGATGACGTCGTCCAGACTTTCCACGGCCATGATCCTAAGCGCCGGTGGGTGCGTGTCGCGGAGTCTCGGACCTGAGACCGTCAGGGGCGATCCGGTCAGAAGCCACTGAGGGCTGTGAGCGCTTTCGAAGCCCCCGGGGTGCGTGGGGGGACATGGCCGGGAGTCCGAAAAGACGCCCTGACCCGAGTTTCGGCCGCCTGGTGGCAGGTTCTGCTTCGGTCGACGGGTAAGATGGAGACGTTGAAGTGGCCGCCGGTGCTGATCACACAGTACGGCGGCCCGCACTGTGATTCGATGCCCCGCGCAGGCGGGGTCCGAGGAGGACAACAGCCGGTGACCGACGAGCCGACCGAGATCGACGAAACAACGTCCGCAGACAGCACCGGCATCGAAGCAGAAGCAGAAGCACCGCTCACCGCGATCACCAGATCAGCGGTCGACCGCGAGTACGACGCCAGCGCGATCCAGGTCCTCGAGGGCCTCGACGCGGTCCGCAAGCGTCCCGGGATGTACATCGGGTCCACCGGTGAGCGCGGTCTGCACCACCTCGTCTACGAGGTCGTCGACAACGCGGTGGACGAGGCGCTGGCCGGTTTCTGCGACAAGATCGTCGTCACCCTGCTGGCCGACGGCGGCGTCCGGGTCGTCGACAACGGCCGTGGTATCCCGGTCGACATCGTCGAGTCCGAGGGCAAGCCGGCCGTCACCGTCGTCCTGACCGTGCTGCACGCCGGCGGCAAGTTCGGCGGCGGCGGGTACAAGGTCTCCGGTGGTCTGCACGGCGTCGGTGTCTCGGTCGTGAACGCGCTGTCCAGCCGGCTCCAGGTCGACGTCCGCAAGAACGGCAAGATCTACAACCAGTCCTTCACCGTCGGCGTACCGGACGCCGACCTGGCCGAGGTCGGTACGTCGGACTCCGACGGCACCACGATCACCTTCTGGCCCAGCCCGGACGTCTTCGAGACCACCGTGTACTCCTACGAGACGCTGTCCACCCGCTTCCGCGAGTACGCGTTCCTCAACAAGGGCCTCGAGCTGGTCATCCGCGACGAGCGCCCGGACCACACCGAGGACGGCAACCCGGTCGAGCAGTCGTTCAAGTACGACGACGGCCTGATCGACTACGTGAAGTACCTGACCGGCATCCGCGAGACCGTGCACCGCGACGTGATCGCCTTCGAAGCGGCCACCGGTGAGGACTCGCTCAGCCTCGAGGTGGCGATGCAGTGGAGCGGCTCCTTCCAGGAGTCCGTGCACACCTTCGCGAACGCGATCAACACCCACGAGGGCGGCACCCACGAAGAGGGCTTCCGGGCCGCGCTCACCTCATTGGTCAACTCGTTCGGCGAGGACCAGGGGATGATCAAGAAGAAGGAGGACAGGCTCACCGGTGACGACATCCGGGAGGGCCTGACCGCGATCATCTCGGTCAAGCTGGCCGAGCCGCAGTTCGAGGGCCAGACGAAGACCAAGCTCGGCAACACCGAGGTCAAGGGCTTCGTCCAGCGGGTGGTGAACGACCGGCTCGGTGCCTGGTTCGAACAGAACCCGCAGGAGGGCAAGGAGATCATCCGCAAGGCCACCGCGGCCGCGAGTGCCCGGATCGCCGCCCGCAAGGCGCGCGACCTGGCCCGCAACCGCAAGGGCCTGCTGGGTGGCGGCGGCCTGCCGGGCAAGCTGTCCGACTGCCAGTCGACCAACCCCGAGGAATGCGAGGTCTACATCGTCGAGGGTGACTCGGCCGGTGGCTCCGCGAAGGGTGGCCGCGATCCCAAGTTCCAGGCCATCCTGCCGATCCGGGGCAAGATCCTGAACGTCGAGAAGGCCCGGATCGACAAGGTCCTGCAGAACAACGAGGTCCAGGCGATCATCTCCGCACTGGGCACCGGTATCCACGAGGACTTCGATGAAGAGAAGCTCCGGTACCACAAGATCGTGATCATGGCCGACGCCGACGTCGACGGCCAGCACATCCGGACCCTGCTGCTGACGCTGCTGTTCCGGTTCATGCGGCCGCTGATCGAGCGCGGTCACGTGTACGCCGCGCAGCCGCCGCTGTACAAGCTCCGCTGGAGCAACAGCCCGCACGAGCTGGCCTACACCGAGCGTGAGAAGGAAGGCCTGGTGGCGGCGGGTATCGAGGCCGGCAAGAAGTTCCCGAAGGAGAACGCCACCCAGCGGTACAAGGGTCTGGGTGAGATGAACCCGCAGGAGCTGTGGGAGACCACGATGGACCCCGCCAACCGGGTGCTGCTGCAGATCACCCTGGACGACGCCGCCCGCGCCGACGAGACCTTCGCGACCCTGATGGGCGACGACATCGAGGCCCGTCGGAACTTCATCCAGCGCAACGCCAAGGACGTCCGGTTCCTTGACATCTGAGTGCCGCGGCCCCGCCTCCCGCGGGGCCGCCCGCATTCAACGCGCCGACCTCACCGACGTACGACGTACGACGTACGACGTCTGACATGAACGGGACGAGCATCAGATGACCGAGACCCCCACCACTCCTGGCCACGACCGGATCGAGCCGCTCGATCTGCAGACGGAGATGCAGCAGTCGTACCTCGACTACGCGATGGCCGTCATCGTCGGCCGTGCGCTGCCCGAGGTGCGCGACGGCCTGAAGCCGGTGCACCGCCGCATCCTCTACGCGATGTACGACGGTGGCTACCGGCCGGACCGTGGCTTCTCCAAGTGCTCGCGCATCGTCGGTGACGTGATGGGTCAGTACCACCCGCACGGTGACTCGGCGATCTACGACACCCTGGTCCGGCTGGCGCAGCCGTGGGTGATGCGCGCGCCAATGATCCAGAGCCAGGGCAACTTCGGTTCGCCGGGTAACGACCCGGCCGCCGCGATGCGGTACACCGAGTGCCGGCTGGCCCCGCTGGCGATGGAAATGGTGCGCGACATCGACCAGGAGACGGTCGACTTCCGCCCCAACTACGACGGCCGCTCGCAGGAACCGGTGATCCTGCCCAGCCGCTTCCCGAACCTGCTGGTGAACGGCTCGGCCGGCATCGCGGTCGGGATGGCGACCCAGATCCCGCCGCACAACCTGCGCGAGGTCGCGGCGGCCGCGAACTGGGCGCTGGAGAACCCCGAGGCCGAGCGCGAGGAGTTCCTCGCCAAGTGCATGGAGTTCATCAAGGGCCCGGACTTCCCGAACGGCGCGCTGATCGTCGGCTACAAGGGCATCGACGACGCGTACCGGACCGGCCGCGGCTCGGTCACCATGCGCGCGGTGGTGGACATCGAGGAGGACGCCAAGGGGCGGACCAGCCTCGTCGTCACCCAGTTGCCGTACATGGTCAACCCGGACAACCTCGCGCAGAAGATCGCCGAGCTGGTGAACACCGGCAAGATGACCGGGATTGCCGACATCCGGGACGACACCTCGTCGCGGACCGGCCAGCGCCTGGTGATCGTGCTGAAGCGCGATGCCCAGCCCCGCGTCGTACTGAACAACCTCTACAAGCACACGCAGCTGCAGGACACCTTCGGCTGCAACATGCTCGCCCTGGTCGACGGCGTACCGCGCACGCTCAGCCTGGACCTGTTCATCACGCACTGGATCGACCACCAGATCGAGGTCATCCAGCGGCGGACCAAGTACCGCCTGCGTGAGGCCGAGAAGCAGGCCCACATCTACCGCGGTCTGGTCAAGGCGCTCGACGCCCTCGACGAGGTGATCGCGCTGATCCGGCGCAGCCCGGATGTCGAGGACGCCCGCAACGGCCTGATGTCGCTGCTGGAGATCGACGAGATCCAGGCGCAGGCGATCCTGGACATGCAGCTGCGCCGGCTGGCTGCCCTGGAGCGGCAGAAGATCGTCGACCGGCTGCTCGAGCTCGAGGCCGTCATCGCCGACCTCGAGGACATCCTGGCCGACCCGGTCCGGCAGCGGACGATCATCCGCGACGAGCTGGCCGAGATCGTCGAGAAGTACGGCGACGAACGGCGTACGGAGATCATCGCGGCCGACGGCGACCTGTCCGTCCAGGACCTGGTGCCGGACGAGGAAGTGGTCGTCACGATCACCCGCGGCGGCTACGCGAAGCGGACCAAGACCGACCTCTACCGCACCCAGAACCGGGGCGGCAAGGGCGTTCGCGGCGCGACGATGCGGGCCGAGGACGAGATCGGGCATTTCTTCGCCACCACGAACCACCACTGGATGCTGTTCTTCACCACCAAGGGCCGGGTCTACCGGGCCAAGGTGTGGCAGCTGCCCGAGTCGGCCCGTGACGCCAAGGGTTCGCACGTCGCCGGCCTGCTCTCGTTCCAGCCGGACGAGCAGATCGCCCAGGTCCTGACTCTGCGCGATTACCAGCAGGAGCCGTATCTGCTGCTCGCCACGAAGCGCGGCCTGGTGAAGAAGACGGCACTGACCGACTACGACTCGGCCCGGCAGAGCGGCATCATCGCGGTCAACTTCCGCGACGAGGACGACGAGCTGATCGGCGCCGAGCTGGCCTCCGCCGAGGACGACCTGATGCTGGTCTCCAAGAAGGGCCAGTCGATCCGGTTCACCGCGAACGACGAGCAGCTGCGGCCGATGGGCCGGGCCACCTCCGGCGTCACCGGGATGAAGTTCCGCGACGGCGACGAACTGCTCTCGATGGCGGTCATCCGGGCCGGTTCGGAGGAGGACACGCAGTACGTCTTCACCGTCACCGATGCCGGCTACGCCAAGCGGTCGCGCGTCTCGGAGTACCGGCAGCAGGGTCGTGGCGGGCTCGGGATCAAGGCGGTCAAGCTGAACGACGAGCGCGGTTCCCTGGTCGGCGCGCTGATCGTCGTCGACACCGACCAGGTGCTCGCGATCAAGAACAGCGGTCAGGTCGTCCGCAGCCGGGTGGACAGCGTTCCGGTGAAGGGCCGCGACACGATGGGTGTGAAGTTCGCCGGAGTCGGGGAATCCGATGCTGTGGTCGCGATCGCTCGTAACACCGACCTCACGGTGAGTGAGGAAGAGCTGGAGGGCGCCGAAGCCGGTGTCCAGGATGTGGATGGTTCGCCAACCGAAACAGCCCCTCAGAGCGTCCAGAATGATGACCAGCATTCGACGGACATCGAGGGCGCGGCTACCGTCGAAGGCGACGAAGCCGGCCAGGAGGGCACCTGATGACCAACCGCGCGAGGCCGACCTGGCCTGATGGGGCGGCTGACAGCTCCAAGTCCCCGACGCCGCCGGCCCGGCCGGGCCAGGGCGGCAACGGCAAGGGGCAGCCGAACCCACCGGCCACACCGGCCTCCAACGGTCGTGCCTCGACCGGTCAGCGGCCTGCCACTCCGGCGCCGCCGCAGCGGCCTGCATCCTCGTCGTCCTCGGGCACTACGGCAAAGCCGGTGCGGCCGCCGCAGCAGCCGCCGGTGCGCCCGGCGTCGTCTCCAGTTTCCGGTACTTCGGGCGCTCCCGCGCGGCCGTTGAACCCGAGCACACCCGGTCGGCCCGAGCCGCGTCCGGGCGAAGCGGCTCGCAGCGGCACCAAGCCCGCCAACTCGGCGTACGGGGAGACGGGGACCACGACTCCGGCGTACGGGGAGACGGGTAAGCCGGCGTACGGGGAGACCGGGAAGCCGGCGTACGGGACGACCGGCAAGGCCGCTGGGTATGGGCAGACGGGCAAGACCGCCACGCCGGGCGAGACGTTCGGTGACAAGGTGAACGCGGCGAAGCAGGCTGTGCTCGAGAAGGCGGCCGCGGTGAAGGATGCCGCGACGCAGGTCGGCTCGTCGTCCTCCTCGGATGCCCGGACGGATGCGGCGGCCAAGGTGTCGAGCCGGCCGCAGACCCGGAAGGCGCGGCTGCGGCTGTCCCGGCTGGACCCGTGGTCGGTGATGAAGACCGCGTTCCTGCTCTCGATCGCGTTCGGCATCGTCACCTGGGTCGCGGTGTTCATCGTCTGGTCGGCGATCGGTGCGGCCGGTGTCTTCGACAACATCAACAACACGGTCTCCGAGGTGCTCGGCACCCCGTCGGCCGAGCCGTTCCGGATCGAGGACTACGTGAACACCGGCAAGGTGATGGGATTCACCACCCTGCTGGCCTGCGCGGATGTGCTCATCATCACCGCGCTGGCGACCCTCGGATCGTTCCTCTACAACATCGCGGCCACCCTGCTGGGCGGTCTCGAAGTGACGTTGGCCTCCGAGGACTGAGCCTGTTCACCGCTTCCGGCCGGGTGCTTCCAGGGCCTGGCCGGAACCGGTTTGGGCGAGAGGCGATCAGTGCGGTAATCTCTCCGAGGTTCGTCCCCCGCAATTGCGGGCCTATAGCTCAGTTGGTTAGAGCGCTGCCCTGATAAGGCAGAGGTCACAGGTTCAAATCCTGTTAGGCCCACCCCTGATCGAAACCGATCTCAAGGAGTCCCCGGTGCTGAAGAAGGTTCTGCTGGTCCTGCTGGCCAGCGTCGGTGGATACTTCGTCTACAAGAAGACCCAGCAGGCCCGCGCCGAGCAGGACCTCTGGGCCGAGGCCGTAGACCCGGTCACACCCGGGCACTGATCCCCCACGGGGGCGTAGCTCAACTGGCAGAGCACTGCCTTTGCAAGGCAGGGGTTAGGGGTTCGAGTCCCCTCGTCTCCACCACCTTCTTTCCCCAGGTCAGAGCGTGATTTCCGACCCGCTCCCCTGCCACCGACGACCGCCAGGTCCATCCGCGTGCCACATGCGTGCCACATCAGCCCTGCACCTCGTCGTCGCCCTGGTCCTCGCGAGCGCTCTCGATCTGAGCGCTGAGTCCGTCCGCAATGTGCCGGTCGCGGTCCTTAGAGATGTGCTGGTAGATCATCGCCGCCCGCGAGCTGGCGTGCCCCATACGCTCCATCAGCTCCCGCAGCGTGGCACCTTGAGCCGCCGCCAGCGTGTTGCCCGTGTGCCGCAGATCGTGGAAGTGCACCGCCGGTACAGCAGCCTCGCTCAGACCCTTGACCCACACGGCCCGAAAGTTCTGTCGCCGCAGCCGCCCACCCTTCTCCCCCACGAACACCAGACCATCCGGACCGGATTCGGAGAACTTCGCAAGGTGCGAACGAAGGTCAACAAGCAGCGCCCCCGGTATCGCGACACGACGCCGTCCAGCCGCCGTTTTCGGACCCTTGACGATCAACTGCCCATTGGACAGCTCGGCTTGCGATTGGTGAACCCGAACGAAGCCCGCCTCTGGGTCAACATCCATCCGGCGGAGCGCAGCCAGCTCACCAAACCGCAGGCTTGTAAACGTGGCCAGCAGTACGAGCATCCTGAAGCGAGCAGGCATCACCTCGGCGACCTGGAGAACCTGGTGCACCGTCAGCACCGGCCGCTCAGGACTCCGGTCATCCCCAGCGCCCTTGATCCGACACGGGTTCCGCCTGATCAGCCCGTCGTCTACAGCCGTGCTCATAATCGCCCGCAACAACCGGTAGGCCTTGGCAACGGACGCCTCACCCGTTCCACCGTCGAGCAGCTCAGCGCGCCACCGCCGTACGTCAGCCTCGCGCACCTTGTTGACCGCCAGATTGCCGAACGTGGGTAGCACCTGGACTCGGAAGGCGACTTCATACCGCTCCCGAGTCGTGTCTGCGAGCCTCCGCTCAGTGAGCCAGGATCTGCCGAATTCCGAGATGGTGACCTGCCCGGCTGATGGGTCGTACCAGTCGTCACGCGCCATGTCAGCCTCGACCTTGGACAGGAACAACTGAGCGTCCCGTCTGCGCTCGAAGGTGTGCGGAGCAGGTCGCAACAGCCCGTCTGGGTCGCGATAGCGAGCCTGCCAACTACCTGACTTCAGTTGCCGAATGGTTCCGAAGTCCCGCTTTGCCATCAGGCCACCCGCCCACGAATCGTCACCGGCTCGACAGTGCCTCGTTCGATGTACTCGGCGAGCGCGGACTCAGGGATGCGCACATGACGACCGATCTTCACGAATCGGATGCGGCGCTCAGAGATCAAGCGGCGGGGGAAGCGAATACCGCTGGTCTGGAAGGTACCGAGGCGGTTGGCGACCTCTTCCACGGTCAAAAGTCGATCCATGATCTGGCCCTCTCTCGGAGTCAGGTCGCCGTTGTGGCGGAGTCGTGGTCAGTTGCCGAACAGGTGTCGCCGGGGCTTGGTCCAGCCCGTTTGGCTTGCTCGTAGTCGGTTCGCCAGCGGATGCGTTCGGTGATGCCTCGGGTCATGAGTCCGTGCCAGGTGGGCAGGTCGTCGTCGTTGGCGCGGTCGACGGGTTCCCAGATGAAGCGCGGTTGGCCGTCCTCGAGGGCGGCGGTCGCGGCGAAGCGGTCGGTGTCGGGCATGTCGACACCAGCAGCGGCTAGGGTCTGGCGGACGACCTCGGCCCGGTCGGCGCGATGCTCGGACAGCGTCTTGCCGGTCCACTGACGCGACACCAGGACCCGACGCCCACCGAGGCCCAGATGGTGCCTGTCGTGGGCTTTGGAGCCGCACCAGCCGGGGCGCATGCCAGCCTCAGCGCCTTGGGGCTGTACGCCGTACCGCAGCCAGTTCGAGCAGGACGGCGAGCAGGGCAGCCAGCGGACCTCGCGGTGCAGCCGGTCGAGGTGGATCGCTTGCGGGGTGGTGATCTCGTCGTCGTCGCCGTAGGTGTCGGCGATGGACTTCGCGAGGTACTTGGTCAGGTAGCCGATCGCCTTGCCGACCTTGTCCTCTGCGGTGCCGATGATGCCTTGGTAGTCCAGCTGGGTGCCGAGCTTGACCACGTGCGCGGGAGTCGCGGCCGGGTCACCTCCGATCGCGTCCAGGGCCTGATCCCAGGTGGGCAGCGGAGTGCCGTCGAAGGGGTCGGTGAATCCGCCGGCCAACTCGTCCCAGCGGGGCAGCTCGTCGCGCAGTCCGAGCGGATCCTGTCCAGCATCAGAGCTGGCGAGACCTGGATGGTTCGCACCGACGACGGCCAGGCCGCCGCGACCGTTGCCCTCGACACCTTCTCTGACCCGCAGCTCTGGACCCCGGACGAGCAGGCCGACCCGTCGATGTACCTCCACCGGCTGATCGTGCGCCGGAAGTACGCCGGACTCGGAGACGACGTACTCGACTGGGCCTGCAAGCGCGCCGGAGACCTCGGCAACCACTGGGTCCGGATCGACGTCTGGACCGACAATGTCGGCCTCCACCGGTACTACGAGGAACGCGGCGTCAAACACGTCCGAACCCTCGACCTCGCGGACTATCCCTCCGGTGCCCTCTTCCAACGGCCAGCCACGAACTGGCGAGAAGCGGAACAGCCGCAGGTCATCGCCGAACAGCCACAGATCCTGCCGACACGTCGCGGCCGATTCGAGCCTTTCGAGCGTGCCCTGTGGCCGGTGCTCAACCAGGCAACCATCTGACGCTCATCAGGCGAGTTTGAGGGCACCGCTCACGCCGAACTGCACTAGCGCAGCAGCGAGATGTACGGCAGCCCTCGACTCGTCTGTGGTTTCATCCCGAGTCGGGTTGACCCCACCGTGTCGAGAAGTCTGCCCATCCCAGAGCATCCGCATCATGCCGAGCAGGGTCTCGACTCCGCTAACACTCCCGTCAGCAATGACGAACTCCCACTTGACCGGCTTCGCGGCGATGTCTCGGATCATCGTGCCGAGGGTCTGCTTGCCGTTCTGTGGTGACACGTGCTTGGCCATAGCGGCCTCGACCGCCTTGATCGCTTCGCTGTACGCCTTAACAGGGTCGGGACGCCTGCCGTACGCCTCATTCCAGGCATTCGCTAGGTGGTCTCCAGCGGATCCACCTGAGGCGTCGATCGCCTCCTGCACAAGTTCCTTCACACCCGGAGCTACGCGTTCCTCCAGCGAGTCCCAGTTCGCGCTCACCGCATACGCAGAGTTCGCCCTCACCAACAGGTCTTCAAGCTCAGGCCCGCGACCACTATCCCAGCCGTGGCGTTCGAGCAGAGCCTCGACCACGTCGAGCATCCTCGTCTTGTTCTCATTGCACCAGCCCAGCAAGTAGGTCGCCTGCCGAACGGTCGAGGACCCGGGCAGGTGCGTGCGCAGATCTACCGCCAGAAACTCGATCCGCTGAGCATCATAGAAGTCGCTGGCCATGCGCAGGCTGCCGTCGATCCAGTTCCAGAGCGGCTGCCTCAGATGCTCGGGCACGTCGACGTACGGATCTTCGAGTGCGCGTTGCGCCTTCCGCTGACCAGGTCTCCAAGCCACGCCCAGAGCATAGGCGCTGGCACCGACAACTCCGTCGACCCAAGTGGCACATGTAACCCAGCGCCAGCCGTCGTTCTGCCGAATTTGGCTCTTATGGATCAAGGCGCGCCTTCGGCGCGCGGCGCGGCGTGCGCATGCGGCCTCCGGCCGTTCACCGCCGCGCCCGCCCTCGGTTTCCTTCACGAGAGCCAAGAGCATCTGCCTCCGGCGGGGGCCTCACGACTCCGGGATGACAGGCCCGAATCGGCCGGCCGATTGGTCGGTGGTCGGAGCGGCAGACGGGAAGACGCTAGGTACGTGGCAAGGAGTGCGGCTGGCGCGGCCGATCCGGTACACACTTCCTGCATGCCCGATATCGCCGTGTCAAATGTCCTGGTAAGCGCTGGCGTTGCCGCCTTCACAACCCTTGCGATCGAGTTCACCGCCAAGCCTTGGTTGGAGGCGAGGAAAGAGCGCATTCTCCAACAGCACCGGGATCGGCGAGAACTCGCACGAAAGCTGCGCGCACTGGAAACCAAGATCGTCGGAGCATCGGGTGCTCTGAGGGCTCGGACCGTCGATGAGTTGTTGCCGGGCCTTATCGAGGCTAGTGACGCGTTGGCCGAGGAGCGGAACTCAATCGTGGAGTACTGCCCGCCCGAGATCGTCCTTCTCATCAATTATCAACTTGGGTACGGCTCAGGACGGCTTCACAGCATCCTTGAGGAATATCGGAGGAGCGCCAAGGCTGCGGCTGAGGATCCGGAGTCCAACGACGACTACGAGCGCCAGGCAGCCGAACGCATCAAGAAGGTCTTCGCCAAGCATGAGCGATGGTTTGACATCCCAGTGGACTACCTGCGGACGCCAAGCAGCCACTTCATCAGGAGATATCTCTTGATTCGGGCGGCCGGTGCGGAAGTCGAGCAGAAGATAGCGGAGGATGCGGCGGCCAAGAAGGCGGCCCTTTCGAGTCAAGCCAATACGTCCGAGCTCGACTCGTAGTGAGAAGGCTGGCGTGCCACATTCGTGCCACAGCAGAAGCGCACAAGCGGACCCGCCCGGTCAGTTGCGGTCACTGGGTAGCCAGGTCCGACGCTCGGCAGATCACCGCTCAGCCAGGCGCAACAGCCCGTTTTGCCTTTGCAAGGCAGGGGTTAGGGGTTCGAGTCCCCTCGTCTCCACTCGGAGCTGACCGCGGCTGCTCGCGCATGGCGCCTCGGCTTGGCTCATCGTTGTGTTGTGCGGCTGCGCTTCGCTTGCCGCAAGTGGGGGCTCCGCCACCCGCACCCCCGGCGGCTTCGCTCCGCTCCCTGCCGACGATGACCACCGCTTGCCCCATCCGCTCTGTGCCAGTACTCACGTGCCCACCTACGGGCGAGACCTTCACCTTGTGGTGGGTCCTGGCCCACATGGTCGAGGAGTACGCACGCCACAACGGGCATGCCGATTTGATCAGGCAGTCGATCGACGGTCGGACCGGGTGAACGAGTTCGGGGCCTTGGATGTCGCTCTACCAGACGACATCGTCGAGCGCTGGCCACGGCGGACCTGCCCGCAGAACGCGAAGGAATGCCACTCCTGATTCTCTGCCGCTCGGGTGTTGGTCGTTGAGACTCCAGCGGTGCGCTGCGACGATCGCGAGTACGAGGCCCCTGCACTCGCCGACCAGAACTTGGTCAGCGGCGGGATAGTGCTGGCTGACCGCGCTTGGCGCCCACGCCAGGTCGTACTCGACCGGCCCACGGGCGGTATTTTCGAAGTCGATGAAGAGCGGCCCGTTCTTCGTGTCGAGGATGTTGAAGGCGTGCGGCTCGCCGTGCAGCAGCTGCTCGGCGCCGCGCCGGTGGACGATCGATCGCCCCAGATCATGGAGCGTGTTGGCGAGCAGCGTCCGGTCCGTGTCCGCGAGATCGGGAGTGACGTCATGGCTGGCAACGTCTCGTTGAGTAGCAGCCACTCGATCCATGAAATGTGGCGTCGTGACCTCGATCTGCCGCAGGCCGGCATGAAGACATGCGAGTGCCTCCGCATACCCGGCCGGCGGAAGCATTCGAGGCTGAACAGGTTCGAGGTAGGCCCACAGGGCGATCTTGAAGCCGTCATGCACGAAGACGCGTGGTTCGACCCTAGGCTCTAGCGGGGCGACGGGGCTGTCGGTCTGCGCTAGCCGTCGCACGAGTTCCACTTCTTGCTCTGCGCTTGCGAAATGCGTCATGGGCGTGACTCGGGCGACGGTGTCGCAGGGCGTCAGGCGGATGACGAGGCGGTTGGAGTCGCTGAGAACGATCGCGTCGTCGACGGCCAGGTCGAGCTCTGAGGCGGTCGTCATCGCCGCAGCCACCGCACGCCGCGCCTCAGATGCTTCCATCTCCGGGTCCCTCCCCCGCGACGTCGACTGACCCATCGAGGAATTCCCTGATCGCCCGTTTGGACCTGAGTACGTGCAGGGTCGCGTGTTTCCCGTGCCGGGCAATGATCGCCTGCTCACGTTCGAGTTCCGTGCGCCGGTTCCGCCAGATGAGCGGGATGAGGCGCCACTCATCGCGCAACCGTTGCCAGCGCGAGTACTCACATCCTTCAGGCAGCGTGTCCGGCATTCGGCAGCCGCGCAGCAACGCTCGTCCCGCGCACCGCCACCACGGCGTGGCCAGGACCACCACGGTGTCGGCGCGTTCGAGCCGGAGATCGAGCGTCTCGGTGTAGTTGCCATCGGCGATCCACGCGTCGTCGGCAAGGAGAGCACGTTGTTTCTCGCGCCACTCGGCCTCCGACGGTTCGGTCCAGGCAGGCTTCCAGAAGTGGAGGTCAAGATGAATGAGCGGCAGGCCGGACTTGACCGCTTGCGCCCGGGAGAACGTGGATTTCCCGGATCCAGCCATCCCGGTGACGACGATGCGGCGTTGAGCTTCGTTGGGGTACATGACACCTTCGCATGGGTCGCAGCGGTGCCAGGTCCGACTACATGACGGCTGTCTGTGCCGTGGTGTCGAAGCTGGCAAATGACCTTCTGCGACACGGCAGGATCACGGATTCCCGGGCGGAGTTGGCAGCGTTCTCACGACTGCCATGCCCGCCAAATTGGCCACCGGGCAAGGCTTCCCGCGATCAGGAAGCTCCCAGCAGCATCGCCTTGCTGCATACCTGCGCAGCACGCGACGACACGTCCATACCTACCGTGTCAGCGCGTGCCCCGCCGGCCGGGTAGGTCGCGATGCACCCGACCCCAGACGCCATCCGCCATGAGTAAGCCTCTCCAACGAAAATTCAACGAATCGGCCCGCAAACGCCAGCCGTCCATTCACAACGATCCTAGCCGCTCGTACGGCATCTACCGGTCCTGTACGGCGAGGGCAACCCCCTCCGCAAGGCAGGGATAAGGGTCTCGGGTCCCCTCGTCTCCACTCGGAGTTGACCGCGCATGGGGCTTCGGCTTTCAGGCGAGTACTGGGGTTGTCGGCGATGAGGGCTCATATCCTGGCGGTGTGGTTGTGCAATGGATGATGTCGGACGCGTGGGTCTTCTCGTCTATCGACGGAACGGGGCCGGATGACGGCTGTTCACTCGCTCAGGTCATCGCGAAGGCGGACGCCGTCAACCATGCCATCCTCACCGAGGAAGAGTTCAGCCAAGCCGTGGGCCGCCTGGTAGCCGCGGGTCTCATCGGCGCTCAGGCCGAGGCCGACCGGTACTGGCGTACCGACGCCGGACGGGTGCTGTATCGACAGCGGATGAAGGAACGTGGTCTCTTCGGCTGGATCGATGCGATACCACCGGCGTTGCGCCGGCTCGGCGAGCCCCAGGACAAGGCGTGGTCACTGCCGCCCGGCGCCTTCGAACTCGCGATCGAGAAATACCGTCGCGAGGCGCACACCTAGGGCGAATTTGGTGGTTCTGCGTAGGCCCATGGCCGTAGCCTCCGGGGGTGGGATCGGCATCGCTCGACTGATTTGGCCCTGGGGGTGGGGTTGGATGGGTGGGTGGATGAGCAGATCAGGGTGGGCGGGCGCATCCTTCGGTTTTGCCTGTACGGGTCCGTGGGCGGCGTACCGGTGATTGAGTTTTATGGGACTCCGAGTACGCGGATGCGGCGGCCTGATCAGGTTGCGGCGATGGAGCACAGCGGCGTACGGGTTCTGATGGCCGACCGTCCTGGGTATGGCGGTTCGACGCGGCTGCCGGGGCGGACCGTTGCCGATGTCGTGGGGGATGTCGAGGCGCTCGCGGACAGTCAGGGGTGGGAGAGGTTCGCGGTGACGGGTGGTTCGGGTGGTGGTCCGCATGCGTTGGCGTGCGCGGCGTTACTTCCGCATCGTGTCACCCGGTGTGCTGTGCTTTCGGGGGTTCGGCCGCAGATCGCGACGCTGCCTCCGGAGGAAGCACTGAGGGGACAGTTGGCACAGCTGGGCGCTGACATCCTTGGCCAGGTTGAAGCAGGCGGCCCTGCGTATCCGGGAGCGCCGGCTGGCACCCCTGGTTGGGAGGACCCAGCTACCCGGGAGCGGTTGGTCGCTACGTTCGCTGACAGTCTTGACGGCTGGTACGACGACCAGCTTGCTTTTGCCCAGCCGTGGGGCTTCTCGCCAGAGAGCATCAGTGTCCCGGTCGGCATCTGGTACGGCACAGCCGACGAGCACGTACCGGAGAGCGACGCACAGTGGCTCCTCGAAAACATCCCCACCGCTGAGGGCCACCAGTACGCCGGCGGTCACCTACCCACCAGCGCCACCTTGATCGACATCCACAAATGGGTCAGCTCACCAACCAGCTAGTGCCTGTGCGGACTGTCGGTGGGGGTCGTTAGCGTGCGCGCGTATGGGTGCTGATGAGTGGTTGGTAGATACGCGGGATTCGTACGACACCGTGGCCGGGAGTTATGCCGAGGTGGTGCGGGGGTTGTTGGGGCGGACGCCGTTCGAGCGGGGGATGCTGGACGGGTTCGCGGGGATGGTGGACGGGGTGGTTGCGGACGTGGGGTGTGGGTCGGGGCGGGTGACCGGGTATCTGCGGGGGCTGGGGGTCGATGCGTTCGGGATCGATCTGTCGCCGGGGATGGTGGCGGTGGCTCGGCGGGAGTGGCCGGGGGTGCGGTTCGAGGTGGGGTCTATGACCGCGCTCGACATCGCGGACGAAGCGCTCGGTGGGTTGGTGGCTTGGTACTCGCTGATTCATATCCCTGATGACGAGATCAGGAGGGTGCTGACGGAGTTTCGGCGGGTACTGCGAGGTGGGTGCCCGTTGCTGATCGGGTTTCACGTGGGTGACGAGGTTGCGGTGAAGACGGAGGGGTACGGCGGGCATCCGATGAAGGTGTCCGTGTATCGCCGGCAACCGGAGCAGATCGCTGGCTGGCTTGGGGATGCAGGGTTCACCGTCGAGGCCCAGCTGACGCTCGAGTCGGCGGAGAGCAAGGCCGGTGGGGTGTTGTTCGCGCGGTGACCTCACACTTTGGCGAGGGGTTTCGTCGGTGGGGTGTAGACATCGACGAACAAGAGGAGTTCGCATCATGGATGCGCGTTTGAACGTTTTCGCAGACCCGGGCGCCGCCAAGGCCATGAAGTACCTGACCTCTGCCGGTCGGTTGGCTGGCGAATCGACGTTGCCTCTCGCCACGCAGGAGTTGGTGCGGCTTCGCGCCAGTCAGATCAACGGGTGCGGCTTCTGCACCGACATGCACACCAAGGATGCGGCAGCGGCCGGCGAGACTGCTCAGCGGTTGCATCTGGTGGCGACCTGGCGGGAGGCCACGGTCTTCACCGAGGCTGAGCGTGCGGCCTTGGAGCTGGCCGAGCAGGGCACCCGGATCGCTGACGCTGCGGGCGGAGTCACGGACGAGGCCTGGGCGAACGCGGCCAAGCACTACGACGAGGAGCAGCTCGCCGCGCTGGTGTCGGTGATCGCGATCATCAACGCCTACAACCGGATCAACGTGATCGTTCAGCAGCCCGCCGGCGACTACCAGCCGGGCCAATTCGGCTGACCCGGCAGCCCGGCCGCCCCGATCGATTGCAGAACCGGGGCGGCCGGGCCATTCTTTGCTTACACCGCGCAAAATCCCAGGGGGGGACATGCCGGAGAAGGCACTCGAGATCGCTTATGACGCGGCGAAACTGACGCTGTCCCAGCAGGACGGGACGATCAGCAATGTCCGCAATCGCGCGACGACGTTGTTCACCGCTGCTTCCCTGGCGGTGACATTCACGGCCGGCGTCGGCCTGATCAGCAGTGCGGACAAGAGCCCGCGGCACTATCCGGCCTGGGCGGCGTACGGCCTGCTCGCCGTACTCAGCCTGATGGCCACGACCATGATGGTCGTGCACTGGCCGGTGAAAAGTTTTCACTACGGCCCGAGTGCGACGGTGATCCTGAAGCTGCGCCTGGACGGCAAGGACGAGGACGAGATCCGGCTGGCCGTCACCGAGGCGATGATCGTCGGTGGTGTCGAGAACCGGGCCGGGATCAAACGGCTGCAGAAGTCGTTGCGGGTGATCGTCGGCCTGCTGTGGATCGAGATTCTCATCATTCTGATCGCGATACTGACGACCTGAGGGGGACGCCATGACCGAGCAATGGGGCAACTACCACCCACCTGGCCAGAACGAGCCTTTCCAGCACACCGACGATCCCGCGCTGGAAGACTGGCCGGACATCGGCGAGGAAGCCGACCCGGACATCGAGCAGCCCGCCGAACCGGACGACACCGACAATCCCGAGCCCGAAGACGACCCGGCCCACGACGGCTGATTCACGCGTCGGTCGGAGCAGTTTCCCGTACTGCGCGTAGGCGCGCCCGGCACTGCTGGTCGAACCTCACCCCACGAACCCAGCGGGCGTCACGCAGCTCCATCGGCCGCTCGACGGCCTTCACCGACGCCGTGGCGCGACGTCTCTGTGCACCAACTGTGTACCTCGGCGCCGCAGAAACGCTCACCTCGTGCACCAAGACATCCGTACGCCGTGCGCCGGGCGCTCGGTAGGAGGCTGGGTTACTCGTCGCCCTCTGCCCTGCCGGTGTAGCCGTCTGGGTCGGTGCGGAGATGGGTCGCGACGGCGTACCGGTGTACGGGGGAGTTTGTTGCCTTGGGCATCAAGATTGTTGCTGGAGGCATCTTGTTGGCGTGACGGTTCGGGTACGGATTGTCACGGTTTGTTTGCGGGTGCGTGCAGATGTCCGGACTGACCTAGCGGGCGATGGAGGCGACGGCAGATCGTCTGTTGAGGAAGCGACATCGGGCGATCGATGACGACGGGTCGACGCGGGGTCCTAGCGGGCTGCGCGTCGGCCGTCGACGACGGAGGATCCGGACACGTGCTCGAGACCTATCGTGGAATCCCCCATCTGCTGGACACCTGGCTCGTCCTGACTGCGATGACGCTGCCGGTTGCCCTCTCGTCGGCCAGGCGCCCGGACGGGGTGGTGCCGCGGCTGGCGTCCTTGCTGATGCCGGCGTCGTTCGCCTTGATCCTGGCGGCGACGCTGAGCCCGACGGCGCATCGGTTGAGCGATGCCGGCGTCTGCGGTACGCATCTGACGACGACCGGTGGGCTCACCTCGTTGCAGGGGTTGCTGAACGTGTTCCTGTTCATCCCCGCGGCCGGGATGCTGACGCTGGCGAGTGGGCGGCCGGCTGACGGGATCGCGGCCGGGATCGGGTTGTCGGCGGCGGTCGAGGCGGTCCAGGCGCTGATCCCGCCGCTGGGACGGTCGTGTCAGCTGCACGACCTGATCGCGAACACGCTGGGCGCCTTCGCCGGGGTCGGGCTGGCGGCGGTCGTTCAGTTGGTGATCCGTACGCGGATAGCCACCAGCCCGGCGTACGTCGTGGAGCACGGAGCGATCCTCGTCTCCCGAGGCCCAGCCCGCCACCGCCGAACCGAACTGGTCCCCCGCTCGACACCTTCAATCCGAGCAGTCCCCCGCCCGCTGACCGCCAAAGCAACCCGCCTACGCCCGCTAACCCGCCTCCGCTGACAACCAGCCCTCACTCATCCGCCACAACTCACAAGCGCCGAGTGCGGGGATTTTGAACGGTGGGGGGCCGGCTGGGGATGTTCGCATAGTTTTCCACAGGGTGTGGATGGATCGGGGGATGACGGGGCAAGGGGGTGGAGATATCCACAGGTCAGGGGTGGACTTCTAGGCCTAAGGAGGTGGTGATGACGATTGCCTGGGGGAGGTCGACGATGGTGCCTTTGAGGTCGACGGTGAGCGGGTCGAGGGTGGAGAGGTCGGAGCCGCGGAGGTCGCAGCCGGAGAAGTCGGCTCGTTGCATCGACGCGCCGGAGAGGTCGAGATTCCGTAGTACGGACTTTGCTGCCCGCAGGCCGGTCAGGTCCGCTTCGCGCAGTTTCGCGCCGGACAGCTCGGCTCCGCGCAGGTCAGCGCCGGGGAGACCGACGAAGGACCAGTCGCCGCCGATCACCTTCATCAGGCTGTAGGTGCAGTCGTCGAACCAGCTCCCCATCAGCTTGCAGCGGGTGAACGTGGTGTCGAAGAAGGAGCAGCGTACGAATGTGCAGTTCACGAATGCCGCGTCGGTATGAGTGGAAGCGTTGAACTTCACTCCGCGGAAGGTGCACTCGTCGAATACCCCGCCGACGTTGTTGATCTCGGTCAGATCTGAGTCGATGAACAGCACCCGGCTGTAGGTCTGCCCGGACGGGTCGGCGTCGTCCCAGTCGCGGATCGTCGACTCGGTCGCCGGCGCCTGACGCCCGTTCTTGCGGTCTGCCACAGCGTTGCCTCTCGTTCACAAAACAGAAGGGAAGGAAACAACCCTCGCTCCGCTCGGGGGTGGGGTCCAGGGAGGGGAACAATCCCTCGCTCCGTGGGGTGGGTGAAGGGAAGGCACACAACTCCTCACCTCCGGGGGGTGGGTGAAGAGCCCCTCGCCCCGGGGTGGGTGGAGGGACGGGGAATTCCTCGCTCCGGCGGTGGGTGATGGAGTGAGCAACTCCTCGCTCGGGGGTAGGTGGAGTGGGTGGAGAGACTCGGGGTGGGTGGAGGGAACCGGGGTGGGTGGAGATACGGAAAACAACCCCTCGCTCCGGGGTGGGTGAAGGAAATTGAACAACAGCTCGCTTCGGGGTGGTTGGTGTTCCTGCATTGTGACGACCTCGACGGACAATTTTCAGGCGATTGCCGAATGCGGGAGGCAGGATTGAGGGGTGACCGGATCAGAACGGGTGATGGTTTTCGGCGCCGGCGGGTTCCTCGGGAGCCGGATCTGTGCGCTGCTGGCCGAGCGCGGGATCGAGCATCGAGGGTTCTCCAGGAGCAGTGGTGATCCGCACCGGCAGCTCGACCTGACCGAGGCTCATCACTACGCGCTCGATACCCAGCTCGGGATGTACAAGCCGACCGTGATCGTCAACGCGGCCGCCGCGACCCAGGGCGACATCGCGGCCCTGACCAGGGGAAACGTGGTCGCGGTGCACGCGCTGCTCGAGTCGGTGCGGCACTACGCGACCAACGCCCGGTTCATCCAGATCGGCTCGGCGGCGGAGTACGGCGGGGCGCCGCGTGGGACGAGCCAGGACGAGAACGCGGACCTCCGGCCGGGCGCGGCGTACGGGATCACCAAGTTGGCAGGTTCGGAGCTCGTACTCCGGGCGCAGCGCAACGGGGCTGACGCGGTGGTACTGCGTTCGTTCAACATCAGCGGACCTGGTTCACCGGCTAGCACGTTGCTCGGCCGGGTCGTACGGCAGCTGGGGACGACCGAGACGCTGCAGCTCGGGTCGCTCGACGCGTGGCGGGACTACGTCGACGTACGGGATGTCGCTGACGCCGTGGTGGCTGTGGCGACGGCGGAGGACAGGCTGCCGGCCGTACTCAATGTGGGGTCCGGGCGGGCCGCGCTGGCCCGTGATGTGGTCAGTCGGTTGGTCGAGTTGAGTGGGACGTCGGCCAAGGTGGTCGAGGGGGACGCGCATGCCGGGCACGCTGGATCGAGCGCGGTGGACGTCCCGTGGCAGCAGGCTGACACCACGCTCATCCAGAAACACCTGGGGTGGTCGCCGGCGATCGCTCTCGACCAGTCACTGAAGGACACCTGGGCGTCTCGGGGTTGAATGGCGGGGTGGAGATTCGGGCGGTTTGTGAGGCGGCGCCGGATCGGTTGCCGGGGTCGGCCAACGAGGATCTGCTGCTGACCGGGGCGGACTTCGTGGTGGTGCTGGACGGGGCCACGGCGCCGGCCGGATTCGATTCGGGGTGCCGGCATGACGTGCGCTGGCTGGTCGAGCGGTTGGGTGGGCAGCTGGTGCTGCCGTTGCTGCGGCGATCGACAGCGCCGTTGGCGGATCTGCTGGCGGACGCGATCGCGGCGGTGTGCGCGGAACATGCCGATACCTGCGACCTGGCGAATCCGGACAGCCCGTCGACGACGGTGTCGATG
This sequence comes from Kribbella sp. NPDC006257, assembly GCF_040613535.1. NCBI lineage: Bacteria > Bacillati > Actinomycetota > Actinomycetes > Propionibacteriales > Kribbellaceae > Kribbella > Kribbella sp. NPDC006257. The sequence continues at coordinate 329,568 of NZ_JBEXSJ010000004.1, forward strand.
CTGCGGGTCGGGGCGGATGAGGTCGAGCACCTGGTGCTGGCTGATTCGCCGATCGTGCTGCGGTCGCCGGCCGGTCAGGTGACGGTGCTGGCGGACAACCGGGTCGACCTGCTGCCGGAGTACACGTTCGAGTCCGTTCGGCGGTTGCGGAACCAGCCGGGTGGGTTCTGGGTGGCTAGTACGGCACCTAAGGCGGCGTACGAAGCAGTTGCCGGTACTACGGAACGCGCGGTGGTCGAGGTCGCTGCGGTGCTGACCGATGGCGCTTCTCGGTTTGCTGAGCGGTATGGGTACAGCTGGGAGGAGCTGGTGGATGTGCTGGCGGGGGTCGGGCCGCGGGGGTTGGTTGAGCGGGTACGCCGGCTGGATGCGGCGGCTGATGTGGGGAGCTTTCGGGGGAAGCGGCACGACGATGCGACTGCTGTGCTCTGCCGGTTGGGCTGATCGAATCTGCAGCTATTGCCCTGTGGACAACGGTAGAACGCTCCCATCCCTGCGCTAACTTGTTCAGCAAGGGGACTGGGGAGGGTGGGGAAGCATGTCTGAAAACCAAGTGCCGCCGATCGGCCTGCCCTCGCCATACCCAGAACGTCCTCAGGATTCACCCGTGCACTCGCATCCTCCCGCAGGACAGCCGGCTCACTATCCGGGTGCCGCAGCCGGACCGCCGGGGCCGTATGCAGGAGTTCCTGGAGGGTATCCGGGGCAGTTGATGCCGCAGGCGGGAGTTGCTGGGGTTTATCCGCCGGGCCAAGCAGTGCCGTATGCCGGGTTGCCGATGCCTTATGCGGGTCGTCCTGGGCAGGTAGGGCAGTTTGCTCCGCCGGCGTATGCGGGGGTGCCCTATGGGCCTCGGTATCGGCCGTTGCGGGCGTTGGCTTGGGTGACCATCAGCCTGATGGGGCTGACGGCGCTGCTCGCCGTGATCCAGTCGGTGCTGCTCTGGCAGGCGCACGCGGGGATCAAGCGGGTCATTTATCTGCAGGTTTCCGACGACGAGATCACCCGCGGGGTCGAGCGGATCACCCGGACCGGGCCGCTGATGGATCTGGCCGGCTACCTCTTCCTCGGCACCGGGATCGCATTCATCATCTGGCTCTACCGCGCCCGGGAGAACACCGAGATCTTCAAGCCGCGGTTCGCCGGCAGCTACCAAGGCGGTTACAACTCCGGCAGCGGCGCGCACCGGCACGCGAAAGGCTGGGCCGTCGGCGGCTGGTTCTGCCCGATCGTCCAGTTCTGGTATCCGCTCCAGGTCGTCCAGGACGTCGTCTCCGCGAGCGAACCGTCGAGCGAGCCGGGTGCCGCGAAGTCCGGCGGGATCAAGGCGTTGCTGTCTGCCTGGTGGGCGTCCTGGACAGTGTTCTGGGTGCTCCTCACCGTCGGCGGCAGTTTCGCGGGCATCAGCTTCATCGTCTGGATGGTCCGGCTCGTCGACGCCGCGGAAGCCGCGGACAACGGTGGGTCCGTCGACATCTACGACCTGCAGACCTTCATGATCCGGGTAGCGCTCGGCGTCGACATCGGCTTCACCGTCGCCGCGGTTGCTCTGATCGTCGCCGCCGTCACCATCGCCGTCCTGATGCTCCGCGTCGGCAGCTGGCAACAAGCAACCGCCGACGCGCTCATCCCCCAGCCGGCCCAGGCATCCTCACCTCTCGGACGCCCGCAAACGGCCAGCTATCCCCCGCCAGGCCCGCAAGACTCCGTCCTCCCCGAACCACCGCAGTACGCCCCTCGTCAACTACCCGGCTTTACCACCCAGCCACCCCCGAAGACATTCCCTTCCTACAGCTCCCCGCAGCAGCCCGACGATCTCAAGCCCCGGCCGCCTACAGCGTCAGTTTGATTGGGCGTTGATCTGGAGGGCGGCTTCGGCTGCCGGGAGGGCCAGGGCTCGGTCTGTGGCAGACAGCCCTAGGCGGGTACGGCGGTCGAGCAGGTCGTCCGCGGTCAGGGCGCCTTCGTGCTGTACTGCGAAGCGGAGTTCGGCATGGGTGGTGGCGAGGCCGGGGGCGACCGGCTCCAGGAGGGCAGGGTCACCGGCGATGACGTCGGGAGCCTCGATGCCGTAGCGGTGGACGAAGCGGGACGGGGCGCGGACAGCGGCCAGGCGAACTCGGTCCGCGGCGCCGACGAGGGGGATCCGGTGGGTCAGGCAAGGGCGGCGAGCTTCCAAGGAGGACTTGGCCAGGCCGGTGTCCAGCGCGTCCTGGGCCATTCGCCGGTACGTCGTGAGTTTGCCGCCCACGATCGTGACGAGCCCGTCCTGGCCGGTGATCACCGCGTGCCGCCGCGAGATGTCCGCGGTCTTGTCCTCGCCCCGGTGGTGCCCCAGGTCGAGCAACGGCCGCAAACCGGCGTACGTGCCGAGCAGGTCCGCCCTCGTCAGCGGCACCTGGACGGCCGAGCTGATCGTGTTCAGCAGGAAGTCGATCTCCGCGTCCGTCGCCACCGGTACGTCGCTCACCGGGCCGGGCGCCTCCTCGTCGGTCAGCCCGACGTAGACCCGTCCGTCCGGCGCGGGGATCGCCATCACCACCCGGCGCAGCTCGCCGGGCACCGGCACGGTCAGCACCGCCGACAACCCGCCGAAGGCCGACTGCGGCAGCACCAGGTGCGCTCCCCTGCTCGGCCGGAGTTTGATGCCGGAGGCAACTTGGTCCGCCCAGATCCCGGTCGCGTTGATCACCAGCGACGCGGCCACGTCGATCCGCCGCCCGGTCAACTGGTCCACCACCACCGCACCGCTACCGGTGACCTCGGCAGCGGCGCACCGGGTCAGCACGCGAGCGCCGTACTGCGCCGCGGTGCGCGCGATCGCGACCACCAGCCGCGCGTCGTCGTACAGCTGCCCGTCCCAGGTCAGGAAGCCGCCGCGCAATCCGTCCGGTCGCAGCGTCGGTGCATAGCGTAGGATCTCGGCGGAGCCGACCCGGCGTGAATGCGGCAGGTAGTCGTCGCTCGTATGCGCGAACGTCCGCAGCACGTCCCCACCGAGGAAAGCACCGCGCAGCATTGCCGCCTGCATGAACCTTGCCTGCGGCAACCAAGGCGCGACCTGCGGCACCGGATGCACCAGATGCGGCGCGGTCGTCTTCATCAGGATGCCGCGCTCGACCGCGCTCTCGTAGGCGATCCCGACATGGCCGGACGCCAGATACCGCAGCCCGCCATGGACGAGCTTCGAACTCCACCGACTCGTCCCGAACGCCAGATCGTGTTTCTCCACCAGGACGACGGACAACCCGCGGGCCGCCGCGTCGAGGGCAACGCCGACCCCGGTCACGCCACCGCCGATGACCAGCACGTCGACCCGGCCGGTGGTGTCCAGCCAGTCGAGGTCGCGGGTCCGCCGGGCCGCGTTCAGGCTGGCGTTGCCGACCGCGATCATGGCACCAGATACCGGGTGAGCATGGTTCGCAGTTCCTCGTCGAGCTTCGGGTACTCCGCCGCGGAAGCGAGCACCGGACCCGACACCGCCGACGCCAGCGAGACCAGGATGATCTGCCGGGACAGCCAGTCGGGATCGCCGGACCGGATCGAACCGTCCTCCTGACCGGCCCGGATGCCGGCCTCGACCAGCGCGAGGTGGGCGACCGTACTGCTCCCGCGCCGCTCGAGCAGGTACGGCGTGAGGAACTCGGGGTCGAGCTCGATGATCTTGCGCATCAACGGGTGGGTCCGGGTCTTGGCGACCACCTCGACGACCCCTTCGACCAGCCGCGACCGCCCGTCCACCGCGTCGGGCTGGAACGCCGACACCAGCGCCGTCGTCCACTCGCGCGTCATCAGGGCGGCGACGACGGCCTGCACGTTCGGCCAGCGCCGGTACAGCGTCGCGCGGGAGACCTCCGCATGCCGGGCGATGTCGGCCATCGTCATCCGCCGCATGCCGATCGCCAGCAACAGCTCGTACGCCGCGTCGAGGATCCGCTCCTCGCCGATCGCGTTCGCGGGCGTGGGCCGGGTCGAGCCGGTGGACTCCGCGGCGCTGGATCCACTGTCGGTGTCGCTGATACGCTGAGACATCACGCGTCAGAGTGTATCAGCGACTCTGACGTCCGGGAACAGTCTCGCGGGAGCCGGAATCAGGGGTCCCGTTCCCGCGAGACGCTACCTCCCGAGCCGAGCGATGGGGAGTGCACGATGACCGAGTCCGACCTGCCGGTGGCGCAACTCACGCCCGGACGCTGGGGCGATCCTGCCCATCCGGTCGCCCTTCCGCCCGCCGCTCTGGAAGCCCTCAAACACTTGGGCGTACGCCGCCCTGCCGAGCCCGCCGCTCCTGTAGACCGCCCAGGTCTCAGCAACGAGGCACTCCAACTCCTGGAGAAGCTCCTCGGCGCCGAGCACCTGAAGACAGACCTGGAAACCCGCTGGGGTCACACCCGTGGCTACTCGACTCCGGACCTCCTGCGGCATCGCGCAGGCGACACCACCGACATGCCGGCCGCAGTGGTCTACCCGGCTTCCCACGACGAAGTACAGGCCCTTCTCACGACCTGCTCCGAGCAGCACCTCGCAGTAGTCCCCTATGCAGGCGGTACGTCGGTTGTCGGCGGCCTTGCACCACAAGGGACAGCCTTCATCGCTGTCGATCTGCGGAGGCTCGAGCGGTTGGTAGAGCTGGACGAGATCTCCCGTACGGCGACGCTCGAGGCCGGCGTTCGCGGTACGGCGGCAGAAGCCCTACTCGCCGAGCGCGGCTACACCCTCGGGCACTTCCCGCAGTCCTACGAAGGCGCCAGCATCGGCGGTTACGCGGCCACCCGATCGAGCGGCCAGTCATCGGCCGGCTACGGGCGCTTCGACCAGATGGTGGTCGGCCTGACGATGGCGACGCCGCGCGGCACGATCGAGCTCGGCAAGGCGCCGATGTCCGCAGCCGGGCCGGACCTGCGCCAGCTCGTGCTCGGCTCCGAAGGCACGCTCGGCATCATCACCAGCGTCGTCGTGCGGATCCGTCCCCGTCCGGTCGAGCGCTCCTTCGAGGGCTGGCGCTTCGGGTCCTTCGACGAAGGGCTCGTCGCGATTCGCCGGCTCGCGCAGGACGGGCCGCTGCCGACCGTACTGCGGTTGTCCGACGAAGCCGAGACCGCGATCAACCTCGCCGATCCGGATGTGCTCGCCGGTGGGTCGGGCGGCGTACAGGCGATCGTGGGTTTCGAGGGCGAGCGCACCGGCGTACGGCGTACTGAGGTGGCGGCGGTGCTCACGGCAGCCGGGGGTGAGGAGATGGGTGAGGGACCGGGTGAGACGTGGCGAGAAGGGCGCTATCGCGCGCCGTACCTGCGGGACCCGTTGCTCGACGAAGGCGCGTTGGTGGAGACGCTGGAGACCGCCGGATTCTGGTCGGCGCTCCCCCAGCTCAAGGCCCAGGTAACCGAGGCGTTGGTGACTGCGCTGACCGAACAGGGCACGCCGCCGATCGTGCTCTGCCACGTCTCGCACGTCTACGAGACCGGCGCCTCGCTCTACTTCACCGTGATCTGCGCGCAGACCGACGACCCGATCGCCCAATGGCGCAAGGCGAAAACGGCCGCCAACGCGGCGATCTCCGCCGCGGGCGGGACCATCACCCATCACCACGGCGTCGGCACCGACCACCGCAGCGCGTACGCCGAGGAGGTGGGCCCGCTGGCCATCGAGGCCCTTCAGGCGGTCAAGCACGTCCTCGATCCGAACGGGATTCTCAACCCCGGCATCCTCATCCCGCCGGACCTCGACCCCGCATCCTGATCGCCGGTCGCAGCCGGGGTCAGCGGAGGGCGAGGACGGACTCGTGGCCTGCTGCCAGCAGTTGGTTGCCGATGGCGTGGATGCCGCCGCGGCAGAGAACCTCGGCCGGCAACGTGACCTGGCGGTAGCCCGTCTCGTCGATCACGTCCAGCAGGCAGTGATCCGCCGCCTCCAGGTCCGGGACCATCGCCACGCGGCCGTCGGTCGTGACCGCGAACTGCGGACCGATCTTGACCGGGCCGGTTCGCTGCCAGACGACACCTCCGGTCTCGGCCTTGAGCACTGTCACCACCGTCTGGGTGTTCTTGGCCGCGACCGTAGGACAGTCCAGCAACACCAGTTGGTCTCCGACCGCCGTCACCTTGGTGCCACAGGCCCAGGCAGACGGCACTTGCCATCGCCACTTCACCGCGCCGGTCCGCGGTTCCACGCCGACCAGGGTTCCGCGCATCTCGTCCTCGGCGCGCCCGTCCCGTTCGGTTCCCACGAGCAGACCGCCGACCGTCATCGGTCGCTGACCGAACCAGCTGTCCGGGCGGCTCCAGAGCTTCTTGCCGGTCTTCAGATCCAGGGCAGTCGTCTCGTTGTCCTTATGGCACTGCCCCCAGAGGAAGGCCAGCGCGGTATCGGCCGTCGCCGCGGCGTCGATCGTCGTGCACTGGCCGGGTTTGAAGGTCCACCGGCTGGTGCCGTCGACATCCACGCCGTGAAGCTTGTCCGAACCCTTGCCGACCCGCTCGCCGGTCAGCGCCGGGTCGGCCGACTTCAGGTCGTGGTCCCGGGTGCCACGCGGCCATGTCTCCTTCCGCTTCCCGGTGGCGGCGTCCAGCACCAGGTAGCCGACACCATCGAAGTTGGCGATCAGCAATTGCCCGTCAGCTGTCGCGGCCAGCTCGGGTCGTCCGTCGGAGTCGGATCGCGAGTAGCGCCAGCGTTGCTTGCCGGTCGCCGGATCCAGCATCACGACGGTTCCCAGCCCGCTCGCCAGGGCGATGCCGTGTCTGGTGCTGACGGCGCCGCCGAGAGCGTCGGCGCTGTAGGAGATCCCCTGGCTGGTCCAGGCGACGCCGCCGGTCAGTTCCGGCCGGGCAGGTTCGCCGGCCGGGACGTCGGACCCGGTCAGATGTTCGTTGGCACTCAGCAGATAGGCATGATGGATCGGCTCACCGACGAACACCAGCGCAGCGAAGATGACGGCCACCGTTGTCGACGCGGCGAGCAACTGTCCCCGATTGAAGGCCGGTCGGGGATGGCGGGCGATCGGCCAGGACGAGGCCAGCGAGGCGATGCCGGCCACCAGCAGCAGGACTGCGGAGATCATCAGCAGGGGGACCCGGTCACCGGGACCCGTCGACGGCGTCTTGGCCGGGGTCAGCACCCAGGTGACGATCAGTCCGGCCAGCGCGACCGCCACGACGGTGCCGCTGACGAGTTTGGCCATCCGGCCGACTCTCGATGCAAAGCGGGCCAGCAGCGGAACTGTGCACAGCTCCAGCACACAAAGCACGCTGGGAAACCACACCGAGTCCGAAGTGCTGGGAGACCGCCAGGAGTAGTGAGCTGCTCCGTAAGCCGCCAGGGCAGCTAGGAACGGACTGAACACCGCCGCCGCGATCAAGGCTGCTCGCTGCCAGCCTCGCCATGGCGCCGGGATCTCACTGTCCAGCACAGCCAGTTCCCTGGTCAGATTGGCCCGTGCCGCCGAGTCGAACCGCTCACGGCCGAGCTGGGTCCGGTAAAGGGGTCCGTCGAGAAGCCCTCGCACAACGGCGAGCCGCTGCTTGATCGCCGTACTCCGATCGTCGGCGTCGCGACGGAGCTCGGAGGCGTGCGTGGCGTAGTTCGGCGCTGCGTACGTCGCGTTGACGGCGTCGAGCAGGACCTCGGCATTCGCGTCCGCGGCGTCCGGGCTCGCCGAGCCGGTCAGCCGGACCAGCCGGGCGACCTCGGTCACTCGGGCACCGCTCACGCCGTACGCCGGGAGGCTCTCCTCGGCGAGCTCGGCCGACGCCTCGGCGTCCTCGGCGGGTTGGCCGCCCGGCGCGTGGACGGCTCGGTGGAACCACACCGCGAGCCGTACGGCGACGGGGTCGGTGCTGAGCTGCTCCAGCGAGTCCAGCGCGGCCAGAGCCTCCTCGAGGTACTGGTCCCGGTAGGCCCGCCGGTCGGACGCCGTGTAGCGACCGGCGAGATCGACCACCAATGCCGCGGCGTCGGGGATCGGGTCGTTCCAGCGGTCGCGAAGGGGCATGGGGAGAAGGCTATTCGGTGGGTCGGGTCGAGCAGACCGGGTCGGCAACTCTCGGAGTACGAGGTCTGCTGGTCCTGATCTCTGTTGTACTGAAGGACCGGGGGTTCGCACGGGCGGGTGCGGACCTCCGGCTCCACCGCGAAGGATCAGCACGAGGGTCTTGACCTCAAGTCCGCTTGAGGTTGGAGAGTCGTGGGCATGACTCCTCCTTCTTCGACCCGACCTGTTGCTCTGATCACCGGCGCCTCCGCCGGACTGGGACTGGCGCTCGCCCATGGGCTCGCCGACCGTGGCTGGGCGTTGATCATCGATGCCCGCGGCGCGGACGCCCTGAAAGATGCGGCCGACGCACTGGCCGACCGGACCGACGTGGTCCCGCTGGCCGGTGACGTGACCGATGCCGAACACCGGGCCGACCTGGTCGACGCCGTCGGCGAGCTCGGCCGGCTCGACCTGCTGGTGAACAACGCCAGCTACCTCGGCACCAGCCCGCTGCGCCCGCTCGACGCGACGGACCTCGACGACCTTCGCCGGGTCTACGAGGTCGACGTCGTCGCGCCGATCGCCCTCACCCAGGCACTGATCCCGGACCTCACGGCCGCGGCCGGCATCGTCGTCAACATCAGCTCCGACGCCGCAGTCGAGGGCTACGAGGGCTGGGGTGGCTACGGATCCGCCAAGGCTGCCCTTGATCATGCGAGCCGGGTGCTCGCCGCGGAACATCAAGAGCTCGCCGTGTACGCCGTGGATCCGGGTGATCTCCGGACGGCGATGCACCAGGCCGCCTTCCCCGGTGAGGACATCTCGGACCGGCCCGAGCCGGCGACCGTCGTACCGGCGTTCCTGCGGTTGCTCGATGCGCGGCCGACCAGTGGGCGCTACCGCGCGGCCGAGTTCGAACCGGCGGTGACTTCGTGACAGTCCATCCACAGACCAGATTCACCTTGCCCGACGCGCTGAACGCGGCCGAGCCGCCCGAGGCGCGTGGGTTGGCAAGGGATCAGGTGAAGCTGCTGGTCGCGGAGGGGTCGGCCATCACGCACACGCGGTTCGACCGGCTGGGAGATCACCTGCGGCCCGGCGATCTGTTGCTGGTGAACACTTCCGGCACCTTGCCGGCTGCCGTCGACGGCAGCTGGATCACCGGCTCCGGTGTTGCTCCGGTGGTCGTGCATTTCTCCACGGCGCTCGACGACGGTACGTGGGTGGTCGAGCTGCGGAACGGCGATTTGCCCTTGTTCGGTGGGGGTTCCGGCGACCGGGTGGAGCTGCCCGAGGGCGTGCTCACACTGCTGGCGCCGTACCAGCCTGACCAGAATCGCTTGTGGCGGGCGCAACCGCCGGTGGCCGATGTCGTCTCCTACCTGCGCCGGCACGGGCGGCCGATCTCGTACAAGTACGTCGGGCAGCGTTGGCCGCTCGCGCTCTACCAGACCGTGTTCGCGCGCGAACCGGGGAGCGCTGAGATGCCCAGTGCGGCAAGGCCGTTCAGCTTCGAACTGGTGAGCCAGCTGGCCGCGTCCGGCGTACTGATCGCTCCGATCCTCCTGCACTGTGGGGTTTCCTCGCAGGAGAGCCACGAACCGCCGCTGCCTGAGCGGTACGACGTACCGGAGCACACCGCTCGTCTGGTCAACTGGGTCAAGGCGAACGGCGGCCGGGTGATCGCTGTCGGTACGACGGCCGTCAGGGCGATCGAGTCTGCTGCTCGCGCGGACGGCTCGGTAGCGGCCGCCGGTGGCTGGACCGACCTCGTCATGGGACCTGACCATCCGGCGCGGGTGGTCGACGGACTCGTCACCGGAATGCACGCGCCGGAGGCATCCCACCTGCTGCTGCTCGAGTCCGTGGTCGGTGGCGAGGTCGTGCAGCGCGCGTACGACGCCGCTCTCGAGCGGAACTACCTCTGGCACGAGTTCGGCGATGTGTCCCTGCTGCTACCCGAGTGACCTGTTGATGTCAGCCGGCTCCGGTCGGCCGGCGCCCCGCCTACCTTCGGAGACTCCGACCGAGGTGGGGATCAACCATGTCGAAGAGATTCAACCCGCCGCCGAACTGGCCGCCACCGCCGTCGCCGAAGTGGCGGCCGGGACCCGATTGGCGACCGGACCCGCGCTGGGGACCGCCGCCGCCCGGCTGGCCGCTGTGGACAGAGGTCAATCCGTTCGCCCGCGGCTTCCCGATCGCGCTCGTGACGGTAGCGGCGATCACGGTGGCGGCGTACGTCCGCTTCGACGGCACCGAGGTGGCTGCCGCCTACTGCGCCGCGGGGGTAATGCTGGCGGCGCCCGCGACCGGCTTGCTCGGCAAGATCTGCAGCTTCCGGTGGGAGTGGTGGTACTACGTGATCACCGCGGTGATCATCACTCCTGTCGCAGGTGAGTGGCTTCTGATGCGCCAGGGCTACTGACCTCTGGCTCGTCCGGCTCCGGCGGCGGTGCTTCGAGAGGTCGGTCTGCTGCCGGGCGTTCGTTGCCCGGGCGGGCGCGCTTGTCGATCGCGCGAGGTGGCATCGCGAGTCCTTACCTTTTCGGTCCCCCGTCGGGACGTCACTTGGTCTGACGACACATCGGTACCCGATGTCATGCACCCACCCGGGACTGATTCCGAATTGTGGCCTAGGCCAAATACTTCAACCCTGAATAGTCAACGCAGCAAGGAGTTTCCGCTGATCCAGGCCCTAGTGGCCGGCAGGGCCTCGTCGAGTGGGGGCAGGTGTGGGTGCCACTTGAGTTCCCATTCGAGGGACAGCCAGTACGGCGTACCGTCGAGGGCTTCGAGGAGCTCGGCGATCGGGAAGTCGCCGGTGCCGATCGCGACCGGGCGGTAGTTCTGGGTCGAGTCGCTGTCCTTGATCTGGACGAAGTCGATCCACGGGCGGAGCAGGTCGAGGGATCGGGCCGGGATCTCGCCGTGGCTCCAGGTATGGGCGCTGTCCCAGATCACCTTGGCGTTGTGCCCGGGTGCCTCGGCATCGAGCAACCGGCACAACGCGGCCATCCTGCTGCCGGCCGAATGCGAGTCGTGGGTCTCCAGGAAGACGTGCACGTCCTTCGGTGCGGAGTGAACCCGATCGAGGGCCCGGAGCTCACCGGGGGTCGGGCCGTCCGGCGTACCGGTCGGGGCTTCGTCGCCGGGGAAGACGCGGACGCCGCGGGCGCCGAGGTCGGCGGCGAGTTCGAGGTGTGCTTCGAGTGGCTGGTCCTCGACCGCGCAGAGGTTGACGTAGCTGCAGATCGCGAGGATCTCCAGGCCGGCGTCCTCGATCCGGGAGCGCAGCGTACGACGCTCGGTCGCGCTCAGCCCGATGTTCGTGAACTCGTCGTCCGCGGCCCGGAGCTCGAGGCCGCCGATCTCATTGGCCTTGGCGAGCTCCAGGACGTGATCCAGCGGCGCACCCGCACAACCGAGGGTGGAGAAGGCGAGACCGGTCATACCCAACGGCGACGGGGGACGGTGCGAGGAGCGGTGCTGTCGGAGTCGTCCGCGGCCGGTGGCTCGGCCGGCTCATACGAGTACGGCGTCGGCGTCTGGTACTCGGTAGCGGGCTGTTCCGGGGTGTAAGTGCTGTACTCCGGAGCGGTGTACGACTCGGGGGTGTAGTTCGGGCTGTAGGACTCGTAGTTCTCGGTGCCGTAGTCCGTGTAGGAGCTCTGCGTGTAGGTGGAGTCGTACGACGAGGTGTAGCTGTCGTAGGTCGGCTCCGCGGTCGTCGGCGTGCTGTACGACTCATAGGTCGAGTAGCTCGTCTCCGGAGCGGTGTAGCTGGTCTCCGGCGTCGAGTAGTCGTACGACGTGGCCGAGTAGTCCGTGCTGTACGAGGTCGACTCGTACGACGCCGCCGGGGCCTCGTACGCCGGGTAGCTCGTCTCCGGCGTGTAAGCGGGCTCCGGGGTGTAGGCGGGCTCCGGGGTGTAGGAGAGCGACTCCGGCGAGTACGACGGCTCCGGCCCGTACGACGGGACGGTCGGCAGCGGCTTCGACGGGGTCAGGTAGTCGTCGTCCTGGCCGTACCCGATGGTCGAGGGGCTGTCCACCGCCACCCGAGCGGCCCGGCGACCGGCGCGCGCAACAGGCTCGGGCGCGGGCTCCGGCTCGGGTGCGGGGATCAGGTCCGACGCCGGGAAGTAGTCGGACGTCTCGTAGGAGTACGGCTCGGAGTACGAGCTGGACCAGGACGGCTCGCTGGTCTCGTACGACGTCGAGGTGTACGAGGTGTCGACCAGGGAGAGCGAGGGCGGTGCGACCGACTCGGCCTGCCAGCTCGGCAGCGGCGCGGACAGCAGGTCGCTGTTGGTCGGCTCCGAGTAGGAGCTGGCCCAGCTCGGGCTCTCCACACCGGCGGCGGTCGGCTGGAACGACGGGGTGGCTTCCTCGACCGGGCTGGTCAGCGTGCCGGTGTCGTCACCCCAGGACTCGACCGGGCGGTAGTTCGGGTTCGCCGGAGCGGGGTCCTGCCAGTTCGCCGCGACCGGGGCGAACGGGCTCCACTTCGGGGCCTCTTCGGCGCCGCCGCCGGCCATCTGCAGGGCCGGCTCGGGCTGCCGCTCCAGCCGCAGCGCGGGCGCCGGTGCGACCGCGATCGGCTCGCTGATGGCCATCTGCTCGGAGGTGTCGTCATCGGCGTACGTCGGGACGGCGGCCAGCTTCGGCGCGCTCTGGTCCCACCACGGCACCCACGGACGGCTGGCCTGCATCGCGTTGATCTTGCGGATCACGAAGGTGGCGGCGGCCGCTGAGACCACGGTCAGCATCAGCGACGCCGTACCGGCCAGCGCGATCCCGCGCAGCGAGCCGACGGTGGCGTCCATCCACATCAGCACCCGGCGGATCACCACGTCGAACACGAGAGCGCCGACCCAGGCGTACCACCACACCTTGGTGAGGAGGGGCTTCCTGAGCCGGCGCAGGTCGTCGGCGTACACGGGGGTCTTCGGATCGCTGGCGACCCAGATGTCGTCCACGATCTGCTTGGGATAGAAGAAGTTCGGTCCGGGCGTGAACCAGCTGGCCAGCACCCACCCGTGACTGCGGCGATGGTCCGCCTGGCAGAGCACCTCGGAGTTCACCCGGGCCCGCCAGAGCCAGATCACGAACAGGACCGCGGCGGCGACGGAGACGAGGACGTTCGGGTACGCGATGATCTTGGCGATCGAGTCGGCGCGGTTGAGATCCGCGTCGTCGACGTTCGGACCGCCACCGAGGTAGGTGTGCACCACGCCGTAGGTGTTCCAGTCGGACCAGGTGGAGAGCAGGTGCGTCAGCGTCGACGCACCGAGCAGCCCGATCGCGATCTTGCCGACCTTGTCGACCGGCTGGAACTCTTCAGCGGCGTGCGGTTGCCACACTTCTGGCTCTTCGGCAGCGGACAGCACTGCTGGTTGCGGGTGGCTCACGTCTTGCGTCCCTCGCGTTGCTGGAACTCCGTCTGTTCGGCGTTTCGATCGAATCCTGCCCCCGCGTGACCGAGCCACATTGATACCACGAAGTAAGTACCCGTGTGGAGTCGGTGTCAGCACGGAGGGTATCGACTTAACGAGTTCTTTTCGTACGCCCATCACCACTTGTAACGAACGATTCAACGGTCCGTGACGGTTTGCTTTCCAGGGCAGCTTTCCGGGCAGGCTTCGGCTTCCCGATCCGGTCCGGCCTCAACGGCCCGGCCCGGCGTACGGCGGCGGCGCCTGATCGGCCGCCCACCAAGGCGTCCACGGGCGCCGGATCTGCAGCTCGTTGACCCGGTTGATCAGCACCATCACGAGCACCGCCGCCGCGGTCGTGGCGACCGCGGAGACGCTGGACAGCAGCGCGTTCGTCCGCAGCTCGCCGAGCGCCGGTACGCCGTCCAGCGAGCTCCGCTGCGCGACGTTGCCGAGCACCAGCCCGACCACCCAGGTGATCCACCAGGCCCAGACCAGCCGGGTGCCCGGGATGCTGCGCAGGCTCGGCGTCTGCGGTGAGGTCCTCGGGTCGCTGGCCGCGACGATGTCGTCGACCAGCCACTTCGGATACCAGAGGTTCACCACCGGACAGATCCAGCTGCCGAGCACCCAGCCCCTGGTCAGCCGGTGCTCGCCGCGGCAGAACATCTCCGCGTTCCAGCGGACCCGCCAGAGCCAGACGATGAACACCACAGCAGCCGCGAGCAGGGCCAAGGCGGAGAAGATCCCGGACGAGCCGGAGATCAGGTCGGCCTGCGCCAGCTTCCCGTCGTCGTCGGGGTAGGCCCGCACAGCGTCGTACGAGTGCCAGTCGGCCCAGGCCGAGGTCCAGCTCGCCACGGTGTCGATGCCGATCAGGATCGACGCCCCGAGTCCCATCGCCTGCTCGGAGGTGAACCATCGGTCCATCGGCGGCGGCTGCGGACGCCGGGTCGCGCCCGAGGGCGTGCGATCGGAGTACGCCGGTACGCCGTACGGGTTCGGCTCGTACGCCGACGGACCGGTCACGTGTACCCCTCGTCGCCAGGCCGCCCTCGGGAGGCGGGGGAATCACAAATAGCACAACTCGGTGTAATCGTTCCAGAACCATCCGTGTCGGTGGCGCGCCACTTCACTCCTGCACTGATTCTGCCCCGCCCCACCGCCCCGGTCCGGGTCAACAGTCCCCGCTCGGAGGGCGCCGAAAACTGTCGGTGCCGGGAGGCAGAATCGAGGCTGTTGAGGCAAGGAGACTGTTGTGGCAGAAGGACGCTCCATCCGCTGGTCCGTGATCGATTCGCCCATCGGCAACCTGTCCCTGGCGGTCGACGACGTCGGGTTGTGCCGGCTGCGGATGGGGACCGCCGAGATCGAGCCGGGCATCGTCCGCGACCCGGTGCTGCTGCGCGCCCAGGAGGAGCTCAAGGCGTACTTCGCGGGCGAGCTGACCGAGTTCTCCGTCCCGCTCTCCGTGCCGGGCGGGTCCGAATTCGAGCGCGCCGTCTGGCAGCAGCTCCGCCGGATCCCGTACGGCGAGATGCAGACCTACGGCGAGGTCGCCAAGATCGTCGGTGACGCGGGTGCGGCCCGCGCGGTCGGGGTGGCCTGCAACCACAACCCGATCGCGGTCATCGTGCCCTGTCACCGGGTCGTCGGCGCCGGCGGCAAGATGGTCGGTTTCGGCGGCGGAATCCCCCGTAAACGCCACCTCCTCGAGCTCGAGGCCCGGGTCAGCTTCGAGACGCTCTGGGGCTGAGTGGCCGGCGCGGCATCAAACCCTCGTTTCAGCTTGCTCCCTGAGAGGTCTAGCATCACGACCGGTGACATCGGTACTACGCACCGCCCCGACCGCTCCGACCCCTGCCCCGGAGACGAACGTGACCCAGACACCGTCCAGCTCATCGCCCAACCCCGACCTGAGCGATCTGATGGACAAGAGCGCCGAGGAATGGTCCGCCCCGGAGATCCAGAACGCCGCCCGTTCGGCCCTGCAGCTGCATGCGCCCGACCGGGAGCCGTTGACCTGGATCAAGCGGTTCGGCGTACTGCCCTGGCTGCACCGCAACGACGCCGTCTGCCGCGAATGCGGCGGGACCTATCCGTGCATCACCCATCGCTACGCGACGCAACTGCTGTCCGCCGGCCGCATCACCACCACGCGGACCCCGTCGGACAGCGAGGACGAGGCCCACGAGGTCCTCGACCGCAGCGGTCCGGAGAACAACAACTGATCGTCAACACCGACTGACCGTGCCGACGACGAAGGCCGCGATCC
>NZ_JBEXSJ010000005.1:0-266914 GCF_040613535.1 Kribbella sp. NPDC006257
GGTCGATGCGGGTTAATGCATCGAGAGCGACTAAGAGATCACCTTCCACACGCACGCCCCGCTGAATAACCGTCCAACGCCTTTATTTCGCCCGCTGACGGGATATTAACCCGTCAGCGGGCGAAAATCATGGCAGTGGCCTCGGGTGGGGAATGGACCCGCCGATATCTGTGTTGACATGTCAACCTAGACTTTCATTGACTGTGGACCAGATGGGAAGGGACGTGTGATGAGCGACCTGGTGTTCGGGCTCGACACCTTCGGGGATATTCCGGAGGACGACGACGGCAACCTCGTGACCGGTGCGGCGGCGATCCGCCAGGTGATCCGGGAGGCGGTGCTCGCCGACGAACTCGGCGTCGACGCCGTCGCGCTCGGCGAGCACCACCGGCCGGAGTACTCGATCTCCACCCCGGAGACGGTGCTGGCCGCGATCGCCGCCAAGACCTCGCGGATCAAGCTCGGCTCCGGCGTGACCGTGCTGAGCTCCGACGATCCCGTCCGGGTCTACCAGCGGTTCGCGACCGTCGACGCCATCTCGGAAGGGCGCGCAGAGGTCATCCTCGGCCGCGGCTCGTTCACCGAATCGTTCCCGCTCTTCGGTTACGACCTGCAGGACTACGAGGTCCTCTTCGAGGAGAAGCTGCAGCTGTTCACCCAGCTCCTCGACGAGAAGCCGGTCACCTGGAGCGGCACCACACGCGCCGCGCTGGAGAACGCCGATGTCTTCCCGAAGACGGAATCCGGTCGCCTGAAGACCTGGGTCGGGGTCGGCGGCACACCGCAGTCCGTCGTGCGTACGGCGTACTACGGCCTGCCGTTGATGCTCGCCATCATCGGTGGCTCGCCCGAGCGCTTCGCGTCGTACGTCGATCTGTATCGCCGCGCGACCGAGCAGTTCGAGAAGGAGGCACTGCCGGTCGGGATGCACTCGCCGGGCTTCCTCGCCGACACCGACGAGGAGGCTAAGGAGATCTTCTGGCCGCGGTACAAGGTGATGCGCGACCGGATCGGCGCGCTGCGCGGCTGGCCGCCGGTGAAGCGGGCCGAGTTCGACGCCGAGGTCGCGCACGGATCCCTGTACGTCGGGTCGGCGGAGACCGTCGCGCATCGGATCGCCGATGCGGTGAAGAAGCTGGACGTCGGCCGTTTCGACCTGATCTACAGCGCCGGTTCGGTGCCGGCCAGTGCTCGCCTCAAAGCCGTCGAACTGTACGGCGCGAAGGTGATCCCGATGGTCCGGGAGCTCGTCGCATGAAGCCCACCATCGGAATCCTCGGCGCCGGCAAGGTCGGCACAGTGCTTGCCCGCCTCGCCGTAGCCGCCGGGTATCGCGTGCTGATCGCCGGTTCCGGGGACGTGTCGAAGATCGCGCTGATCGTCGAGGTCGTCACGCCCGGAGCGGTGGCGACCACGGCGGCCGACGCTGCCGCGCAGGCGGACGTGGTGATCCTCGCGCTGCCACTCGGCAAATACCGCAACCTCCCGGCCGAGGCGCTCGCCGGCAAGCTGGTGATCGACGCGATGAACTACTGGTGGGAGATCGACGGTCACCGCGACGACCTCACCGACCCGCGCACCTCGTCCAGCGAGCTCGTCCAGGACTTCCTGCCAGGAGCCCGAGTGGTGAAGGCGTTCAACCACATGGGCTACCACGACCTCGAAGACGGCGCCCGCCCAGCCGGTACGCCGAACCGCAAGGCGATCGCCGTCGCCGGGGAGCCCGAGGACGCCGCATCCGTCGCGATGATCGTCGACGCCCTCGGCTTCGACCCGGTGATCGCCGGCCCACTGGCAGAAGGCGTCCGCTTCGGCCTCGACACGGAACTGTTCGGCGCCAACGTCGAAGCCGCCGAGGTCCGCGCGATGCTCGACCGCTTCCCGCACACCCCACGCGGCCGCCTCATCGCCGAAGCCCGCAACGACAAGGCGAACTATTCAGCCAAGGTCCAGTACCAGTTGCCCTCGGCAACGGCTCAGTTGACGATGCCGTAGTCGCGGATCTTGCGGTAGATGGTCGCGCGGGACATGCCCAGCGCAGCTGCCGCCGCGGTCTTGTCGCCGTGGTGGCTCGCCAGCGCACCGACGACGGCATCGCGCTCGAGTGCTTCCATCCTGGTCAGCTGGCGCCGGGTCGTTGCGTGGCATTCGGCGGGGAGGTCGTCGAGCTCCACCACGCCGGCCCGGCGGCGCCGGGCGACCGCGGTGAGCACCCTGCGCAGATGGCTCACATTGCCGGCCCAGGGAAGCCTCATCAGCTGGTTCATCGCCGGCGCCGACAGCGTCACCCCGGTGATACCGGCTCTGTTCAGGAGATGCCGGACCAGGGCCGGGACGTCCTCCAGATGATGACGTAGCGGCGGTACGGCGACGGTCCGCGGGAAGAAATGCAGGAGCTGGGTCGCAAGCTCCTCGGGGCTGTCGGCAAGTCCGGCGATCATGGTGAGTGCCACCCAGGGGTCGCCGCCCAGCGCGCCGTCACGGACGCTCTGCAGAAGCTCGGTCAGGCCCTGGATCACCTCGCCCGGCAGCAGGTGGGCGTGGTGGATGATCAGGTCCGCGCCGGAGCCGAGTTCGGCGCCAGCCTGGGCGAGGAAGGCGTCCGGGGAGGTCGGGCCGGCGGGATCGAGAACCACCAGCCGGCGGTTCGGTGCGGTGTAGTCGCGCACGCTGCGCAGCAGGGTCAGTTTCCCGACGCCCGCCTCGCCCTCGGCGACCAGCCAATCGCCTCGGCTGCTCGCGTCGAGCACCTCCTGAATGGTGTGCCGCCAGAGCGGGCTCGTACCGGCCTGTCCGGGAAGGGCCGGCACTCGCCCGTCGCCGGCGGTTCGCGGGGCCGGGCGCTGTTCCTTGATCTGGACGACGCCGCCGGCCAGTGTGTCACCGAGGAACGTCGGGTGGTAGGCGAGCCGGGCGATCGTCCCGCTCGGCAGGTCGGCGATGAACGTGACCGGCTTGGTGCCGCCGCGGGCGTCGCGGGTCCGGTCGATCAGCGCGGCCTGGTCGGTGGAGTCGAAGTGCTGCTGGGCGTGGGCGTTGATCATGAACACCTCGTCGCCGAGGGCGATCACCGAGCCGCCGGTGTGCCGGCAGACCGCGTAGTAGTCGCTCAGCAGGGCCTGGTCGAGCGCGTTCGCCTCCTCGACGATGCGCTCCTGGATCCGGCGCGCGGCGAGTTTGGCGAACGACAGCAGGACGGCGTTGGAGTTGCGGGCCTGGGTCGTGATGTCCAGTACGCCGAGCAGGCCGCCGGTGACCGGGTGCGCGATCGGCGCACCGGCACACGCGAAGCTCCGGAGTACGCCGGTGTAGTGCTCGTCGCCGCGGATCAGGATCGGCCCGCCGACCTCGAGCGCGGTGCCGATGCCGTTGGTGCCCACCTCGGACTCCGCATAGCGGAATCCGGGGGACAGGTCGACCGAGTCGAGCCGGCGGATCAGCGACCGGTCGCCGCCGCGACGGTCCAGCACGATCCCCTTCGCGTCGGTCAGGATGATGCAGACCGGCTCGTTGGTGAGCTCCGAGGAGAGCGCGTCGATCACCGGCCGGGCGGCCCTGGTCAGCGTGGTGTCGTAGTCGACCCCGGCGAAGTACGCCGGTGCGGGCTGGTCGGTGTCGACCAGCGACGCCTGAGAGCGCTGCCACGACATCCGGATCGTGTTCCGGGCCGGTAGGTCGATGGCCATCGTCAGCTCCCTTCACTCCGGGACAGCGGAACACGGCCAACGGTAATCCGCAAGGAGAGAAGCCGCGTCTCACATTGAGACAGAGCCACCGCCTCCAGGCGGCTTTCATCGCTGGAACACAGCCGATTCTGGAGGCAGACATGAGCAGGCAGAGTCTCACCAAGGCGCATGCCAAGATCACCGAACTCTCCTGGGAGCCGACCTTCGCCACGCCGGCCACCCGGTTCGGGACCGACTACACGTTCGAGAAGGCGCCCAAGAAGGACCCGCTGAAGCAGATCATGCGGTCCTACTTCCCGATGGAGGAGGAGAAGGACAACCGGGTCTACGGCGCGATGGACGGCGCCATCCGGGGCAACATGTTCCGCCAGGTGCAGCAGCGCTGGCTGGAGTGGCAGAAGCTGTTCCTGAGCATCATCCCGTTCCCGGAGATCTCCGCGGCCCGGGCGATGCCGATGGCGATCGACGCCGTACCGAACCCGGAGATCCACAACGGGCTCGCGGTGCAGATGATCGACGAGGTCCGGCACTCGACGATCCAGATGAACCTGAAGAAGTTGTACATGAACAACTACATCGACCCGGCCGGGTTCGACATGACCGAGAAGGCGTTCGCGAACAACTACGCGGGCACCATCGGCCGGCAGTTCGGCGAGGGGTTCATCACCGGTGACGCGATCACCGCCGCGAACATCTACCTGACGGTGGTCGCCGAGACCGCCTTCACCAACACGCTGTTCGTCGCGATGCCCGACGAGGCGGCGGCCAACGGCGACTACCTGCTGCCGACCGTCTTCCACTCGGTGCAGTCCGACGAATCGCGGCACATCAGCAACGGCTACTCGATCCTGCTGATGGCGCTGGCCGACGAGCGCAACCGGCCGCTGCTCGAGCGGGATCTGCGGTACGCCTGGTGGAACAACCACTGTGTGGTGGACGCCGCGATCGGCACCTTCATCGAGTACGGCACGAAGGACCGTCGCAAGGACCGGGAGAGCTATGCGGAGATGTGGCGTCGCTGGATCTACGACGACTACTACCGCAGCTACCTGCTGCCGCTGGAGAAGTACGGCCTCACCATCCCGCACGATCTGGTCGAGGAAGCGTGGAACCGGATCACCAACAAGGGCTACGTGCACGAGGTGGCGCGGTTCTTCGCCACCGGATGGCCGGTCAACTACTGGCGGATCGACGCCATGACCGACAAGGACTTCGAGTGGTTCGAGGGCAAGTACCCGGGCTGGTACTCGAAGTACGGCAAGTGGTGGGAGAACTACAACCGGCTCGCCTACCCGGGCCGGAACAAGCCGATCGCCTTCGAAGAGGTGGGCTACCAGTACCCGCACCGCTGCTGGACCTGCATGGTGCCGGCGCTGATCCGCGAGGACATGGTCACCGAGAAGGTCGACGACCAGTGGCGGACCTACTGCTCGGAGACCTGCTACTGGACCGACGCGGTCGCGTTCCGCAGCGAGTACGACGGGCGCCCGACCCCGAACATGGGCCGGCTCACCGGGTTCCGCGAGTGGGAGACCCTGCACCACAACAAGGACCTGGCCGACATCGTCTCCGACCTCGGATACGTCCGGGACGACGGCAAGACCCTGATCGGGCAGCCGCACCTGGACCTCGACGACCCGAAGAAGATGTGGACCCTCGACGACGTCCGCGGCAACACCTTCATGAGCCCGAACGTGCTGCTGAACCAGATGTCCGACGCCGAGCGCGAGGCGCACATCGCGGCGTACAAGGCGAACGGCACCAAGGCCGCCGTCTGACCCGGTTGGTGGCGCCGTGGAGCCCTGTCGTCCGGCGCCACCAGCCGTTCCATCACCCCCACTGTGAGGAGGTCGAGATGGCCGACAGTCATCGCATCCGCTTCGAACCGGTCGACATCGAGATGGAGGTCACCGAGGACGACAAGATCCTCGACGCGGCGTTCCGGCAGGGCATCCACCTGATGCACGGCTGCCGGGAGGGGCAGTGCTCCGCCTGCAAGTCGTACGTCCTCGAAGGCGACCTGCAGATGGAGCGCTACTCGACCTTCGCCTGCAACGACGCCGAGGTCGCCGAGGGGTACGTGCTGCTCTGCCGGGCGCACGCCTACAGCGACTGCACCATCGAGCTGCTCAACTTCGACGAGGACGAGTTGCTCGGCGGCATCCCGATCCAGACCGTCAGCGCCGAGGTTGCCTCGATCCAGCCGGTCACCCGCGACATCGTCTCGCTCCGGCTGACCGCGGGGCAGGCCTTCGAGTTCAAGCCCGGCCAGTACGTCGACATCACCATCCCCGGAACCGGCGACCATCGGTCGTTCTCGATGGCGACGACCGGTTCGGCCGCCGGCGAGATCGAGTTCCTGATCAAGAAGTACCCGGGTGGCCGGTTCTCGGCGCTGCTGGACGGCGAGCTGAAGGCCGGCGACGTGCTGGAGCTGACCGGTCCGTACGGGTCGTCGACCCTCAAGGACGGCCATGTGCTCCCGGTGGTCTGTGTGGCCGGCGGGGCGGGGATGGCGCCCATCCTGTCCATCCTGCGCCAGCTCCGGGAGACCGGCAGCACCCGGCCGGTCCGGTTCTACTACGGCGCCCGGACGGCGGCCGACCTGTTCTACCTGGACCTGATCGCCGAGCTCGGCGCGGACCTCGCCGACTTCGAGTTCATCGCCTGCCTGTCGGAGTCGATGGACGGCGCGGACAGTGCGGCCGAGCAAGGCAACGTCACCGAGATCGTCGAGCGCCGCGAGCCGGAGCTGCACCGCAGCGAGGTCTACCTGTGCGGACCGCCGCCGATGGTGGACGCCGCCTTGGCATTGCTCGAGGCAAGCAACGTTCCGAACGACCAGGTCTTCTACGACAAGTTCACCAGCCCCGCGACCGATGGAGTCTGAGATGACGCAATCCGCAGTGCCGAAGCAGCGCAGCTTCCCGAAGATCGAGTTCACCGACTCCGAGGCCGGCGCGCTGGAGTTCCCCAGTTCGAAGAGCCGGTCGTACAACTACTACAAGCCGGCCAAGCTGCGCGCGACGATGTACGAGGACGTCACCGTCGACGTCCAGCCGGACCCCGAGCGGCACCTGAGCCAGGGCTGGATCTACGGCTTCGGCGACGGCCCGGGCGGCTACCCGAAGGAGTGGACGGCAGCGAAGTCGTCCAACTGGCACGCGTTCCTCGACCCCAACGAGGAGTGGAACCAGACGATCTACCGGAACAACTCCGCGGTCGTCCGCCAGGTCGACCTCTGTCTGCAGAACGCCAAGCGGGCCAGGGTGTACGACGCGTGGAACCCGGCATGGCTCAAGTTCATCGAGCGCAACCTGGGTGCGTGGATGCACGCCGAGAACGGGCTGGCGCTGCATGTCTTCACCAGCATTCAGCGATCCGGCCCGACCAACATGATCAACACCGCGGTCGCCGTCAACGCCGCCCACAAGATGCGCTTCGCCCAGGACCTCGCGCTCTTCAACCTGGATCTGTCGGAGGCCGACGTGCCGTTCGACGGGTCGGCGCATATCGAGGTCTGGAAGGACGCGCCCGAGTGGCAGCCGACCCGTGAGGTGGTCGAGCGGCTGACCGCTGTCGGTGACTGGTGTGAGTTGCTGTTCGCCACCAACATCGTCTTCGAGCAGCTCGTCGGTTCGTTGTTGCGCAGCGAGCTGGTGATGCAGATCGCGGCGCGCAACGGCGACTACATCACCCCGACCATCGTCGGCACCGGCGAGTACGACTACGACCGCGACCTGAACTACACCCGCAACCTGTTCCGGCTGCTGACCCGGGACGAGGAGTTCGGCGAGACCAACAAGGTGCTGCTCGGGGAGTGGCTCTCGGTCTGGGTGCCGCGCTGCCTGACCGCCGCGCAGGCGCTGCAGCCGATCTGGTCGCAGCCGGCCGAGAAGCCGATCACGTTCGCGGTCAGTCTTGACGCGGCCAAGCAGAAGTTCCGCTCGCTGCTCGAGGATCTCGGGCTCGACTCACCGAAGGAGCTGGACCAGTGAGCATGACATTCGGATCGGACGCCGAGTTCTCCAACAAGTGCGGCGTCACCTTGATGAACACGCCGATCGGCCGGGTCGTCGCCGACGTGATGGGCGCGAAGGAAGGCGTCGAGCTGACCGAGTACCCGTCGATGATCCGCGTCGACGGCACCGGGCTGCTCGACTTCGACTACGCCGAACTGACCGACGCGCTCGGCTCGGAGTTCGACGGCTCGGTGTTCGAGGAGATCAGCTCCACCCACTACGGCCGGATGGTGCACCTCGACGACAAGACCATCCTGTTCGCCAGCCCCGAGGACGCCGCCGAGTACATCGGCTTCGACCTGGTCCGGAAGTGATGCCCGATGTACGAGAAGAACGGTGAGAAGTACTACGTCGTCGACGCGCACATCGCGCTGTGGGACGGCCGTGCCTCGAACCACAAGAACATCCACGGCAAGCAGTTCATCGACTGCTTCTACGACTACCACAAGAACCTCAGTCCCGAAGAAGTCGTCTGGGATTACGACACCTACACGTACTACGGCGGCGACCGGCTGCTGAAGGACATCTTCGAGGACGGGTACGTCGACCACGCCATCTTCCAGCCGGCCATCCTCGGCGACTTCTACCGGACCGGGTTCGGCCAGACCGAGGAAGCGCTCGCACTGACCAAGCAGAACCCTGGCAGGCTGACCTACAACCACGCCTGGGATCCACGGTTCGAGGAGGCCGGACTCAAACAGCTCCGCGAGGATGCGCAGCGGATGAATCTGAAGGGCGTGAAGCTCTACACCGCGGAGTGGCACGGCGACTCCCGCGGCTGGAAGCTCGACGACCCCTGGGCGCGCCGCTATCTCGAGGAGTGCCTGAAGCTCGGGATCAAGAACATCCATGTCCACAAGGGCCCCACGATCCGGCCGCTGGACCGGGACGCCTTCGATGTGGCCGATATCGACAAGGTGGCCACCGACTACACCGACCTGAACTTCATCGTCGAGCATGTCGGCCTGCCGAGGCTGGAGGACTTCTGCTGGATCGCCAC
This sequence comes from Kribbella sp. NPDC006257, assembly GCF_040613535.1. Taxonomy (NCBI): domain Bacteria; kingdom Bacillati; phylum Actinomycetota; class Actinomycetes; order Propionibacteriales; family Kribbellaceae; genus Kribbella; species Kribbella sp. NPDC006257. The sequence goes on from NZ_JBEXSJ010000005.1 coordinate 8,709, forward strand.
TCAGGAGTCCAACGTGTACGGCGGGCTGGCGGTGGCGATGCCGTTCATCCACACCCGGCCCGGGTACTTCGCCCAGATCCTCGGCGAGTTGCTCTACTGGATCGGCGAGGACAAGATCCTGTTCTCCAGCGACTACGCGATCTGGACGCCCAAGTGGCTGGTCGAGAAGTTCGTCGACTTCCAGTTGCCGGCGGGCCAGACGGAGTACGGGCCGATCACGGTCCCGCAGAAGAAGAAGATCCTCGGGCTGAACGCTGCCGCGCTGTACGGCCTGGAGGTGCCGGCGGAGCTACGGCTGCCCACCGATGCCGGTGACACCGACGTCGAGGTGGCCGCTGGGGCTGTGGCGTCATGAGCACGGTCACCCCAGCGAGTCTGGCGAGTGAGGTGACCGCGGCCCTGGCGACCGTTGTCGACCCCGAACTCGACGAGCCGATCACCGAGCTCGGCTTCGTCCGGTCGATCCGGCTCGACGATGCCGGGGTGACTGTCCATCTCCGGCTGCCGACCTCGTTCTGCGCACCGAACTTCGCCTACCTGATGGCGGCCGACGCCCAGGACGCGCTCCGGCGCGTCCCGGGCACCGGACGGGTGATGGTGCTGCTGGACGATCACCACGACTCGGACCGGATCAACGCCGGCCTGGCCCTGAACGCCGGCTACCGGGGCACGTTCGGTCCCGAGGCCGAGGACAGCCTGGACGAGTTGCGGCGGATCTTCCAGCGCAAGGCGCACACCGCGGCGATGGAGCGGTGCGTGATGGCGCTGCTCAGGACCACCGACCGGAATCTCGACGAACTCGATCGCCTTACCCTCGGCGAGCTCCCCGGTGGTCCGCACAAGGAGGCGCTGCTGCGACGGCGTACGGACATCGGGCTCGGCATCAGGCCGGACGAGCTGGTCGTCGTCGACGAGGAAGGGCAGCCGGTGGAGCAGGCGGCCGTCCCGCTGCGGCTCCGGTATGCCAAGGCGGTCCGCGTCTCGGTCGAGGGCAACGCGCATTTCTGCCGCGGGCTGCTCGCGACCCGGTACGACGGCGAACCGCTGTCCACCCGCATCACCGACACGAGGAGGAGAGCGTCATGAGGGCGGTACAAGTCGTCGGTTATCACACCAAGCTGCAGCTCACCGAAGTACCGGAGCCGCAGATCACCGGGCCGCTCGACGTGGTGGTCAGGATCGGTGGCGCCGGAGTGTGCCGGACGGATCTGCACATTCTGGAAGGGCAGTGGGCGGAGAAGAGCGGCGTCGCGCTGCCATACACGATCGGCCACGAGAACGCCGGCTGGGTCCATGCGGTCGGCGATGCGGTGACCAATGTCGCCGTCGGCGACAAGGTGATCCTGCACCCGCTGATCACCTGCGGCCTGTGCCGCGCCTGCCGCTCCGGTGACGACGTGCATTGCGAGAACAGCCGGTTCCCCGGCATCGACACCGACGGCGGCTACGCCGAATACCTCCGTACGACGGCGCGCAGCGTGGTCCGGATCGACGACGGTCTGGAACCCGCTGATGTCGCGGCGCTCGCCGACGCCGGCCTCACGGCGTACCACGCCGTCGCCAAGGCAGCTCGTCGGCTGCGGCCGGGGAACGTCTGCGTGATGATCGGGGCCGGCGGACTCGGCCACATCGGCATCCAGGTGCTGAAGGCGATCTCGGCGGTGCGGCTCGTCGTGGTCGACCGCAACCCGGCGGCGGTCCGGCTCGCCGTCGAGCTCGGCGCGGACCACGGAATCGTTGCCGATGGCACCCAGATCGAGCAGGTGCTGGAGCTGACCGGCGGTCACGGCGCGGAGGCGCTGATCGACTTCGTCGGCGAGGGCGGCTCTACCGCGGAGGGCGTGGCGATGCTGCGCCGGGCCGGCAACTACTACGTCGTCGGGTACGGCGAGGACCTCGACGTCCCGACGATCGACGTGATCTCGACCGAGATCAATTTCCTCGGCAATCTGGTCGGTTCGTACAACGACTTGCAGGAGCTGATGGTGCTCGCCGCGCAGGGCAGCGTCACCTTGCACACCACGAAATATCCGTTGGCCGACTTCCAGCAGGCGCTCGACGACCTCGACGCCGGCCTGGTCCGCGGCCGTGCCATTCTCATCCCCTGAAAGGAACATCATGGCAAAGGAACTGAGGTTCAATTCCGACGCACGCAGGCTGCTCGAGTCCGGGGTGAATGCGCTGGCCGACGCGATCAAGGTGACGCTCGGACCCAAGGGGCGCAACGCCGTACTGGAGAAGCTGACCGGCCCGCCCACGATCACCAACGACGGCGTCACCATCGCGAAGGAGATCCAGCTGCGTGACCCGTTCGCCAACATGGGTGCGCAATTGGTCAAGGAAGTCGCGATGAAGACCAACGGCGTGGTCGGCGACGGCACCACCACCGCGACCGTGCTGGCCCAGGCGATGGTCCGCGAGGGCCTGCGGGCCGTCGACGCCGGCGCCAACCCGATGCGGGTCCGGCGCGGGATCGAGCAGACCGTGCCGGTGGTCGTGGAGACCCTGCGTTCTTGGGCGGCCGAGGTCGGTGGGGCGCAGGATCTGCGGCACATCGCGACGCTGGCGGCCAGCGACGACGAGTCGATCGGGGAGGTGGTCGCCGAGGCGGTCGAGCGGGTCGGCCGCACCGGCATCGTCACCACCGAGGAGTCGGAGACCTTCGGGCTGTCGGTGAACGTTGTCGACGGCATCGACTTCGACCACGGCTACATCTCGATGTACATGGTCACCGACCGGGAGCGGATGGAGGCCGTCTACGACAACCCGGTCATCCTGCTCACCAACAAGAAGATCTCCCAGGTGCAGGACATCATGCCGACGGTCGAGGTGGCCAAGCGCGCCGACCGGCCGCTCGTCGTACTGGCCGAAGACGTCGACGGACCCGCGTTGCAGCTCCTGGTGGGCGGCAACATGCACAACACGATGCGGTCGGTCGTCGTCCGCGCACCGGGCTTCGGCCATCGCCGGCTCGCCGAACTCGAGGACCTCGCGGTGGCGCTCGGCGGCACGGTGATCGCCGCGGACACCGGACTCGACCTGTCCGAGGTCACCCTCGACCGGCTCGGGTCCTGCGACCGGATCACGATCACCGAGGACGGTACGACGATCGTCGGCGGGCACGGCGCGGCCACCCTGGTGGAGGCCCGGCTGGCGCAGCTCGAGACGCAGTTCGAGCGGGCGAAGATCGACGCGGACCAGGACAACCTGCAGCTACGGATGGCCCGGCTGTCCGGGCGAGTCGCGGTGATCCGGGTCGGTGGCGCGACCAGCGTCGAGCTCAAGGAGCGGATGCTGCGGGTCGAGGATTCGCTGGCCGCCACCCGGGCGGCGCTCGAGGAGGGCGTGGTGGCCGGCGGGGGAGTGGCGCTGGTCCAGGCGATGGACGCGGTCTCCCGGGTCGAGCTGACCGGCGACGCGGCGGTCGGCCGCGAGGTGGTCCGCAGGGCGCTCCCGGAGCCGATGCGGTGGATCGCGATCAACGCCGGTTACGAGGGGGACGAGGTGATCGACAAGGTGATCTCGCTTCCGCTGGGACACGGCTTCAACGCGCTGACCGGCTCGTACGGCGACATGTTCGACGAAGGGATCATGGATCCGCTGAAGGTGACCCGGGCGGCCCTGGAGAGCGCCGCGTCGATCGCGGCCCTGATCATCACGACGGAGACCGCGGTCGTCGAGGAACTGCTCGGCAATCCCGGCACGATCATGGCCCCCGGCTTCGGTGACCTGGCCGAAGGCATGGTCCGGCCGTCGAACATCTACTGAGAAGAACGCTGTTGACAGGATGACCCTCTACATACTTAGTATCTAGATACTGAGTATGTATCGTCGATGGAGGGACAACTATGAAGGTTCGAGTGGCCGCTGTTGCGGCGTTGGCAGTGTCGACCCTGGCCGTAGCTCCGCTGGCCGCCCAGGCGGCACCGGCTGGTCAGTACTACACCCACCTGGTTCAGGGGCACAGTTGGAGTTCGGGTGGCACCTACATCGCGAAGGGAGGCGATGTGAAGCTGAACCTGACCACCGTGCCGAAGGCAACTGAGGTGCTGGTCGAGGAGTGCGAGAGCGGCGGCGACCTGGGTGACGTCCAGGTCTTTACGAAGAAGTCCCCCAGTCACGTGCTGGCGACCGACGTACCAGCGGGTCAGTGCTTCCTGATCCTGTTCGAGTCGAAGGCCAAGAGCGATCCGTACCTGGTGACCGGGAAGCTCAGCTTCTGAGTTAGCTAATCGGGCACAGGTGCCGCGGCGATCAGCCCGGCGCCTGTGCCACCCGCGCACAGTGCGGCCATCGGTCTCGGATCCTTGAACCAGCCGCGCCAGCGCAACAGGAAGCAGCCACCACCGAAGAGCAAAGCCGCAACCCAGTAAAGCAATGCGGTGAGGGCGACTGCTCCGAAAGCAGCAGTCCAGGAGACCCCGATCGAGGCCAAGCCCGCGACCAACGCTCCTTCGCGCGGGCTGGCACCGTGTACGCCGGGCAGCACACCAGCGAGCTGACTTGCTCCGAATACGGCGACCAGCTGGAAGGCCGACACCGAGTCGCCGACCGCCTGCAGCGCACCGATCAGCAGGCCGAGAATCGTGGCCTGGTAACCGATCGACAGCACGACGCCGGCCGTGAACACCTTGGGCGACGGCCACGGCCAGCTCCCGGCGAGACCGGGTCGCCGTCGGCGTACGAGGATCGCGGCCACCAGCACCACGGCCGCGAGACCGAGCGCGACGACGAGCACCATCGGCGGCATCGTGATCCCACAGACCGCCACGGCGACGATCAGTCCGACAGCACCGACGAACCGGTCCAGCGCGACCGAAGCGATCGCCGACGTACGCCGTACGCCGGTGGCCTCCAATCGGTGCACCCGCCAGAGGTCGGCGCCGGCGTGCCAGGGTGAGATGAGCCCGAGGATCTCGCTCTCCGCGTAGGCCCGGACGTGCCAGGCGCGGGTCCGGCCGCTGGCCGAGAGCGCGTGCCACCGCAACGGGCACAGCACGTACTTGCCGATCGCGAACGGCAGCAATCCGATCGCGGCCGGCAGTACCGAGGTATGCGGCACCCGCTCGACGTTCCACAGCGACAACATCACGGCGCCGACCAACGCACCGACCTGAACGGCCCGATGGGTGACGACCGCTTTCGCTCCCCGCCAGACCAACTCGAGCTGCTCTCGCCTCACCACCACGACGGCCTCCTTCCGGCGACCGAGGGGTGGTCGCCGGGAGCCAAACACCGGCCCACTGTCGCTCAGACCATAACCGGCGCGTCCAACCCTCGCACCTGGCCGTCCGCGCGCCGGAACGCTTACTTCAGGTGAACACTCAGGGCGATTCGCGCTGGTGCTTCTGGGTCAGGGCTCGCCAGAGGGCTCGTTGGAGCAGGAGGGTGGCGACGCCGGCGCAGGTCATGCCGGCCAGGTTGATGCCGAGCTGGGCGGCCGAACCGCCGATCTGGGCCGGGGCGCCGACGGCGATCGAGAGGGCCAGGTCGCCGGCGGCGGGGACGGTGGTGACCGAGATGAAGACGCCGACCAGGGCGTTCGACCGGCCGGCTGTCTGGGACAGTACGCCGGCGCAGCCCGCCAGCACGGCGACGACCACCGACCAGTGGTCCGGCCGCCAGATGAAACCGGTGAGCGGACGGGCCGCGGTCACGTCGCCGACGTCGATCCAGCCGGCCGCCCGGCCCAGCAAGGCGGCCAGCGTGGTGAGCAGGATCGCCATCAGGAAGCCCTTGATCAGCAGGACGAGCGACTGGGAGGCCAGACTCTTCCGGCCCAGCGCGATACCGAGGGCCAGCGCCGCCACGACGCCGAACTCGGGGCCGACGACCATCGCACCGACCACCAGGATCGCCGAGTCGGTGATCACGGCGATCGCGGCGATCATGGTGGCCAGCGTGAGGAACGCGTAGAACGACCAGGAGCCGCGCGCCTCGGCGTACCCCTGACCGACCACCGCATCCCAGACCACCGCATCGTCGGGAGCACCCGGAGCCGCCTCCTCGGTCCGCCAGGCGTTGCGCGACGGCGAGGCGTCGACGGTGGTGAGCGCGACCGACCCCTCGTCGTACAGGCCATGTGCTTTCAACCAGCCGAGGATGTCCGACGTCGCCTCCCTGGTGACGTCGCAGTACACAACGTCTCCAGCCGGCCGCTTCGCCGCCCCCGGCAGTACCACAACATTCGTAACCCGCTCGTCCCCGGTGAGCGTCCCCACCACCAACTCAGTCCGATCCCCAGGCACAATCAGCCGCAGATGCATCACAAGGGCCATGATGCCGGTGCGCCCCGCTGTGCTCCGGCACCGGGCTAGTCCTGGACTTGGAGGGTCGGGCTCAGCATGCCGGTCTTGTCGGGGCCGTCCTCGACGTAAGCATCGGACTGGTAGGCCCTCCCGCCCTTGGCGACCCGGGACTTCTGGCAGACCGATCTCGGGGTGGCCTTGTTCGAGTGCTTGGGGATGACGAAGTTGGGATAGGTCCAGCGGGCACTGGAGCAGTAGAACTGGGTGGCGCTGGCGGCCAGCAGAGTCTCGTTGACGTCGAACGCGAGAACTTGGTGCGCCGAGAAAGGTCTGCTAGTGGGTGTGTTCGAGGCGGGTGCTGAGGATGGCGAAGGAGATGGTGGCGAGGGTGGTGAGGGCGGCGGGGATGAAGAAGACGTGCGGGAGGCCGATGGCGGCGACGCCGAGGCCGCCGATCGTGCCGCCGATGGCGGAGCCGACCGGGATCGCGCTGAGGAAGACACCGGATGCGGTGCCGACGCCTTCGGGATAGAGGTGCTGGGCGATCGAGACACCCAGTACGCCGACGCAGGCCCACAGGCCGGCGGTCAGCGCCTGGCCGAGGAAGAGGATGCCGACCGAGGTGCCCGTCGCGTAGGCGAGATTCCCGGCCAGGCCCATTGCGGCGCCACCGGTCATCACCCACAGCGAGCCGAACCGGTCGGCGAGGCGGGCGACGACGGGGAGCAGCAGGAGTTCGAGCAGCGGCTGGATCCCGATCACCAGCCCGCGGGTCGAGTCGGAGACGTGCAGTTCGTCGGCCATGTAGATCGGTAGGTAGCCGAACTTGATGGTGTCGCCGGTCATCGCCAGGATGCAGACGGCGGTGAAGACCAGCAGCGGCATCATGTGGTCGATCTGCCGTCGATCGGATGGTGGCCGGGGGACCGGGTTCTGGTAGCGCTGGACCCGTTGCGTGCCGAACGGAAGAATTTGTCCGAAAACGCAGACGGCGGTTGCCACTAGCAACGAGCGGAGGCCGAAGACCCCGCCGTACCAGCTGCCCAGGACCGGGCCGAGCATCCAGCCGATCGTGAACGCCATCCGGATCATCGCGACGACCCGGTTGTCGGCCTTGGTCGGGTGCCGGCTGAGTTCGTCGCGGCAGGCGGCGAAGAGCTGGGCCATTGCGCCACCGCCGATGCTCAGTGCTACTGCGCTGATCACGAAGGGCAGCCAGACCGCATGGGCGGCTGCCATCGCGATCCAGCCGAGCGCGCCGACCAGCGCGCAGATCCGGAACCAGAGGAGCCGCTCGGGGGTCCTGTCCGACAGGCGTCCGATCAGGAATCCGGCTAGCGGGGCAGCCAGGTTCGTTACGTAGTACAGGCCTGCTACCGGTAGCGGGGTGTTGAGTTCGCGGATGAGGAAGAGGGTCAGTTGGGGTGTGGCGGCTGAGGTGCCGATGCCGGCGATCAGGAGGGACAGGAAGGCTGATCGGTAGACCCTCGAGCCGATGACGATGCTCACCGCGGACCCGGAACGGTCGAGCATCAGCATCCTCAGCGAGACGAGCAGGATTGTCGGCGAACCCCTCGGGCCCTGTCAGGACCCTATCGGCTGGTTCCTCCTGACAACCCTGCCGTCTCGGCCTGCGGTCAGTCGTCGTCGTGGTCGTCGCGGGTGTCGTCCGAGCGGGTGTTGTCGGGGTGGTTGGAGAGCAGTTTGCCGTTCGGGTCGTAGGTCAGTTCGCGCCAGGTCGAGCCGGCCCGGACGTCGAGCTCCCACGTGTTGTCGTCCCAGTCGACATCGGTGACGACACCACCCGGCACGTCCTTCACGGCCTGCTCCGCCGCCTTGGCCGCGGTCAGCGAACCGGTCGGAACCGGGCTCTCAGCAGTCACGCCGGACGGGTGGTCGTCGGCGTGAACCGCATAGGCGGTGGCGACACCCGCGGTGGTCAGTACGGCGGCAGTGGCCAGCGTCAGAACGATGCGCTTCATCAGAACTTCCTTCCAGTCGGGGATCTTCGATGTCCCCGACACTGCCGACCGGAGCTGAACGATGCCTGAAGCAACCTGAAGTCGTCTTCAGGGTCGATCTGTCAGGCTGGGACGCATGCGGCTGCTGATCGTCGAGGACGAGAGACGGCTGGCCACCTCGCTGGCGAAGGGGCTGGCCGCCGAGGGATTCGTGGTGGATGTCGCGTACGACGGGTTGACCGGGCTGGACCGGGCGCTCGGCGGCGACTATGACCTGATCCTGCTCGACATCATGCTGCCCGGCCGCAACGGCTACCGGGTCTGCGCCGACCTGCGCGCTGCCGGTGACGAGACACCCATCCTGATGCTGACCGCGAAGGACGGTGAGTACGACGAGGCCGAGGGGCTGGACACCGGCGCCGACGACTACCTGACCAAGCCGTTCTCGTACGTCGTCCTGGTGGCCCGGATCCGCGCGCTGCTGCGCCGCCGGACCAGGGGAGCGGCACCGGTGATCGAACTCGGCGACCTGCGGCTCGAGCCGGCCGCGCGACGGGTGTTCCGGGGCGAGGACGAGATCGAGCTGACGGCGAAGGAGTACGCCGTACTGGAACATCTCGCGACGAATGCGGGCCAGGTGGTGTCGAAGACGCAAATCCTGGATGGCGTCTGGGATACGGCGTACGACGGGGATCCGAACATTGTCGAGGTCTATGTGAGCGCGCTGCGGCGCAAGCTGGATGCGCCGTTCGGGCGGAAGACGATCACGACCGTACGAGGGGCCGGGTACCGGCTGGCGAGGGACGGCGGCTGATGCGCGGGTCGGTGCGGACCCGGACGACCGTGGCGGCGACCGCGGTGGTTGCGGTCGCGCTGGTGGTGGCGGGGCTGGCGGTGGTGCTGCTTTTGCGTTCGAACCTGTCGAACCAGGCCGAGTTGCAGGCGGAGGTGACTGCTCGGCAGCTCGCGTCTCGCTTGGCCGGTGGTACTGCGCCGGCTGCCCTCGACCTCCCGGACGACGACCGGCAACCGGTCCGAATCGCCGACGCGAAAGGAAAGGTGCTCGCGGCGAGCGACGGCCTGACGGCGATCAACGGACAGCCGGTACGCCGACAGCCGAGCCCGACACCGGGTGCTTCGCCGTCCTCCAATGTTTTGCCGACGTCCGGTGTGTCGCCGGGGGTGAGCTCGGGGCCGACGGCAACGGATGGTGACGATTCGGACGACCAGGACCCGGATGACGGGTCCGATGACGACAACGGGCGGCAGGCGGGGAAGGTGGCGGTGGGTGAGGCGGCGTACTCGACCGGTACTGCGACGGTGGAGGGGCGAACCGCGGAGTACAGGCTTGCCTCGCTCGGCGTGACCCTGCCTGGGGGAAACGGTGAGGTGACTGTGCAGGCGGGGGCCGAGTTGGCTACTGCGGAGAATGCGGTTGGGACGGTGACTCGGGCGATGCTGATCGGGCTGCCGTTGCTGTTGCTGGTGATCGCTGGGGTGACGTGGACGGTGACCCGGCGTGCGCTCGCGCCGGTGGAGGCGATCCGCGGTGAGCTCGGTCGCATCACCGCCGCCCGGGATCTGAGCCGGCGGGTGCCGGTGCCGGAATCGAAGGACGAGGTCGCCCGGCTGGCGCGGACCACGAACGAGACGCTGGTCGCGTTGGAGACCTCCGTCGCCCAGCAACGCGGGTTCGTCGCGGACGCCTCGCACGAACTACGGAACCCGATCGCGTCGCTGCGGACCCAGTTGGAGATCGCGGCCGCGCATCCGGAGTTGCTGGAGCTGGACGAGCTGATCGCCGACACGATCCGATTGCAGCAGTTGACCGCTGACCTCTTGTTCCTGGCTCGGCTGGATGCCGGCGAGCGACCGCCACCGGAGCGGATCGAGATCGCGCAGCTCGTCCACGAGGAGATCGCCCGGCGGCCTGCTGGGAAGCGTCCGGTGGTGGAGATTCTTGGCGAACCAGTTGTCCTCGGAAACCGGGCCAGGCTCGCGCGGGTGCTGGGCAACCTGGTGGACAACGCCGAGCGGCATGCGCGCGACGAGGTGCGGGTTGTCGTGCAGTCGGAGGGGACCGAGGCCGTAGTACAGGTGATAGATGACGGGCCTGGGGTGCCGGCCGCTGATCGGGAGCGGATCTTCGAGCGGTTCGTCCGGCTGGACGATGCCCGCAGCCGCGACGACGGTGGCGCCGGGCTGGGACTGGCGATCGCTCGTGATGTGGTGCGGGCGAGTGGCGGGACGCTGACCGTCGGGGCTGCGCCGGGCGGCGGTGCGGCCTTCGAGATCCGCCTCCCGATCGGGCGGTGATGGCGAAAGTCACTGGGGTCGGCAGGGTCCGGTGAAGTAAGGTGAGACTTACTCACGGTCGGTCCCGGCCGGAGTCATTTGATGCCTGCGGGGGTGGGTGAAATCGTCGTCGAACCAGGACGTAGGCGTCGTCGGCAGTTCTCGGTCGAGGCGCAGTTGGCCGAGCATGTGGACCGGCTCGGTGAGGAGCATCCGCCGATCCCGGTCGAGAGCGCCGACTACACGATGGCACGGCCGGAGCTGCTCGGTGAACGGTTCGGCCCGGTGCTCAATTACATGGCACGGGTCGAGCTGGAAGTCGAGCGGAACGTGCTCGAGCTGAACCTGCTGCTCCCGGATCCGCCGCCCGTCGACCGGCATTTCTATGCCGATGTGTGGCTTCCGCAGGAGGTCCACCACGGGTTGTTGCTGGACCGGTTGCAGGCAGAGGCGGGGCTGCGGCAGGCCGAGCCGGACCTGACCTCGATGGAGTTCAGCTACAAGTTGCTCGGCGCCCTCGGTCGGTGGAGCGCGATCCAGGACGTCAGCCGGATGCTCTACTACCTGACCGGGGTGGCGACCGAGAAGTCGGCGATCCTTGCCTACAACAGGCTGCACCAGGGCCTGCTGGATCTGGGCGAGAAGGCCGTCGCGATGACGGTGATCGCGCCGATCCGCCGCCAGGAGCCCGGGCACTTCGCCTACTACAAGATCGCGGCCCAAGGGTTGTGGACCGAGATGACCGGCTGGCAGAAGTGGCTGGTCCGGACGCTGCGCCGGCACACCTTCGAGCCGGTCGGTGCGTACACGAAGAAGCAGTGGGCGGAGTTCGGTGCGGTCATGCACCTGCTCGGTATCACGGCCGAGGGCGAACGCGGGTTGAGCCGGTATGCCCAGCAGGTCGGCCGCGTCGAGCTCGAACTCCTCTGGGCAATGAAGCAGGGCCTACGCGTCCCGACGTACGTCGTCGACTCGCTCCGCGCCGCCGCCAAGCTGGCCGCCACCGACCGCACAGCCCCCGCAAACGGCTGAACCAGCTAGCCGTTATCCGGTGTGGCCGGCATCGCTCGGGCGTCCTGTGACGATTGCGGTTTGCGGAGCTGGGTCAGGGCGACTGCGGGGAAGATCAGCACCGACAGGAGGCCGGCGCAGGTGAGGGCGGCGGCGGTGGTCGGTGACATCAGTCCGGTCGTCACGCCGATCTGGGTGGCGGTCACGATGAACGGCAAAGAAGTTGCCTGCAGCAACGCCATGGCGGTGGTCGGGCGACGGCCGAGCGTCCGGACCGACAGGTACGCCGGTACGCCGCGCGCCAGCAGCAATGCGACCAGGAAGAGCGGGACGCGAACCAGCGCCGTCGGATCACCCACCAGCCCGCCGAGGTCGAGCCGCAGGCCACTGGTGACGAAGAACACCGGGATCAGGAACCCGTAGCCGATGGCCGCCAGCTTGACCCTGAATTGCGGATGGGAACTGGAATCGCGATCGACCAGCCCGACGACCGCGCCGGCCAGGAAGGCGCCGAGGATGGTCTCCAGGCCGAACTGATCGGCCAGCGCCACGAAGGCGACCAACAGCACGACGGCCGCTCGGACCCTGATCTCTGCGGTGGTGTCCTGAAGCCGGACGAGCGCTGCGCCGATCCGTTGTGAGCGGCCGGCGGTCGACACGACGAATCCGGCCGCCGCGATGAGGAGAGCGAACAGGGCCACCATCACGAGTCGCTCGCCGGTGCTCCCTCCTTCGGCGGAGAACAGCAGCGAGAGGGCGAGCACCGCCGCGAAGTCGGCGACCGAGGCTGCGGCGATAGTCGACTGCCCGACCGCACTGTCGAGCCGTCCGGAGTCCTTGAGCACTGGGACGACCAGGCCGAGTGAGGTCGCCGACAACGTGACTGCCAGCAGGAGTGGACTGTGCACCCAGCCCGCCGTGGCGAATCCGGCGCCGGCGAGACCGCCAAGTGCCAGGGTGATCAGGTAGCCGAGAACGGCCAGCCGCAGGACGCGTCCGCGCAGTTGGTGGAGGTTGATCTCCAGGCCGGCTAGGAAGAGCAGAAAACCGAGGCCGAGCAGCGAGACGATCTGGACCGGCAGGTCGATGTCGATGAATCCCAGTCCGTGCGGCCCGAGCGCGATGCCCGCGACGATCTCGAGCACCACGGCCGGGACCCGCAGAGCTGGCGCGAGCCCGAGCAGCAAGGGAGCCAGCAAAGCAATCAGCGCGACCGCGAAGAGATTGCCGAAATGGACATCGGGCACGACGACGAGCCCCTTCTAGCTGTTGCGGGGGAAGGTGCGGAAGGTGTGAAGGAGGCGGTTGCGGGTTTCGGGGGCGAGGGGCTCGGGTGGGAGGTGGCCGACCTCGTCGATCGTGCGGCGTAGCTGTTCGAGGTAGATCTCGCAGCCTTCGCAGAGCGCCGGGTGCTCGACGAAACGTCGTTCGGTCTCGCTGTCCAAGGTGCCTTCGAGGAAGGCGGTGACGAGTTCGACCAGCTCCGCACACGTCACGAGCTGCCTCCCGCCGACGCCTCGTAGTACTGCTCGAGGTGGTTGCGGACGGCAGCTCTTGCTCGATGCAACAGCACCCGTTGGTTCGCGGTCGAGATCTGCAACAGCGCGCAGACCTCGTCCGCGCTCTGCCCATCGATGTCGCGCAACGTCAGGACGACCTGTTGACGCACCGGCAGCCCTTCGAGCGCCGCGGCGACCACCTCGCGCACCTCCCGGGCGAGCACCTCGCTCTCGGTGCTCGGCCAGCTCTTGGGGAACACGAGCCACCCGCCGGCGTACAGATCGTCAGGACCACGGAAGCGGCCGGCGTGGACGGTCGGCCCGCACTCGGTGACCAGGCTGGCCCACGGCACCGTGCGGTGTTCGCGGACGCCGCGCTTGCGGGCTGTGTTGACCAGGATCCGGTAGATCCAGGTCTTCAGCGCCGACCTGCCCTCGAAGCGATCGATCCCCTGGAAGACCGCCAGCCAGGTGTCCTGGACGACTTCCTCGGCACTCGCGTTGGTTGACACGAAGCTCCGCGCCAGCCGCAGCATCGACGTCGACCAGTCGTCCAGGAGCCGTGCGAACAACTCCTCGTCACCGGCCCGCAGACCGGCGATCAGGGCCTCGTCCGGAGGCAGCGCGGTAGCCACAAGCCGAACGTAGCCGCCGCACAGCACCCCGGCCATTATCCCTGGCTTACAAAAAAATTCTACGCCCGCCTTACCTGTATTCCGGGTTCTCGAAGTCGAACCGGCAGCCCGCGTCCCACTCGGACCGCTGGTTCCCGTACGCCGGAATGCCGCCCGCGTCCTTGAGCATCCGGGCCAGGTGCACCAGGTTCCACGCCATGAAAGTCGTGTTCCGGTTGGTGAAATCATTGTCCGGGCCACCCGAACCCTCGTCCAGGTACGACGGACCCGGACCCGCCTCGCCGATCCAGCCCGCGTCGGCCTGCGGCGGGACGGTGTACCCGAGATGCTGCAGGCTGTAGAGGATGTTCATCGCACAGTGCTTCACGCCGTCCTCGTTGCCGGTGATCAGGCAGCGGCCGACGCGACCGTAGTACGCGTACTGCCCGGCGGGGTTGAGGATCGAGGAGTTGCCGTAGAGCCGCTCGATCACCCGCTTGGTGACCGAACTGTTGTCGCCCAGCCAGATCGGCCCGGCGATCACCAGGATGTCGGCCGCCATCACCTGCTCCTGGATGGCCGGCCACGCGTCGACCTCCCAGCCGTGCTCGGTCATGTCCGGCCAGACCCCGGTGGCGATGTCGTGGTCGATCGCGCGCACCACATCCACTTGTACGCCGTGCTTCGCCATGATCTTCCGGCTGACTTCGACCAGGCCCTCCGTGTTACTGACTTCGGGCGAACGCTTCAGCGTGCAGTTGATGAACAACGCCCGCAGGTCGTCGTACCGGGTCTCCGTCATAGCGCCTTCTCCTTGTGTGGTCAGGGGATTCACAGCAGTTCGCGTACTTCGCCGCAGTGGCACGGATGTGTCTGAAGGGTCAGTGCCGCGGGGCCGTCAGGCGTTACACGAGGAGACTGGAAGCATGGCTAGTGGCTCAGTCGAGTTGCCAGTTCGGGGTGGTGGCTGGGTCGGGGGTGTAGGTGCAGGTGAGGCCGGTTTGGAGGGTGGTGCGGAGGTGGTGTGCCAGGGGCGCGTCGACGGTGGCGATGCGGTCGAGGGCGGCGGTGAGGGCCTTCTTGACGGCGACGCGGGCGCGTTCCTGGCTGGAGCCGGTGGTGCGCGGGCGGCCGCCGAGGCCGGTGGCCCGGGAGAGCTCGTCGAGGAGGGCGTCCCGTTCGATCCGTACGGCGCTCAGGCGGTCGAGGTCGGACCAGTCCTCGGCTTCGGCGAGCTCCTGGTCGAGGTCATGGAGGCGTTGGCGGTAGGCCTGTAGTGCTTGCTGGTCGGCGAGTTCGCCGAGTCCGGACTCCACCACCGTATCGCCGCCGATCAGGTCGAGTGCGGCGATCGGTTGGTGGGGGTGACGCAGGAGCTCCCGGAGATAGCCGAAGCCGCGGAGTTCGCGTACCGGCGTACTGGCAATCAGCCAGAGTCCACCGCCGGTTGGATGGAAGTGCACCAGATCGTTGTTGAGGGCAACGAGCTGCCAGGCGGCGAGGCGGTCTCGCCACCAGGTGGCCCCGAGGCGTTCATACGTGGCGAGTGCGCGGGGACGGAGCCGGGCGACAGTCTCGGGATCGCCGAGTACCGCGGCCGCGCGGGCGAGCGTGTCGTCGGTGACGCCGTGGAACATGACCGCCCCGGCGTTGATCACCGCGCGGCCCTCGTAGGGAGTCAGCAGCTTGGCCGCATTGGTGACGACCTCGCGATCGTCGACAGCCAGCGCTGCCTCGAGGACGCACTGGAGGGTCAGCAACCAGTTCATGTCGCGCGGGAGATCGTCGAGAGTGCTGCCGTGGAAGGTGTTCACGAGGGCGCGGGTCCGGGACAGGTCACCGGCGCAGGCCCAGAGGAACGCGGCCTCGGCGCAGAGCACGGTGACGCCTTCGGACAGCCCGAAGGTCTCGGCGGTTGCCGCTCCGGTCGCGCAGGTTTCGGTGTCACCGGCCAGCGCCGCGCTGTAGGTAGTCATTGCCTTCAGCACCAACCAGGAGTCCGCCAGCCCCGCTTGGTCCGCCGCTGTGGTCGCGATCTCGATCAGCCCGTCGGAGGTGTCGGTCCGGCCGTGGAGCAGGTCGAGCATCAGCCGGCGAGTGGCGGCGAAGAAGAGCGCGCGCGGTGACTCCTCGCCGAGATGTTCGAGCGCGCCGAGCTGCCGGTGGATCGCCTGCATGTCCAGGGTTTCGCAGGCGACCTGCAGTCCCCAGAGGTGTGCCTGCAGGCGGGCATCGGGGTCGAGGACATGGGCCGCGACATCGTCGAGTTGCTGCGTGAGGGTCCGGCGTACGGCGAGGTCGTCGGGACCCCAGTTCGCGGCGAGCGCGGCGTCGAGGCAGTCGGCGAGCAGCTCCGGCGTACCGGCTCGTTCGGCGCACTCGACGGCCTCGGTCGCGAACTGGACTGCCCGGCGCGACTCCCCGGCGTACGCCCAGCACCGGGCAAGCGCAGCGGCGACGCGGGCGCGCGTTGCGTCATCGGTGGTGCGAACCAGTACGTCGTACAGCTGGGCCGGGAGCTTTCCGGGCTGGGTTCCGAACAGGTAGACGGTGGCTGCGCCGAGCACCGCCTCGGTCCAGCCGGGGAGGTCGTCGGCGTCGCGGCTGCGGGTCGCCGCTTCGTCGTACAGGCGTGCCGCGGCGTCTCCCCGACCGGCCGAGCGAGCGGCACCGGCGCGGTCGAGGAGGTCGCGAACCGTCGACGAGGTGACCATCAGGCTCATCGTAGGACGGCCCGGTGGGTGTGATCAGGGCCGCAGGAGCTGGACGGAGGCGGCGTGTTCGCGCTGCTTCGCCTCGTCCCAGTCGCCGGTGCAGTAGACCGACAGCTCCGAGATACGCCCGTCGGTGAGGTCGGCGCGGATCATCTCGCGGCAGTACCAGTGCTGCCCTTCGTCCTGCCACCGCTCCTCGAACTCCATCGTGAACCCGCGATCGGTCGGATCGACCCGGGTGACCAGCACCTGCCCGGTCACCGGGTGCCCCCCGACCCGGATCGCAACGAGGTCCTCGGCCGTCGCGCCTTGCAACCGCCACTGCGGCAGGCTCACATCGGCGAACACGTCCGGCGCGAACAACCCGTCCGGCGCAGCATTGGTCTCCAGAAACCGGATCAACCCCGCGACCGCGGTCGCCGCCGCCGTCCCGACCGTCTGCGTGCTCATGCCTGGGCCCCCGCTTCGGCGAGGTTCTTCTGGACGACGGCCATCATCGAGTCCAGTGCGTCCTTCGGGCTGAACTCGACGATCGAGGTGCCCGCCGTCAGCAGCGGCAGGTGACCGGGCGGTGCGTAGTACGCGTCGCCGGCGACGTAGGTCTCGTCGTGATCGGGCCAGCGGAAGGTGACCTGGCCCTCGGTCACGACGCCCCAGTGCTCACATGGGCACCGGTCCCCGGGCAGCCCGGCGAAGAGCTGCGCCGGATCGATGTCCTGCTTGAACGTCTCGAAACCGACCGTGTACGCGCCCAGCGGTGCATAGCGGCCGACGATCTCCGGCTCGTCGACCGAAACCGGGGTTGTCCTGCTGTTGGCACTCGGCATGGTGTCCTCCTCCAAAGGGTTCTGAAACTGACACCCCTCAGGCGTGACGATCGAGGGAACACCGTGACGCCGTGCCTCACCGCCCGCGGCGGTGAGGCCTTCTAGAGTGCTGTCGCGTGGATCATCAGATTGTTCTTGTGGGTGGGGCCGGGCTGGCGATCATGATCGCGGCGTCGGTGTTCGCGCGGCGGACCGGGATCGCGGCGCCGTTGCTGCTGGTGGCGCTCGGGATCGGGGCGAGCTACCTGCCGGGCATGCCGGCGATTCACCTGGAGCCGGAGATCATCCTGGCCGGCGTGCTGCCGCCGCTGCTCTACTCGTCCGCGGTCCAGCTGCCGGTGCTGGACATCCGGCGGAATCTGGCGCTGATCTCGTGGCTGTCGGTGGTGATGGTGATCGCCTCGGCGCTGGCGATCGGTGGGTTGGTCCATGCGCTCTTCCCGAGCATCTCGTTCGCCTTGGCGACCGCGCTCGGTGCGGTGGTCGCCCCGACCGACGCGGTCGCGGCGACGGCGATCGGGCATCGGGCCGGGCTGCCACCGCGGCTGATGACGGTGCTGGAGGGGGAGAGCCTCGTCAACGACGCGGCGGCACTGGTGGTCCTGCGGACGGCGATCGCGGTGATCGCGGCGACCTCGGAGTTCAGCCTTCCCGAGACGATCGGTGACTTCGCCTGGGCGGTGGCCGGCGCGGCGGTCATCGGGTGGCTGGTCGGCTGGCTGACCTCGGCGTTGCGGCGCCGGCTCGACGACCCGGTGCTGAACACCACGATCTCTTTCGCCGTTCCGTTCCTCGCCTACTTCCCGGCCGAGGAGTTGCATGCGTCCGGGGTTCTCGCCGTCGTAGCAGCGGGTCTGGTGACCGGTGCGCTCGGCGGCAAGTGGTTCAGCGGCCGGGACCGGCAGACCCAGTCGACCACCTGGACGACGATCAGCTTCATCCTGGAGAGTGCCGTGTTCGTTGCCATGGGCTACCAATTGCCCGAGCTGGTGGACTCGGCCCGGTCGGAGACGACGGGCCAGGAGATGACCGGCCTGGTGCTGTTGGTGGTCGGCCTGTTGGTCGCGTTGCGGTTCGTGGGACTGGCAGCGCCGGTGCTGATCGCGCGGTTCCGGCGGGCCGAGCGGCACGAGCAGGCTCGTGCGCAGCTGAGTCAGTTCGAGGAGAAGCTGGATGCGATGAACCCGGCGGACGCGAGGGAGGAGAACCGCTTGGCCTGGGCGCGGAAGCGACTTGCCCGCGGCCGGGCGGACGTCGAGTTCGAGGAGCGGGAGCCGATCACCGGCCGCGGTGGCCTGGTGCTCGCCTGGGCAGGGATGCGCGGTGTCGTCACGGTGGCGGCGGTGCAGACGATCCCGCCCGGTACGCCGCACGCAGCGACCGTCGTACTGGCCGCGTTCCTGGTTGCCCTGATCACCTTGGTGCTCTTCGGTCTCACCCTGCCGACGGTGATCGCGAAGATGAAGTTCAGTGCGGTGGACGCCGCGGACAAACGGGATTCGGTCCAGGCCCTGATGCGCCGGGTAGGGGAGGAGGCGATCGATGCCCTGGGCCCGCTCGAGGAGCAGACCGTCGACGGTGAGCCGCTCGATCCGGAGCTGGTCAGCACGATGAAGGACCGGGTCGTCCCGCGCCTCGTCGCCGCGGCCCGGCAGGAGTCACCCGTCAAGCCGGACAACAGGGAAGTGATGATGATCGTGCAACGCCGCTACGTCGACGCGATGCGCGACGCCCTGATCGCGGAACGCAGCATCGGCGCCTACAGTTCCGAGACTTACCGCCAGGTCGAATCCTTCCTGGACGTGATGGAACTGCGCTTCAGCGGGATGTGATCTCGTACTCGACCTGGGCCAGCCGGTGGCCGCCGAAGTCGCGTGGGCGGGTGGCGCCGGTTTCGGTGAAGCCGGTCTTGAGATAGAAGCGACGCGATTGCGGGGTGTCGCGCAGCGTCCACAGATGGACCCGCTCGAACCCGTCCGCGCGGAGTTGGCCAAGGGTCTCCTCCATCAGGGCTGCCGCGACGCCGCTGCCCCAGCCGTCCGGATGCCCGTAAAAGCTGAGAATCTCGGCCAGCCCCGGACGCTCCGTCGAGGGTGCACTCCAGGAGAACGCCAGCACCCGGCCGTCCACCGCGCCCACCAGGATCAACCCGTCGTCCTCGGCGACCCGCTGATGCCAGCGCTCCAACCGGGACGCGATCTCCCCGACCGCGAACTCTGCGTCGAAGAACGGCGCATAGACGGCCTCCCAGGAAGCCGCATGCACAACCCCGATCTCCGCGGCCTCTTCCTTCCCCGCCCGGTACACCTCGATCATCGGCCCATCCTGCCTCTAGATGCGACAAGGTCGCAAGAGGGTTAGAGGGAGTCGAGTTCGTCGAGGAGGGATTTGTGGGCGGTCTTGAGACGGTCGGCGAGGGCTCGCCAGTCGGCTGCGCGGGTGGGGGCGGTCTTGGTGGCGGTGTAGGTGTCGACGGATCTGGCGAGGTAATCGGTGACCGCGGTCAAGCCGGCTTCGGCGGACTGACGGGCCGGGCCGTCGAGGCGGGCGATCGCTCGTTCGCACTGGAAGATCAGTTTGTCGATGCCGTCGGCAAGCTGGTGAGCCGTCTCGGCGTGCGCGCGTGCCGGGTCGTGGTCCGCGACCTGACCGGCCCACCGCTGAACCAGCGAGGGGACATCTCGTACCGGGGCAGGCCGTTTGGGCGCCCGCTTCGGCCAGCTGGCGATCAGCAGGACGACGCCGAAGATCACCGGTGCGGCGACGAGGGCCAGCCATTTCCAGGGGCCGACGAGGGCGGCGATCGCGCCGGCGACGGCGAAGACGGCGGCCTCGGTCAGCGCGACCGGCTCGCGGAACCGCCGCCTCACCCGAAGTTCCGGAAGACTTGGACGAACGCGGTCCCGATGTTCAATGGGTTGCTCGCGTCGTACTGCGCGGCCTTGGTGCGGGTCGCGATCTGGGCGAGAATGGAGACGTCTGCGTTGTCGGCCTTGCCATAGGGAACGGTGAAGATCCGGGTCGACGTGTCGCTCTCGCGCGGGTCGAGCTTCTTCAGCAAGGCGGCCGAACCTCCGGGGTACTGCTCGGTGTTCTGGCCATCGCTGAGCAGCACGATGGCGTTGATCCGGTCGGGATCCGTAGTCTGGTCCATCATCTGGCTGGCCGCGTCCGTCACGGAGTACAGGGCCGTGTTCCCCCGTGCCTTGAGACCTTGGATCTTGGCCTTCAGCTGTGCACGGACGTTGCCGACGCGCGAGATCGGCATCACCGGCGTGTAGGTCGGATTCGACGAGAAGGTCCACAGGCCGACTTCGTCGTTGTCGTCGAGCAGGTCGAGCGCGTGCTGGGCCGCGGGGATCAGTTGCTGCAATTTGGTGGGATCGTCGACCCTGGTCGGGTCGTCGACGATCTCGTTCATCGAACCGGAGACGTCCAGCACGAGCAGCACGCGCGCCTTCCGGCGTACCTTGTCCCAGCTGTTCACCATCGCGGCCAGCAGTTTGCCGTCGGGTGGCTGGACGAAGGTCAGCTTCTGGTCGGCCGGGACCTTGAGCGTGTCGATGAGCTGCTGCGTCGGCTGCGAAGCGTTGTCCCGCGGCCGGAAACCGACGTCGAGGAACTCCTTCTGCTGCTCCTTGGCGATCAGGAACTGGTAGAAGTCCTTCGCGATCGTCTTCTGGTCCGGTGTCGCCGAGGCGAGCACGACGAACGGATGGTCGAGCTCGAGTGTGCCGTCCTCGGGATAGACCACCCGCAAGGGATTGGGCGGCACCCGGGCGTCGCTGATGTCCGCGAGATCGCCGCTCGGCGCACCCCGGTTGTAAAGATACGCCATCTGCTCCTGGATCACGACAGCGTCGACGTACGGCCTGTACTTCGCACCGCTCTGTTTCTTCTCCGCGTCGTAGATCTGCCCCATGAACCGGACCGCCTCGTCGCCGTACCGCGTGACCGACGACTCGATGCCGTGCACGAAGGCCGCGACGTCCGCATTGCCGAGATTCGCCTCGGTGAGGTCGCCGGGTGCTGCGTAGTACGTGGCGACCGTGGCGGCGAGACCGGACGTGGACGTCTCCGCGTTGTCGCGGCCGAGGATGAACTTGCCCCACTCGCGCTTCCCGTACGCCGACCAGCCCTTCTTCGACAACTGCAGGACGTCCGCCCACGTCTTGAGCCGGGCACCGTGCTTGTCGAGTGCTTCGGAGACCGACTGCGGCATCGCGATGACGAGCGTGCTGCGGGTGATCGACTGCGGTGCCGGATCGGTCGCGATCAGGTTGCCGTGGCCCTCCTGTTCGAGCAGCCGCAGCCACATCGACGAGGTCGGCAGCCACACCTCGGGCGGGTTCTTCATGCCCTTGGCCAG
Source organism: Kribbella sp. NPDC006257 (assembly GCF_040613535.1). NCBI lineage: Bacteria > Bacillati > Actinomycetota > Actinomycetes > Propionibacteriales > Kribbellaceae > Kribbella > Kribbella sp. NPDC006257. The sequence continues at coordinate 30,247 of NZ_JBEXSJ010000005.1, forward strand.
GGCGTCCTTGGTCGAACCGGAGGTCAGCGAGGTCAGCTCGATCCGGCCGCAGAGACCGTCGACGGCGTGGCCGGCGGCGTTGTACTTCGCGACCAGCTTGCTCATCACGCCGGCCTTCTCGGTCGACGAGCTGACCTGAATGGTGTCGGTCCGGTGGCAGTCCGAGCTTTTCGCCGCACCGCTGCTGTCGCTGCCGGGGTCGGCGCGACCGGGAGCGATCGCCGTGACGGCGACCAGGGCGACTCCGGCCAGCGCGCCGACCAGATGGCCGCGGTGGAAGCGTGTGGACACGTTCTCAGCCCCCCAGGTCCGTCAGCGAGGCTCGGTCAGATCCCAAGTCTCGAAGCTGAATCGCATGACCGTGCCCGCCCAGCGACGATAGGTCGTCAGATTATCGTGGATGGGGTCACCTTCGCGCAGCATGTTCTGCAATCGTGTCCACACGCTTCCCGCGGGGGAGTTCCGCTCCAGTTCGCCGACCAGATCGGCGATCCGGCCGGCCCGGTCCGGTTCCCGTACTGCGGTGACGAGCGCGCGGCAGTCTTCCGGCGCGGCGACGAGCACCGCGAGCAGCACGAGGACTGCCTGGTAGGGGCCGCGAGCATCCGGTCCGATGAACGCGCCGAGCTCGTCGTCGGTGACGGCCGAACGCACCAGCCGGTAGAGGTTCACGAAACGCTTCACCGCGCGAGGCGTGTCCAGCAAGGGCCTCAGGCGCTGGATGAACCGGAGTTCTTCCTCGCGAAGCCGGAGTTGCTGTGGTTGCGGGTGCGCCTGTTGCCGAGGCGCGCGGGTCGACGGCTGGGTGGTTCCTGAGGTAGTCGCGGTTGGCTGCGTACCGGCGTACGGGCTGGATGTTCCTGCTGCCGGAACGCCGGCGGGTACCGGTCCGGACTCGGTCGGGACCAGCGACGCGACGAAGCGATCGCCCTCTTCTCCCATCGGGCGCAGGGCGAAGACGACCTGGAAGATCTTGTCGAGATAGTCCAGCGGGGAGGCGCCGCCATCGGTGCCACCGAACAACTCGGCGTAGTACTGGTCGAGGCATCGCCGCAGCCAACGCGGGTCGACGGCAACGACCACGACGAAGAGCGGAAGGGCGAGCAGCAGGTGTACTGCGGCCAGCACGTCGACCACCTTGCGCGGCGTACACCGGTCGAGGTCGTCGATGTAGAGGATCACTCGCTCGAGCGGCGGCGGACCAGATGAACCGGCCCGGCCCCACTCGCCGAACGCCTGCCGCGCGCTGTCGCTCAATCGGCGCAGATCGGCGTGCACATGACCGAGCAACCCGCGGTACTGGTCGTACCCGCCGGTGCGGGCGTCCTCGATCGCGAGCGCCAGCCGCTCGGCCGCGTCGAGATTCGCGAGCCGCATCCGGGTGTCCCGGACGGACTCGTCGAGGCGGGCCGTCCGTCGTCCCGCGACTCCACGGACTGCCCGCCAGGCCGCGATCACCCGGTCGAGGATCGGGGACGCCGCGATCGCGGTGGCGACGCCGAGGACCCAGGACAGCACGTTGTTGCCCGAGATCCGCCAAGCCAGCCAGGTCACCGCGGCCAGCAGCACGACCCCGACTCCGGCCCAGGCGAGCCGGCCGTTCGACTCCTTGAGAGCCACCCACCACAACCGGAGCCGAGCCTTCGTACGCCGGCCGCCGCCCGCCTTCGGATCGGCCAGCGTTTCGAGGTCGCGAAGCTTCTGCCGTACTGCGTCGCGCTCGGTGCGGACCGCCTCGACCGTCGCGGGCGCCGGATCGGCGAGGCCGGCGAAGAGGTGCTCGACCAGACCGACCCACAACTGGTCGTCGTTGTAGTGCCACGCGTCGAAGCGCACCTGGCGTACTGCTGTCGTGAAGACACTGCGCGCAGGGTTCTGGCGGCCTTGCTCGGTGAGCCGGCCGACGCTGTCCTGGAGCTGGCGCAGGAAGCTCGACTTGCCCGAACCCCAACGGCCGAGCAATGCGATCGCCAGGGGCGGATCGGTCTCGCGATCGGTGATGAGGGCCGCGAGGCTCTCGACGTCGTCGGCGAACTCGAGCAGGTCGAGGGCGCTCTCCTGGTCGCTGCTGAGCCCGACCTGCGGATTCTGCATCGTGCCCGGCGAGACCTCCGCGCCGGTGGTCAGGTCCCAGACCTGGATCGCTCCGTCCTCGGTGCCGCTGATCAGCCGGCGGCAGTCCGGGGTGACCGCGAACGCCTGCACCAGGCTGTCCTCGCCGCGCATGGTGATCGGATCGGCCGCCGCATCCGGGTCCCAGGCCCAGATGCCGCCGTTGTCCCCACCGGCGATCACCTGCCGGCCGTCCGGCGTCACGCACAGGGTGACCGCGTCCTCGCAGCCGGGGAGCTCGACCGCGCGGTCGCCCTGCAGGCGGTTCCAGTACCGCACCCGGCCGCGGGCGGTGTAGACGACGAAGGTGCCGTCGGGGGAGACCGCGACCGCGACGTCGTTGAGGGTCGGGCCGTCGAGCCGGCCCAGCTCGTTGCCGGACCGGTCGGTGATCCGGATCAGTGGCGCGATGCCGGCCGTGACGATCTCGCCGTTCATGCTGACCGCGATGCTGTCGATCCGCCGGTGCTCACCCGGCCGGCCCTGGCCGCGGGTCGGCTGGAGCACCGTGCCGGCCAGGTCGACCGCGGCGATCGCGTCACCGCGCAGCGAGATGGCGATGTCGGTGACGCGGGTGGTGTGCGGGATGGTCGAGGTGGTGTCGTTGGCGACGTCCCAGTCGACCACGATCAGCCGGCCGCAGGAGATCACCCGCTCGTTCTCGGTGACCGCGAGGGCGAGGACCTGGTCGCGATGGTCGCGATGCTCGTGATGCACCGACAGCAGCAGACCGGTGCGCAGATCCCACAGCCGGATCGTGCTGTCGTCCCCGCCGGTGACGATCCTGCTGCCGTCCGGGAACACGGCGATCGCCCGCACCCCACCCTGGTGCCCGGCGAACGGCTGAGGAGCAGTAGACATGGCTGCCGACCCTAGCGCGCCCGGCCCGTCACCGCCTGCCGTCCCCGCGTGGTGGTCGGCTCTAGGCCCACCCGTGGTGCCGGACGCTCACCCCACCCCGCGTGGCACCAAACACTCGCCCCGCCCGCGCGGTGAACCTGTCCTCCTACGCACCCGCAGCCAGAGGTCTGTCCCGACGGACAGGAAATGCAGGCGTGCCCACCTGAGCTTCACGCTCACGCCGTCCGTCCCAGGGAGCGATCTCGGCGCCACTTCCTGTCAATCGGCACACCCGAAGCCGGCCGTCTGCCGAGATGTACCCTCACCGTCCGCAAAGTCAGGACCGACCCGCCGGACGCTGCTTAGTTCGCTCGACGAAGTCGCATTGGGTCCAGCCGGTGAAGGGATTTTCCCCCACTGACACGTTTATTTCGAGGTATCGGCCGAACATCGCGTCAGCGGCCCCCCATCCGCCGATCTCGCCCGGATCTGGAGCGGAGTCGGGCGCAGGCGGAGGTTCAGACATCAGGCGGGGGTTCGGACATGCTGCGGGGCAACGGGGTCTGGACATGCTGGCGGGGTTCCGGGCAGAGCGGCCGGGTTCCGGACAGAGCGGCGGGGTTCCGGACAGAGCGGCGGGAGTTTGGCAGGCCTGCCGGCGGTTCGGAGAAGCAGCCGCGGGCTCGGCCTTCTTTGTCGAGGCGGACCTTGCTGCGGGGAACCGGGGGTCCGGACACCACGTCGGGGGTGGTGGACAAGTTATTGCATGGCCCCACCCCCGAGTAGGTGTCCGAGGTCCCCGAAAGTGACCTGAGGTCCCCGAGGGTGGCCTAAGGTCCCGGACGGTGGCCGAACTGCCCGGAGGGTGGCCTGAGGTCCCCGAGGGCGGCCGAACTGCCCGGATGGTGACCGAGGTGCCCGGGCGGTGACCGAACTGCCCGGATGGTGATCGAGGTGCCCGGGCGGTGATTGAGGTGCCGGTGACTTGGCGGGAACTGTGGGGTGTTTGGTTGATGCGGTGCGTGCCGGCTGCTTTGAGTGAACTGGATTTGTTGTCACTCGGGTCAGCGGCTCCGGGATAGCTGCGTCTTTCTCTGGTCGGTGTGGTGGTGTGTCAAGGGTCTTGATCCCCCAGGGACGCCGAAGGCGCCCTTGATACCCACCACCCCGACTAGAACAATCAAGCAGCCCGGCGACGCACACCAGGCCGCCCTCCGATCCGCGACGCACCAGGCCGGCCTCCGGCGACGCACACCAGGCCCGCCGCACGCAATGCGTGTAGCCCCTCGCCGGATTGGGGCGGGCGGCTGTCGGCTGGGTGAGTGGATCGGACCTACGCTCTGGGGATGGAGTTTGATCGGCATACGTTGGTGCTTCTGGTACGCCGGGCGGATGCGCCTGAGCTCGCCGACGAAGAGGCGGATGCGCTGCAGGATGCGCATCTTGCGTTTCGTGCGGAGCTGCGGGACAAGGGGTATCTCATCGGTGGTGGCCCGTTGGTCGACCAGGATGATGAACGGCTGCGCGGCCTCTCGATCATGACGGTCGATCCGGAGACGGCTCGCGAACTGTCCAGCGCCGACCCCGCAGTACGGGCGGGGCGGTTGGCTGTCGAAGTGATGACCTGGATGGTCCCGGCCGGGAATGTTGAGTTTCACGACGTTCGTGCTCCGCGGTCAGTTGCCGAGGCGCACGCGGACGACTAGCTCATTTGGCAGGTTGGCGGGTGCTGGTGGTGTGCCAGGCGAGGGCGTAGATCAGTACGGCGAAGGCGAAGGCGGCGCCTGCTCGTTTGGTGGCGCCGGTGAGGACGCCTTCGGCGGTGGCGGTCCAGGAGGTCGAGGCGGCTCGGTAGTTGGTGTAGTCGTCGGTAGCGAGCGCGGCAGCGGCGAGGAGTGGGGCTGCGATCAGGAGGGTGAGGACTGTCCGTCGCGTTGCGGGGCTCAGGCGATGGGACTTGCGTGGGGCGCGGTGCTTCCAGAGGAAGTGGGTGACGACGGCGAGACCGAAGACTGTGCTCGCGTATTGGAGCAGTCGGGGCGCGGGCACGAAGGACGCTTCGGTGAGGGCATCCCAGAGGAGATGGGTCGCGATGCCGATGGTTGCGGATATGAGTAGCCAGCCGGGGTACGAGGCCTTGTTTTGCGGTCTTTGTGGGGTGGGGAGACCGAGGAGGGCGGCGATCGGGGCGCGGATCAGCCGGTAGGCGGCGACCAGGGCGACGGCGTACAGGAGGTCGATCGGCAGGCCGCTGAGGGAGTGCGTGTGGGTGGCGTTGAGGAACGAGCCGTACCAGTCGTCGGCGCTGGTCGAGGTGATGCCGGCGGCGGTCAGGAAGTACGGCGTGTCGGGTGCCATCGAGCCGGCGACCAGGGCGGCGGGGACGAAGGGCTGGCGCAGCAGAGGGAGTACCGCGGCGGGATGGGCCAGCGTGAAGGGCATCTCGGGATCTTCTCTGCTCGGCGTGGATAGTACGTGAGAGAGAATACTCCGTCGAACGGACTATAGAGAAATCAGAGCTGTCGCGTAGGCGATGAAGAGCGGGGAGGCGGCTGCGATCGCGGCCAGGGCGCGCGGGCCCGCCGTACGGGTGCTGATCAGGCCGGCGAGGTGAGGGTGAGCAGCGGCCAGGCGCCGTAGTCCGTGGTGAAAACGAAATTCCGCGTGTCGACCAGGGCGATGGGGAACCAGGCGACGGCGGCCGTCCCACCTGCCAGTACTGCGAATTGGCGGTCGCCGCGTCGGTCCGGGGGACAGGCGAGGATGACGACGGCGGTCAAGGTCGCCGCGATCGCTTCCGGTGGGCCGTCGGTGTACAGGCCGGGCGCGATCGTCCACACCAGGGCGAAGCCGAGGAGTCCCGCCAGAGCGACGACGGGGATCGAGCGTCGGATCAGGCCGGCGATTCCGCCGGCGCACATCATTGCCAAGGACAACAGATGCAGGCCTTCGCGGGCATCCGTGGTCGCGAGATGGCTCCAGGTCGATCCTGGGGAGAGCGCGATCCCGGCGTACCAGCGCATCAGCTGGATCGCGGCGTACGCCGAGGTGACGGCCAGGGCGAACGGTGTCGCGAGGGCGAAGAAGCGGCCGCCGGACGAGGCCGAGTCGAGGCCGAGGCGCACCCGGAGCGCATGGGCGATGAGGTCGGCGTCTGCTCTGAGCCGGGCGGGCCAGGAGAGGTCCATCGTCAGCTCGCGGTGGACGTCGAGGATCTCTTGGCCGTGGGCGGTTCGGTAGCCCCCCGGATACAGCCGCAACAGGCTCATGTCGCTGGCGCAGCCCCGGCGGCCAGCCGCCGCGTGAGCTGGCTGGCGATGGCGGCCAGCCGCCCGGGCGCAGCCCCGGCGGCCAGGCGGCGTTTGACCTCGCGGGCGGTGGCGGCCAGTCGTTCTGCTTCTTCCTCCAGGCGCTCGCGGCCGACCGAGGTGAGCGCGAAGATGCGGCGGGCGCGGCCGCCCACGATCTCCTCGCGCTCCACCGCGATCAGCCCGTCCGCGAGCAGCCGGTCCAGTGCGCCGTACAGTGCGCCGGTCCGCGGCGCCACCCGGCCGTCAGTGATCACCTTGACCTCCTGAGCGATCGCGTAGCCGTGCCGGGACTCGTTGGCGAGTGTGGTCAGCAACAGCAGCGCCAGCTCCTGCATCCCTCTTTCCGTCATGCGAACAGAGTATTCCGTTCGACGGACGATGCGGTCAGGAATCCCAGATCGGGCCGAGCGCCGGGATCCCGAGTTGCTCCATCCCGTGCACCACCGACCAGGTCACCTTCTTGTTCGACACACAGATGACCGCCTCGGCATCGGACGATTCGTACGCGGAGTAGGCCAGCTTCACCATGTCGGGTTTGCCGTGCGCATCGGTGTCCCAGATGAGGGTGTCCGGTTGGGCTTCGAGGATCTCGTCGACGAGTACCTGTCCATAGGTCTTGACCGGGTCGCGCGTCACCCAGACCAGCTTGTGCGGGACCCGGGCTGCCAGGACGTGAGCAAGAACAGGACCGATTCCGCTTCCGGTGACTACATAGACAACCTTTCTGAAGACGGTTCCGTAGTTGGCCATTCCGGCGGTGGCGATGCCCCGGACCCAGATGTGCGACGGCGGGTTGTCGATGAAGTCGGCGGTCCAGTCACCGGCCCGCGACACCGCCATCCGGAACCCGGGCGCACCGGGCGTCGGAACCACCGCGAAGCTGTGCCATTGCTGTAGCGGGTGCCGCGCGATGGATCGGGTCGACCCGGCCATCGGCCTGCTCTGGCCGGCTTTGACGAGGGCGACGTGCGACGACGGCCGGGTGACCTCGATCGGGATGCGGCGCAGCAGGAGCCAGGGGATGAGCGAGCTGGTGGTCGTCACCACAAGCACCCAGACGGTCGGCGTACCGGCCAATGCCTTGAGCAACGAACTGGTGCCGCGGCGCTCGTCGGCGAGCAGCAGGGCTCCGATCCAGAACAGGGTCGACAAGGACCAGCCGCCGAAGCGGTGAACGCGCTCGAACAAGTCGTGATGCTTGGCCCGGAAGGTCGGCCGGGAAGTCATCACGATGCCGAGGAGCAGGAGTGACTGGACGTAGTACACGACTAGTAGGCCGACACCCACTTGGCTGGTGGCGGCGACGGTCAGGCCGAGGAACCACAAGGTGCCGCAGATGGCGCCGCCGACGTGCAGTCCGCCGAGGTGATAGCCCTTGGCAAGCGCCCAGCGCAGCCGTAGCGGCCAGGACTTCGGCACCTTCATCACTAATCGCGACAATGCGTTCACGAAGAATTGCTGGCGAATCAGAATTCCGAGCGCGAAATTGACCTGGGCAATGAGGGCGATGTTTGCTGTCTGCCACCAATGATTGCTCGATCCGTAGCCGAAGACGACCAGGTTGGCGGTGATCACCAGCAAGATCAGCCGATGGCTCTGCATCAATCGTGGATGCTTCGGAATCCGCCGCCACCAAGGCAGAACGGCGGGTAGAACGACCTCCTGCTGGAGAGCAGGGCGTTCGTGCATGACCGTACTCATGAAAATTCCCCCAGAATTTTCAGTCCTCCCCGAATTCACCGGTGACGCATCGAATCCCCACCCGATGGACCGCCCCGGTGCCGGGCTCTGTGCATCCCGGTAATGGCTGGTGAGACGTGGCCTCGCGGAGATTGGTTCGCGCTGCAACGAAACCTCAACAATTCGGATCTCCGGCTCGTCGCTGTCGCACGCCGTCGAGCACGCGGCGGTGTACGCGATGATGAGCAGATGCTCATGAGGAGGCAGTCGTGAAGGTGTTTCTGTCGACGGACATGGAGGGAACCGCGGGAGTCGTCGACTGGAGTCAGGTCCGCGGCCCGGGCGCGGAGTACGAGTACTACCGGGGGCAGCTGCAGGCGGAGGTGAATGCCGCGATCGACGGTGCGCTGGCGGCGGGCGCGACCGGGTTCCTGGTCAACGATTCACACTCGACGATGCAGAATCTCCGGCCGGACGAGTTGCACGGCCGCGCGAGCTATCTGTCCGGCCGGCACAAGCCGCTGTACATGATGGAAGGTCTCGACGACTCCTTCGATGCGGCGCTCTTCATCTCGTACCACGGGTCCGCGGGCGCCACGTCGTCCGCGCTCTTCCATACCTACAACCCCCGGGCGATCGCCGAGGTCCGACTCAACGGAGTGGTCACGGGCGAGGCCGGTATCAACGCGTTGGTCGCGCTCGCGCACGGTGTTCCGGTGGTGCTGATCTCGGGGGACCGGCTGACGATCGACGAGGCGCTGCCGTTCTGTCCCGAGATCGAGGGCGTGGTGGTGAAGGAGTCGGTCTCGCACAACGCCGCGTTGTCCCTGCATCCCGTGGCGGCCCAGGAGTTGATCGAAGAGGGAGCGCAGCGCGCGCTGAGTCGACTGGATAGCTTCCAGTTGCCGAGCATCAAGCTTCCGGCGGAGCTGACCATCCGATTCCACGCCGCTGCGCAGGCCGAGTTGATCTGCGCGATCCGAGGTGTCGAGCGCCGGGAGGAGCGGCTCGTCGCGCTGCGATCGGAGGATCCGCTGGAGTTGTTCCGCACCTTCATCGCTGCTGTGTTGCTGAGCCGGGCGGTCAGCGAACTCTGAGACAAGGGTTGGCCAATGATCATTCATCCTCTATGTTACATAGAGAATGTCTTATTGGTCGACGAGTCGGCGGAGATGAGATCGATGACTGACCAGGTCGTGGAGCAAGGGGCCGCGCGGCTGCTCTCGTCGGCGGCGCGGCTGTCGCGGGACCCGATGACCGAGATCGACTGGGAGGCCGGGCAGGACGATCGCTACGGTCTCTCGCCGGAGTGGAGCACGCTCTACGGCACGTCGTACTGGGACGAGCTCAGTGAAGAGAAGCGGCGGGAGCTGACCCGGCACGAGGCGGCCTCGGTCGCCAGCACGGGGATCTGGTTCGAGTTGATCCTGCAGCAGATGATCCTGCGCGATGTGTACTCGACCGACCCCGCCAGCAGCGAGTTCCAGTGGGCGCTGACCGAGGTCGCCGACGAGTGCCGGCACTCGATCATGTTCGCCCGGACGACGGGCAAGCTCGGCGCGGCGGTCTACCGGCCGTCGATGCTCACCCGCGAACTCGGGCGGCTCTTCAAGACCTTGGCGTACGGCGAATCGGCGTACGCGGCCATTCTCGTGGCCGAAGAGGTGCTCGATGTCATGCAGCGCGACTGGATGCGCGATCCGCGGGTGCTGCCGTTGGTTCGGCAGGTGAACAACATCCATGTCGTGGAGGAATCGCGGCACATGATGTTCGCGCGGGACGAGACGCGCGACGCGCTGGCCGGTGCCGGGCCGGTGCGACGCTGGACGAGTGCGCTTGTCGTTTCGATCGCCGCGTCGGTGATCGTGAACGCGATGGTCAGTCCGGCGGTTTATGCGAATGTCGGCCTGGACAGCGCACGGGCTGTTCGCGAGGCGGCGGGGAATGAGCATCATCGGGCCTTGCTCCGGTCGAGTTGCGCTGGGTTGATGGAGTTTCTCGGCTCGGCCGGGCTGCTGACCAAGGCGGCTGTGCGCGTCTATCGGCGCGTCGGGCTGATCTGATCCGCCGATGGCCTTCGTTGTTGGTGGTGGTTGTTGCAGCGATGCGAGTTGCATCGCGGTGTGTCCGGTCAACTGCATCCATCCGGCTCCTGGCGAGCCTGACTTCGGGATGACCGACGGGGTCTACATCGATCCGCAGGTCTGCATCGACTGTGGGGCGTGTGCGGAGGCGTGTCCGGTCGACGCGATCTCACCGCTCGACCAGCTCGCGGCCGACGATCCGCGGATCGCGGTGAACGCGGAGTTTTATGTCCGTCATCCGGAACTTCGCAGCGACGGGGGATTGGAGTCGTGGGGTCCGCCGTCGTTCGATGCCTGGGCGGCGGCCGCTGTGCCGTTGCGGGTGGCGATCGTGGGAGCCGGGCCGGCTGGGGTCTATGCGGCGCGGGAGTTGCTGTTCCGTAGTACGGCGGAAATCACCTTGTTGGACAAGCTTTCGCAGGTCGGCGGGTTGGCGCGCTACGGGGTCGCGCCGGATCATCCTGCGACGCGGCAGATCGTCGGGGTGCTGGAACGGGTTGTTCGGCATCCGCGGATCCGGTTGCGGCTGGGTGTTGAGTTCGGGCGGGACGTGGATCATGCCTCATTGGCCGCGGAGTACGACGCGGTGATCTATGCGGTCGGTGCTCCGGAGAGCCGTCTGGCCGGGATTCCGGGGGAGGGGAGTGCGGGAAGTTGTACGGCAGGGGACTTTGTTGCCTGGTACAACGGTCATCCACGTATCGACGCTTGTCCGGTGGTACTGCGTGGGCCACGAGCCGTTGTCATCGGCAACGGCAACGTGGCGATCGACATCGCCCGGCTACTGCTCAGCGATCCAGCCCGGCTCGCTTCCGCCGACCTGAGCGATCCGGTACGGCGTACGTTGGCCGGCAGCGGGATCCGCGAAGTGGTCCTCCTCGGCCGCCGAGGCCCGGAAGCTGCGGCGTACTCCGAGGCCGCCCTCCACGAGCTCCTGGAACTCGCCCCACTAGAGGACGCCGACCTCACCACCGACCCGCTCCCCGGCCGCCGCCTCGTCCTACGCTTCGCCACCTCACCGAGTCGCTGGCACGACGGCGTCCTCGAAACCTCCACCGGCCTGATCCGCGCCGGCACCCTCATCAGCGCCATCGGCTTTCAAACCCCACCGGTACCAGGTCTCCCGTACGACGACGCGCGCGGTCTCGTCCCCCACGTCGACGGTCGCGTGGTCGGTCTGGAGCGCACCTATGTCACCGGCTGGAGCCGCCGAGGCTCCACCGGCGGACTGGGCCACAACCGCCTCTGCGCCGAACAAGCCGTCTCCACCCTCCTCGCCGACGCGCTCGCTTCGTACAACCCCGAGCCGGCGTACCGCTCGTAGCTTCGTCCGCCTGAGCATCCCGGCGGCTGGCGAGGTGGGGTCTGGCCTGCTGGTTGGTGCCGTTCGACAGGTAGTGCACCTTGAGACGGTGTATACCTCGCGACGATTCAGGCTCAGCTGCACTAGTTGCCCCCGGCTACTACCTGTCCGTCGGCACACATGTTCGCGCGCAACCCCAGCCAGCAACGTCGGCGTGCCTCACACAACTCGGCGGGGGGTCGTAGGCCTTACCGGGCCTTCGGGCAGGCTGACCCGGGTCGCGACACCGCGCATCTCACATCACGTTGCCGGGGCTCCGGACATCTTGCCGGCGGTCCGGACATCTTGCCGGGGGTTGCGGACAGGTTATTGCGTGACCCGGGGTCCGAAATGGTGTCCGAGGACCCCGGAAGGTCCCCGGACACTCGAGCGGATGTGCGGATCGCAGCCGAGCATCTGCTCTCCATCAGCTACGGCACGGGTCGAGCTGGGCCGACCGCCCTCCTCGGCGGGTACAGCTACCGCTGATCTTGCGACCGGTACACCTTCCGCCGTTCTTGTTGTGTCTAGAGGGAGAAGGCCTCGGTGATCTTGGGTTGGGGGACTCCGCCGTTGAGGGTGGGGTAGAAGGGGTGGGTGGGGGTTAGGTCTTTGCGGTGGATGGGGGTGGTGGTCAGGGCTGAGGCGTAGAGGGCGGTGACGAATTCCATGGTGGGGCGGGTGCTGGACAACGTGGTGTCGTGGGGGCGGCCGGTTAGGAGGTCGTCTACTAGGCGGCCTAGTTGGGCCTCGTGGTTGCTGGGGATGTCGTGGCCTGCGGAGGCGGTCCAGACGTCTGAAACAAGGGGTTCTTCGGTGCGGGGTACGCCGGGGTTCAGGCCTAGGGTGGCGGCGACCGTCGCGTCGGGGGCCGGGGTGAAGGTCCAGTCGGCGTCGGAGTAGCCGTAGAGGTGGTTGACCTCCAGGGTGCCGCCGGTGGTGTCGATGCGGATGCGGCTCAGTTCTCGCGGCGACAAGAGGCTGTTGATGACGGTTGCTACGGCGCCGTTCTCGAAGGTGACCGAGGCCATCGACACGTCTTCGAATTCGACCGGGCGGTCCAGCCGGACGGCGGTGGCGTTGATGGTTTGCCAGGGGCCGAGTAGGTGGAGCAGCAGGTCGATCTGGTGGATGCCGTGGCCGAGGGTCGGGCCGCCGCCTTCGCCGACCCAGGTGCCGCGCCACTCGGGGTCGAAGTAGCTGCGGGGGCGGAACCACAAGGTCTCGCAGACGGCGACCCGCGGTTCGCCGAGCACGCCGCGACTGAGCAGATCGGCCGCCCGGACGCCACCCGATCCGTGCCGGTGCTGGAAGACCACATAGACAGAGCCGGCACTCGACCGCTCGGCCTCAGCGACAGCATCCATCTCAGCAAGACTCAGTACCGGTGGCTTCTCCAGCAGAACCGACTTGCCCGCAGCCAGGATCTGGAGCGCCAGAGCGGCATGGCTCCCCGGCGGTGTCGTCACCGACACCAGGTCAGGGTCGGCCTTGGCGAGTAGCTCCGACAGATCGGCGTACGGCGTGGAGCCGAACTTCGAAGCGACCGCCTCGGCCTGGGAGAACACGATGTCGCTGACACCGACGAGCTCGGTCCGGCCGGTGCTCGCATACGCCTCGGCATGGCGGTGACTGATGCCTCCGGCACCGACGATGGCGACCTTCACTTGGCGGCTCCCCGGAGTACGGCCTGCTGTTGTGCGGTCAGTGCGAGCCGCATGGTCTCGAAGGTGTGCTCCTGCGGTGCCGCCGTCGTGGTCCTCTCCTGCACGTCGCGAATCAGGTCGGGGAAGTACGTCAGTTCGACGTCCGAGCAGTCGATGTACTGCGTACCCTCCTGATTGACCAGGAACAGATGGTCACCGCCATCGCGCCCTGCGATGTCGATGTACTTGCGCAGCTCGATGTAGCCCTCGGTGCCGAGGATCATCAGCCGGCCGTCGCCCCAGGTCCCCAGTCCGGCCGGCGTGTACCAGTCGACCCGGATGTAGCCCTGCGCGTTGTCGCTGCGCAGCAACAGGTCGCCGAAGTCCTGCAACCCCGGGTCGTCCGGGTTGGCGAAGTTCCCGACCGTGCTGGCGACGACCTCGGCCGTCCGGGCGCCGGTGAACCAGAGGAACTGGTCGATCTGGTGCGAGGCGATGTCGACCAGGATTCCGCCGTACCGGAACTTGTCGTAGAACCAGTCGGGCCGGCCGGCGCCGCCACCGAGATGCGCCCGGTCACCGATCCGGTGCGGACCGAGGCCGAGCGTCTGTACGACGGTGCCGATCCGCCCGGCACGGACGAGTTCACCGGCCTTGAGCACACACGGCACCTCGAACCGCTCGGAGAACGTCACCGACCAGAACCGGCCGGTCTCGGCGACCGCCTTCTCGATCTGCTCCAGCTGGTCGAAGGTGGTGCAGCCGGGTTTGTCGGCGACGACGTCCTTGCCCGATCGCAACGCGGCGACGGCGATCGCGGCCCGGCGGTCCGGTACGGCGGCGGTGACGATCAGGTCGATCCCGTCCCGGGTCACCAGCTCGTCGGGATCGGCGACGACCTCGACGTCGGGGTACCGCTGCCGGACGTCGGCCGCGATCGCCGCCGACGGGTCGTCGGTCGCCAGCGCGACGAACTCCGCGCCGGCCTTGATCAGGCCGGCGATCTGGCCGTGGATGTGGGCGTGGTCGAGACCGACGGCGGCGAACCGGACGGTGGAATAGGAGGTCAAGATGATCCTTTCAGCGAGAGGCAGCGAGGGCGTGGCCGAGTTCTTCGGCGATCTTGTCACCACCGCCGCTCTTCCATTTCTTCACGGCGGCCGCCCAGGCGGAGACCGGCTTGCGGCCCTGGATGATGTCGTTGGTGACCTGGTTGATGTCGGCGGTCAGTTGCGGCCCCTTGCGGATGTTGGTGTCCGAGTACAGGCCGGCGACCGGGTCGACGAGTGCGGGCGGGCAGATCTGCTTCATGGCGTTGAACTCGGCCTCGCTGTTGCCCTCGCGCTCGGGCAGGAAGATCGTCCACGGCGCATCGGCCTGGTACAGCAGACCGAGCTGGGTCTCGCTGAAACCGCGTTCGGTCAGCACCGGGTTGCCGTTCACGACGGTGTGATGGATCCCCGGGCTGCCGAACTTGCGGAACAGGTACTCCTGGGTGCCGAACGGCGCGGCGAGGAAGTTCAGGTACGCCAGCAGCGTCTCGACCCGGGCCTCGGACTTCTTGCTGATCGCCGTGAAGCCCATCGAGGGAGCACCGATGACCGGAGCGCCCAGCCAGATCCGGCCCGGTCCCGAGCCGTCATGCTTCGGCGGCGCGACGATGGCGATCTGCGACTCCTTGGTGATTGCGGTCTGCAGATAGCTCGGCCAGGCGCTGAACGTGTCCTGGACCAACGGGCTGGTGCCGTTGGTGAACCTGACCTTCATGTCCTGGTTCTGGCCGGAGAAGGCGTCCGGATGCATGTAGCCGGCCGCCCACAGCTTGCGGAGGATCTCGAACACCTCCTCGTGCGCCTCGTGTTCGAGGTAGCTGACGACGGTGTTGCCGTTCTCGCTCCAGTTGTTCGGGATCTCGAACATGTTCCGCACGAACACGGTCGGCGAGGCAGCGAGCGCGAACCGGTTCTGCCGCTTGTCGGTCAGCTGCTTGCAGAGCTCCATGAAGTCGTCGGCGCTCTTGACCTCCGCCTTCAGCCCTTGCTTCTCCAGGATGTCCCCGCGGCAGTAGAGCGCCTGGGAGCTGATGGCTCCGCGCGAGATCGGTACACCGTAGATCTTGCCGCCGAAGATGGTCGCGTTCCAGGCGACCTCGGGCAGGTTCGCCAGGTGCGGGTACTTCTTGATGTTGTCGCCGGACAGGTGTGGGGTCAGATCCACCGCCTTCGACGCCAGCAGCTGGGCGACCTGGGGCACTGCGCCGACCAGGAAGATATCGCCGAGCTGGTCGCCGGCGACCGCGGTGGCGAACTTCTGCGCGTAGTCGACCGAGGGTGTGAGGCTGATCGAGAGCGGCGAACCGACCTGCTGGTTGAGCTGCTGCCAGAACCGGTTCTGGTCGAGCTTCGGCGGGATCGGCGTGTTCGTGAAGGTCAGCACATTGATCGGCTTGCCGTCACCCGGTGCCTGGCTGATGGCCTTCACCGGGTTGGCCGGGTAGCGGTTGAACGCGTCGGGGATCTTGTACTCCGCGCCCGACAGGTCCGGCTTGACCCCGGCGTACCGGATGTACGTCGGTTTGATCTTCGACTGACTCGCCGGATCGGTGCCGGCGCCGGTGCCGCCGCGGCCGGAGTTGGAGCAGCCGGCCAGGCCGATCGCGCCGGCCCCGGCCAGCAAAGTCCGTCTGGTCAGCCGTGGATTGTCGATTGTCATCTGGAAACCTCTCAGCCCTTCACGGCTCCGGTCAGCACGCCCTTGGCGAAGTGCCGCTGGATGAACGGATAGACGCACAGGATGGGGACCACCGAAATCATCAGGATCGCCATCTGGATGGATGTCTGGGGTGGCAGTGCCTCGCCCGCGGAACCAAGGTCCTGGGCGCCGATCTCGACGCCGTTCACGACGTAGGTCCGCAGTACGAGCTGCAGTGGCCACTTGCTGCTGTCGTTGAGGTAGAGCAGGGCGCCGAAGAAGCTGTTCCAGTAACCGACGCCGTAAAAGAGGCCGACGACTGCGACGACCGCCTTGGACAGCGGCAGCCCGATGTGCCAGAACAACTTCCACTCGGACGCACCGTCGATCCGGGCCGAGTCGAGCACCGCCGCGGGCAGCCCGGCGAAGTACGCCCGGACCACGATCACGTTGAATGCGCTCACCGAGACCGGCAGGATGACGGCCCACAAGCTGTTCAGGAGCCCGAACTGCTGGACCACGAGGTAGCTCGGGATCAGCCCCGGATTGAAGAGCAGGCTGACCAGGACGAGCAGCAGCAACGGCTTGTTGCCGAACGTTCCCCGCCGGCTCAGGGCCCAGCCGAGCGTGCAGGTGAGGAGCAACGCGAGCGTCGTCCCGACCACGGTGATGAAGCCGCTCACCACGAGCGCCTGGGTCACCGTCCCGCCGGACAGGATCGACCGGTACGCCGAAAGGTCGATGCCGTGCTTCGGGAACATCACATACCCGCCGGCCCGGACCACCTCCTCGGGGGATGCCAGGCTGGTCGAGATCACCCCGATGAACGGGACCACCACCACCGCGCAGATCACGGTGAGGAAGACGGCCTTGATGATGCGCTCCGCCCGGCCCGGCATCGGCATCCCGCCGACCAGGACCTGGCTCTTGGAGTGACTCATCCGCGGTACACCCCTTCCTCACCCAGGCGATGCGCGAGCTTGTTGGCGGCCAGCACCAGGGTCAGCGCGACCACGCTCTTCACCAGGCCGACCGCGGCTGCCATCCCCCAGTCGCCGCCGATGATCCCGTTGTTGTAGACGAAGGTGTCGAGCACTTCGCTCGCATCGACCCCGACCGCCTGCTGCTGCAGGATGATCTGCTCGAATCCGACCGTGAGGGAGTCGCCGAGCTTCAGGATCAGCAGCAAGATGATGATCGGTTTCAGACCGGGCAGCGTGATGTGCCAGGTCTGCCGCCAGCGGCCGGCGCCGTCCACGGCGGAGGCTTCGTAGAGCGAGCGGTCCACCTGGGAAAGGACGGCCAGGAACAGGATCGTCGCCCAGCCGGTGTCCTTCCACATCACCTGCGAGGTGAGCAGGGCACGGAACGCGTCGACGTTGCCGATCACATGGATCGGGTCGTACCCGTGGCTGCGCAGCCAGTTGTTGATCATCCCGGTCCCGCCGAGCACCTGCTGGAAGACCGCGACCACGATCACCCAGGACATGAAGTGCGGGACGTAGAGGATCGTCTGGACGAGCTGGCGGAGCCGGTTCGACAACAGGCTGTGCAGCACGAGTGCCACGACGATCGGTGCCGGGAAGACGATCACCGTCTGGATCGCGGTCAGGATCAAGGTGTTCTTGACCGCGTTCAGGAATTCCGGATCGCCGTCGACGATGGTCCGGAAATTCCCGAGACCGGACCAGAGACTTTGGCTCACACCCAAATAGGGCTGGTAATCCTGGAAAGCAATGACATTACCCCAGAGCGGGTAGTAGTGGAACGCGCAGATCACCAGCATGCCAGGAATAGCGAGCAACAGAACCGGGTAGTCGCGGCGTAATCGGGCGAGCATCGACAATTTGCCGCGTGGCGGTGAAGCAATGTCGAGACGGGTCACGGGCTCTCCTTGGACCATCCTTATAAAAAGTGATCGATCCACTTCTGAGCCGGTACTTAACCGCAGCCTCCGGAGGGTGTCAACCCCTCGGCCCCGGATCCGTCGCGGCCGGGCCGGACGGTGTTAACCTTCGTACGCCGCCGGGTGACCGGTGCGGCCGCGAGGAGGACAGGTGGCAGGAGCAGCGCCGAAACGACCGGCGACCATTCATCAGGTGGCCAGCCTGGCCGGGGTCTCGCACACCACGGTCTCGCGATATCTGCAGGACAAGGACAGCCTGAAACCGAAGACCAGGGTCAAAGTCGAATTCGCCATCAAGACCCTCGACTATCGCCCGAACCTGGTCGCCCGGTCGATGCGGACCCGGAAGACCAACCGGCTGGCGATCGTCCTCGCCGCCGGTCCCTATTTCCCCGGGAGATTGCTCGCCGCGGCTTTCGAGACGGCTCACAAGGCGGGTTATCAGGTCGAAGTCGTGAGCATCGAGGGTGGCCCGAAGGTGCGCGCCGATCGCATCGACGACCTGGCCGAATCCGGCCAGGTGGAGGGAATTCTGGCGATTTCCTCGATCGGCCGGACAGGCCGCCGGTCGCGCCGGGTGCCGATCGTCGAGAGCGACATCTACGACGATCATCTGCGCGGGAAAGGCGAGCTCGCCAACGCCGCCGAGGTCCGGGCGATCATCCAGCATCTCAGCGAGCTGGGCCACCGGACGTTCCTGCACGTGGCCGGTGCGCAGACCCACACGTCGGCCCGCAACCGCAAGAGCGTCTACCTCCAGACGATCGAGGAGCTCGGGTTGCGCTCGTTCGGAGTCCTCGGCGGCGACGACTGGTCGGCCCAGTCCGGGTACGACGCGATCACCAGCCTGCCGGACGACTGCGGCGTGACCGCCGTGGTGGCGGGCAACGACGGCGTCGCGCTGGGAGTGGTGCGCGGCGCGCTCGCCCGCGGCTGGCAGGTGCCGCGCGATCTCAGCGTGTTCGGCTGGGACGACGAGGAGTTCGGCCGGTTCTCGAGCCCGTCGCTGTCGACGGTGGCGATCGATCGCGAGGCGCGCGGGCGGTATGCGATCCACCATCTGCTGGCCGAGATCCAGGGCGACCCGCTGCCGGAGCCGCCCAGCCGGGACATCAACCGGCTAATCTTCCGGGAGTCCACTGCACCACCTCCCACCGCCCAGTAGTTCTCCGGAGGCACAGTGAAATCCCTCGCCCGGCTGGCCGTCGCCCTCGGCGCGGCCGCCACCTTCCTCCTGCCCGCGGCTCCGGCAACTGCTGCCGCTCCCGCGACGGCCGCTGCTTCCGCGACGGCCGTAGAGCATCGACCGGTCTGCTCGGTGGTTTGGTTCGATCTCGGCAACACGCTGGTGAACACCACGGTGCCGGGGCAGATGACCTACATGCCCGGTGCACTGCACCACCTTCGGCTGCTGCGCGCGCTCGGCGTACCGATCGGTCTGATCACCAATGTGCCGCCGGAGTGGGGTGCCACCGATGCGGAGCGGGCTGCCGCGACCAAGGCGTACGTCGACAAAGCCTGGGCCGAGCCGGAACCCTTCGCCTGGGAACTGTTCGGCGACCGGATCCTGACCCCACGCAGTACGGCGGAAGCCAAGCCGGCACCAGCCTTGTTCGAACGCGGCCGGGATGCGGCCGCACCCTGCCGGTCGTTCTACGAAGGCGAGACGCCGACCGAGATCACGGCCGCGGACAACGCCGGGCTGACCGGCTACCTGACCGGACAGCCCGGTCGCCCGGCGTACCTGCCGGTGTGGCGCCTGTTCCTGCCCTGACAGCCCCTAGCGAAGGGCGTCTTCCAGCCCGTCGAGGATGGCGCGGCAGTCGCGCTGGAGGGTCGCGGCGTCCACGGCGGTCAGCAGGAACACGCCCAGCCAGTTGCGCGAGCCGCCCGACGGATCGAACGCCGGCACCCGCGTGCCGGCCGGCAACATGAAGGCCGGCACAGGTTCGATCGTGCTGCCGGGGGAGAGCAACGTGGACCAGTCCACCCGCTCCGGGTGCCACAGCGGCTGCGTCCGCCACGGCGTACCGGCTGCATTGGCCGGCACGACAGCGACCGACGCGGCCGCGCGGCCACCCTCGACCAGCATGGCCGGCGGATACTCGACCTCTTCGCCGAGTTGTTGGCGGATCAGCATGCCGATCGGGTCGAGGCCGAAGACGATCTCGGCCTGGCGGGTGGTGAGCAGGCCGCCGAACCGGGCGCCGACCTCGATCACCACCAGTTCGCCGTCTGCGCGCAGCTTGAGCTCCGTGTGGGTGCCGCAGGTGTCCAGGCCGAGTGCGTCGACCGCCCGCCGGGAGACTTCCTCGATCTTGCGCTGCAGGTGCTCGGGCAGCACGCACGGCGACGTACTGGCGACCTCGATGTACGGCGGAACGGTCGGCAGCTTGGCGGTGATCGCCAGTGCGTGGTACTTGCCCTTGGCAACGATGCCCTCGACGCTCAGGTAGTCGCCGTACCCGGGCTCGTCGTACCAGCCCTCGGTGGTGCCGTCCATGATCTCTTCGACCAGCCGGTCGGCGTCGGTGTTCTGCTCGTACAGCTCGTTCATGCCGACCTGGCCGCCCAGCTCGAGGGCCTCCTCGATCTCCGCCCAGGCGGCGTCCACCTGAGCAGATGACGTCAGCACGAGCTGGGCCACGGAGCCGGCACCCCAAGCAGGCTTGAGCAACAGCGGCGGAGTCAGCGCCGCGAGCGCTCCGTGCAGATCGGCGGCCGAGTCCACCCGGCGGAACCGGGGAATCGGGACTCCGGCGGCCTGCCAGGCCTGCCGCATCAGCCGCTTGTCGCGCGCCACCCGGATGCCCGGACCCGCACCGGCCAGACCGAGCCGGTCGGCCGCGTTCGCCACCGCCAGTACGGCGAACTCGGACAGCGTGAACAATGCGTCGGCACCCAGCTCACGGGCATAGTCCACGATCGCCGACACGACCGGTTCGCCGGGAGTCAGGCCGCCGGGATGCACGGTGATCGACGTACAGCAAGGTTCCCAGAGCTCCTTGGCTGCTTCGGGAAGCGGCGACAATGCCAGCACGTGCAGCTCCCCGCAGGCCGCGATCCGGGGGAACGCGGTCTCGAGCGGAGCGCCGCCCTTGACGTAGACGTAGAGGATCTTCTTCACGCGAGGTTCTCCTTGACGGCCGCGCGGTCGCGGCTCCGATTGATCAGTACGGCGAGGACGACCATCGCCACCGTGACGGCGGCCGCGAGCAGGACCAGGAAGGCCGGCATCGCGCCGCGGGCGAGGAATCCGCCCAGGATGAAGACCACCAGCGCGCAGACCGCGCGGTCGGCGAGCGACTCGACCGACAGCAGCGTGGCCCGGCGCGCGGGTTCGGTGATGGCAGAGTTGACCAGCTTGCGCTGCACCGGGAAGGCCAGGCCGGACGCGAGCGAGAACACCGCGAGGCAGACCATCGTGCCAACCAGGCCCAGCGGGATGACTGATGCCAGCGCCACCGCCATCAGCACGGTCAGCGCCAGTACGACGCGGATCTGGCCGAAACGAGCCAGTACTGCGGATCGCGCCGCGCCGGCCACCTCGAAGACGGTCGTCGCAGCCATCAGTACGCCGAACCAGTGCAGTGGCAGGTGTTTGGACTCCAGGATCGGCTGGAACAGGTTCGCCTGCCCGATCCTGACCAGGGTGAAGATCGCGATCCCTTGTGCCATCAGCAGCATCAACCGCGTCGACGAGGCGAGCGACCTCAACGCACCGGCGAGCGCGGGCAGCACCGGTTCGACCTTGTGCGACTCGATGCCCGGAAGCCGAGGGAAGCCGAAGGCGATCACGGTCGCGATCCCACACGTCACCGCCGACAGCACGTACGCCGACGGACCCCACCACGCGGTCAGGAAGCCGGCCGCGGGCAGACACACGATCCGGCCGATCAGCGTCCACGCCCGGGCCGATCCCTCAGCCCCCTGG
This sequence comes from Kribbella sp. NPDC006257, assembly GCF_040613535.1. Taxonomy (NCBI): domain Bacteria; kingdom Bacillati; phylum Actinomycetota; class Actinomycetes; order Propionibacteriales; family Kribbellaceae; genus Kribbella; species Kribbella sp. NPDC006257. The sequence goes on from NZ_JBEXSJ010000005.1 coordinate 51,793, forward strand.
TACGCCGTCTGGTTGCCGGTTCGCTGCAGGTACTCGTACAGATAGGCGCTCCCGGCTCCGGAGAACAGCGAGTGTGCCAAGGCGATCAGCAGGAACTGAGCCAGGAACCCGGCGAAGGTCGGCTGCCAGACCGGGATCAGGTTCGCCACCACGAGGATGGTCGCGCCGCCCTGCAGGCAGCGCCGGTAGTCGAACCGGTCGGCGATCATCCCGGTCGGGATGTCGAGCAGGCAGAACGCCAGGTAGAAGATGCTCTGGATGGAGAAGATCTGCTGGTCCGAGAGCCCGGCGGAGCGCTGGAACACATAGAAGACCGGCAGCCACCAGAGCAGTCCGGCGAACAGCTGGAAGGCGTTGTAGCGACGAATGACCCGCGTCGCTCCGGGAGTCCGCGGGGTCACGCGGCGAGCTGGTAAGGACGGCATTGCAAGAGCACGATCCGGTCGCCGTCGACGAGCCACTCGACATCCACCGGAGCATCGACATCACCATCAGCGAAGTGCGCCTGCAGCAGGCGTCCGATCAGCGCGAGCCGGCCGAGCGTCACCTTGGCCGCGTCGTCCACGTCGGTCGCCTCGGCACCGAGAGCGACAGTACGGCTGCCGCCTTCCATCGTGTTGTAGAGGTGCTGCAGCGGGTCCCGGGTGCCGGACACCACATCGTCGACAGAGCTGTCGTCGGCCGAGTTGCGGACCAGGTTCAGCAGGACCGAGCGGAAGTCGCGGCGATCCAGCGGGTTCGCGGTGACCATCACGCCACCGAGCTGCCCGTCGAGCTGCTGCTGGATGACGACCCCCATGAAGCAGTCGTCGAGCCCGATCCCGGCCTCGTCGCGGAGCAGCACGCCGCGGGTCGTGACGAGCGAGGCCCAGACCCGTTGGATCGCCTCGACGACGTCCTCGACCGACTCCACCGACGGCACCGACTCGTAGATCCCGGCGGCCGAGAAGCCGATCAGGTCTTCGGCGTTGGACGAGCTCCGGACGACGACCCGGCCGGCCCCGGTGAGATGCCGCAGTACGGCGTCCTCGATCAGCGTGCGCAGCTCGGCCGGCAGCGGCGTACTACGGATCAGGCCGCCCAGTTCGGCGCAGAGCTCGTCGATCTCGCCGCCGAGTGCGAGCGCCATCTTCAGCTTGCCGATGGTCTGCTGGACCGCGGGCGACGACTCCAGGAACTGCTGCTGCAACGCGAACGGCAGCGCGATCCCGCGCGGCACGACGACGTGCTCCTTGACGAGCCGGCTCGCGGCCTGGGACAACTCGGCAGTGTCGGTGCCGGTCACCCCCAGGTGCCGGGCGAGATACTCGAGCAGATGCGGCCGCGGTGGTCGGGGCGCCTCGTAGAACCCAAGCCAGTCAGGGGATCCGTCCCGCAGTACGGCGGTCAGCTCGCCGAGATTCGCCGCTTTGGTGCCGAACCGGTGGGCGTCGGTCGAGCGCAGCTGCTCCAGCGGAAGGATCTGCGCGGCGGCCAGGTCGGGCTTGCCGATGTCGACCTGCGTGACGGCCCACGGCGGGCCGGCGTCGACGGACTCGGGTCGGTCGATCGGGTGCACCGCGAGCTCGGCGGCGGCCGGGTCCACGACCAGCTCGACCCAGCGGCCGTCCAGGTCGGCGAGATCGGTGAGCGCACCGAGCTGGATCGCGTTGGGGATGCCCCAGCCGGCCGCGAGCACGTTGGTGTGCGACAGCGGGGTGGTGTGCCGGGCGTTGATCAGTCCCGAGACGCGTGGGATGTCGTCCGGCATCCGTTCCATCACAAGGATGTCGTGCCAGCGAACGGGCTCGGCGCGATAGGCGTCCTCGGAGGTCAGCACGCGTAGCCGGCCGGTCGTCGTACCGGGGTTCAGGGGCACGTACGACGCGGTCGAGTACAACTCGTGCGCGAGGATCCGGGGGATGTCGTCGACCAGGAAGCTTTCCTGCAAGTGGTTCGCGGGCTTCAGCAGCACCGGCACGGCATCGTCGACCAGCGTGCGAACCGTGCGGTAGAACGACCGGAGCAGGTCGGCGCCCATGGTGTCGACCTCGACGGTCTCCAGCGAGAAGAACAGCCCGCCGTACTCCGGGCGGTCGTGCAGCGCGAGGGTGCCGAGCAGGAACCGGCGGTCGTCGGCGCGGTAGACGGAGTCGTTGAAGGCATCCAGGTTCCGGGCCAGCTCGGCGCGGGTCATCCCGAGGATCCGCTCCCCGACGTACTGCACATGCAGCATCCGCTCGGCACCGTCGATCAGGTGGACAGTGGCCGTCTCCTGATCCAGTACGAGCTTCACGTAGGGGTAGCCCGCCACGGTGGTGGCGAGGCCCGAGAAATCAACCAGGGTAAGGCGATCACCGGGAAGAGAGGGAACGACAGCGGTCAGCTTTTGGTGTGTAGGGGCGGTAGACACGAGAGATCACAATAAGGTGAAGGCGGCCACCCACGGTAGTTTGCGTAACCCTCTGTGAGCACAATCACCCCACTCGCGCACTACAGTGCGGCGTATGGAATTCCGGCTGCTGGGAGCCTTCGAAATCTCCGACGGCGACAGCGAGGTGCGTGGCCTGCGCCGCCAGGAACGGCTGCTGCTGGCGGCTTTGTTGCTCAAGGCAAATGAATTGGTCAGCGTCGCGGAGCTCGTCGACCTGCTGTGGCCGGACGATCCGCCGAGCGATGCGCGCGGGGCTGTCCAGGTGTACGTGTCCCGTTTGCGCAAGGCCGGGCTCCGCATCCGGGGGACTTCCGCCGGGTACGCCGTCGAGGTCGATCCGGAGACCGTGGACCTCGTTCGCTTCCGGCAGCTGGCCGAGCAAGCGCGGCGTACGGCGGATCCGGTCGAGCGGGCGGACGGTTTGCGGACGGCGCTCGATCTGTGGCGCGGGCAGCCGCTCGCCGACCTGGTGTCCGGTGACGCGCGGGAGCGGCTGTGCGCCGGTCTGGAAGAGGAACTCCGGACTGCGGAAGAAGACCGGATCGCCGCCGACCTCGCGGCCGGCCGGCACGAGTCGCTGGCGACCGAGCTGGCCGGTCTGGTCGCCGCGTCTCCGTTGCGGGAGCGGCTGGTGGTCGCCTGGATGACGGCGCTCTACCGGGCCGGTCGGAAGGCCGAGGCGCTCGCCGCCTACTCCGAGCTGGCAGACCGGTTGGCCGGCGAGTTCGGGCTCGACCCGGCGCCCGCCGTACGCCGACTGCGGCTCGCGATCCTCCGGGACGACCCGAGTTTGCTGCAACGAGCGTCAGCTCAGGTTCGCGACGACGTTCCGCGAGAGCTGCCGGTGGACATCTCGCTGCTGCTCGGACGGGACGACCTGCTGGCTGAGGGCACCGCCGAACTCACGCGGACCGACCTCGATCGGGCGCCGGTCTACTGCCTGTGGGGCGGTGCCGGAGTCGGCAAGTCGGCGGCCGGGACGAGGATCGGTCATCTGGTCGCCGAAGCCTTCCCCGATGGACAGTTGTTCGCGCGGCTGCAGGATGTGGACGGGACAGCGGTACCGGCTGGGACGTTGCTCGGACGGATGTTGCGCTCTCTCGGAGTGAAGCCGGTTCCGGACTCGGTCGAGGACAGGGCCCGACTGTTCCAGGAACGGACTGCGGAGCGCAGCATCCTCGTCGTACTGGACGATGCGCTCGATGTCGACGAGGTGGAACCACTGCTGCCGACAGGCCCTCGGTGCGCCGCCATCGTGACCTCGCGACGGCCACTGCGCGAGTTGACGACGGCCTCGCACCGGCAGGTGACCCCGCTCGACGAAGCGACGAGCCGCGGCCTGCTCACCCAGTTGATCGGCCGGACTCTGCGCGACAACAAGGCGACGGTCGACACGGTCGCGGGGGAGTGTGCCGGACTGCCGCTGGCCTTGCGGATCGTTGGTTCCCGGCTGGCTCTGTCCGGTGATGACGCACTGGAGACGCTGGTCGGTGCGCTCGCGGACGACGAGCAGCGCCTCGACTCGCTGGTCGCCGGCGACCTCGCCGTACGGACGAGTCTCGATCGCACGCTGACCCTGGCGGACCCGGACGCGCGTCGGCTCTTCGACTGCCTGTCGCTGATCGGCGTCACGGAGTTCCCCTCCTGGGTGGCGGCGCCGTTGCTCGACCGCGACGAACCGGCCGGCGTGGCGACCTTCGGCCGGCTGATCGATCTCGGTCTGGTCGAGCCTGTTGGTCATCAGCAGTACAAGATGCATGACCTGGTCCGGTCCTATTCGGCCGAGCGGCTTGCCCAGGCGGGTGACGGGGATGCGCCACGGAAGCGTTACCTGGCGGCTGTTCATCGGCTGACGGCGTTGGCGGACAAGAAGTTGAACCACGGCTTGACGCTGACTGCTCATCTCTCCGTTCCGGACAGGCCGACGTTGCCCGGGGCCGAGCAGGTGCTGGCCGACGACCCGACGTCCTGGTTCAGTCGTTCGTGGCAGCTGATCAATGCGGCCGCTTTCGCCGCGGTCCGGACCGGCGAGATCGAACTTGCCGGGCTGCTGGCGTTGCACGTCAACAACTACTACCTGGCGTCGGAGCAACTCGAGCCGAGAATCGCAGTGCTGGAGGCCGCCCGGGATGCTCTGCGGGTGACCGGGCCGTTCGAGCTCGCGGTCCGGACGGAGATCGCGGTGACACACGCCTATCACCGCCCTCCGCTGGAGATGCTGCGAGAGGGAGAGCGACTCCTCGAACTGGCGAACCGATCGGGTTCGCCGGACCTGCAGCTGCGAGCTCTGCTGGAGATGAATCACGGCGCCCGGTGGTCCGGGGCAACGGAGGAGGCGCTCGGGTACTGCGCCAGGGCGCTGGCCATCGTCGACGCATCGGGCGAGCTGGAGTTGATGCGTCCCGTCGTACTGCGTCACATGGCTTCCGGCTACACGGATCTGCACGACTACACCAGGGCCGTGGCGACCCTCGAGAAGGTGCTGGAGATCTCCGTGCCCGGCACCATGTCGGTGGGGCAGGACCTGTCGATCCTGGGCGAGATCAAGCTGGAACTCGGCGAACTGGACGAGAGCGAACAGCTGCTTCGCCAGGCGATGGCCAACTTCCGGTCGGTGTCGAGCTACTACCACCTCGCCTGGCCGACGGCCGTGCTGGCGAGGGTCGCGATCCGTCGAGGCCGGGTGGCCGAAGCAGCTCAGCTCATCGCCGAGGTGGAGAGCTGGTTCGAGGTCGAGCCGTGGCCCGTCCAGGTCCAGTTGCGCCCGGCGAAGGCGAGTCTGGCGTTTGCGAACGGCGACTTCGAGAGCGGTCGCGAGATCATCCGGGCCGTGGTCGAGAAGGCGCGGGCCAGGGGAGACGCCCAGTTCGAGGCCGCCTTCCAGCAACACCTCGCCGAACTGGAGGAGCACCACAGCACCGGCCGATCAATGCCATCGGCCGGTGCGGTTGACGGTCAGCCGAGTTGACGTTTGAGCGAGCCTTTGGAGAAGACGGCGCGGGCGGCCTTCTCGGCGGCGGGGGAGGAGTCGAGGCGGGTCTCGCCGATCGGGTCGACGCGGCTCTCGTTCCAGTAGACGAGGGCCTTGAGCTGGGGGCGTTGGCGGAGGCTGGCCTGGATACCGGAGATCAGGCCGGCCTTCGACTTGGTGCCGATCGACTGCTCGTCGATACCCCACTCGCCGAGCATCAGCGGTTTGTCCGGGTGGTTGGTGATGGCCCAGTTGTAGAAGCCGGGCCAGGTCGGGTGGGCCGGGTCGCGCCGGTTCACCGCGGTGGCCAGATCGGACCAGTAGTCCGGGTGATCGCCGAAAATGTAGGGGTCCTCGGCGATCCAGTCCACCACGTCGTCGCCGGGGTAGAGCTGGCTGAACCAGGGCGCGGATCCCCACCTGGCCGAGCCCGTGTAGTTCATCACGAACACCGCGTTGGTCACGCCGTGCTGGCGGAGCCGGAGCGCCACATGGCGGTACATCGCCCGGTAGTCGGTAGCGGTCATCCCCGACCCGGCCTGCGGGAGGACCTCGTCCTCGGGTTCATGGTGGATGACGAGGTAGAACTTCTCCGGGAAGGTCTTCTTCAGGTACGCCGCCTCGGCGTCGATCGCCGCGTCGACGGTCGGGTCGCCGGCCGCCACCTGCGCCCAGGTGCGGCCCATCTCGGGCTTCCAGTTGAGCATCAGCAGCCGCTTCTTCCCCGGTTCGCGGGCGCGCTGGATCATGTCGGCCGTCGGGAACAACTCAGGGCTGGCGTTGTAGTAGTGCGCGATGTCGACCGTGCGGCCGATCGTCTTCTCGAACGAGGTCAGTCCCTCGTCCCAGGACTCGTCACCGAGCGGGTTCGCGGCGGCGCCGAACAGGACTCCGCAGGACGGGACCAGCTTGTCCGACAAGGTGCAGCTGGGCGGCGTACGGGATGGGCTCGGGGCACTGGTGCCTTGGTCGCCGGATCTGCGGTGCTGGATCACCAGTACGGCGACGATCGCGATCGCGACGAGCAGAGCGGTCGCTACGACCGCTTGCCTGGTCCTTCTGTTTCCCCCTGCTACTGCCCCCATCGGACTAGTGTGCACTGCTTTTGCTGAGGGAGGTCTGAGAACGGGGGCTCAGGCTCGGCCTGAACCCCCGCTGATTGCTGTGCTCAGCCGAGGTAGTCGCGCCAGGGGCCGGTGATGGCCAGCGTGATACCCGGGGTCTGGATGTTGACGAAGAGCACCTTGCCGTCCTCGGAGAAGGTCGGGCCGGTGAACTCGGAGTCGTTCAGCATGTTCCGGGCGATCGCGTACGCCGGGCCGCCGGGAGTCGCGCTCAGCACGTGGCTGCTGGCCAGACCGTCCTCGGCGAGGACGAGCGAACCCCACGGGGTGACCGTGACGTTGTCCGGCGCGTCGAAGTTGAAGTCGTCGTACCGCGCCGTGGCGCCCTTGTCGGCGGCCGGGTTCGCCGGGAAGTAGGTGACCAGCTGGATGGTCGCCGACTTGTAGTTGTAGAACCAGACCATGCCCTCGTGCGGTACGCCGTCCGCCGGGATGTCGGTGGTACCGATCTTGGCGAACGAGTTGACCACGTAGACGCCGTCGTGGGTGCCGTAGACGCCCTCGAACTTCTTGCCGCGGGTGACCTGGCCGTCGGTGAACTGCTTGCGGGTGGAGACCGTGACCGCGTCGCGGTCGGGCACCGGCACCCAGGCGACCCGGAACGGGCGGAGCAGCTGGGCCGAGGTCAGGTAGGCGACGTCCGGGATCGGCTTGCCGTCGTCGTTGAGTATCGCCATCGCTTCCAGAGTGCCGAAACTTGTAGCCTGCAGGTCCTTCCAGCTGTCCTTGCCGAGCCGGTAACCGGCCGGGGCGGTCCAGCGGTAGAAGGATCCGTTCGGGCCGGACGCGTCCTCGGACAGGTAGATGTGCTGCTTGTCCCGGTCGATCGCGAGCGCCTCGTGGGCGTACCGGCCGAGCGCCTTGAGCGGCACCGGGTGCGCGGTCTTGCCGTCGCCCCAGACCTCGAAGACGTAGCCGTGGTCCTTCAGGATGGTGGTGCCGTTGGCCTTCTTCTCGGTCTCCTCGCACGTCATCCAGGTGCCCCACGGCGTGGGACCGCCGGCGCAGTTGGTGAGCGTGCCGGAGATGCCGACCCACTCACCGTGGTTCGTGCCGTCCCGGTCGACCGAGATGACCGTGCAGCCGCCGGCCGTGCCGACACCCTCGTCGTACACGGTGCCGGGGATCTGCGGTACGCCGAGCGCGGAGGCGGCGCCGATCTCGTGGTTCTGGATCAGCGTGTACTGCTTGCCGCCGGCGCTGAACACCGCCGTACCGTCGTGCAGCTCCGGGGTCGGGTGGCCGCTCTTCAGCTTGGTCTGGCCGGCCTGGGTGACGATCGTGTACTTGAAGCCCGGCGGCAGCGCGAGAAGGCCCTTCGGGTCGTCCATCAGCGGCGGGAACGGCCGGTGGGTAGCGAACGGCCGCGCGGCGGGTTCCGCCTCGGGCGTCGCCTGGGCGAGCGAGGGCATGGCGCCGACGGCGGCGAACCCGGCGCCCGTGGCGGCAGCGCCCCGGAGTACGGAACGGCGGTCGAGGGACATCTTGGTGCTCCTTACAACGACGGACTCAGCACGCCGATCCTTCACCGACCCAACGGCGCCCAGGCAAACAAAACCTGAACAGTCACCTACACCCCTGGCGGTGAGGGTCCGACTACTGTCCGAGACCGGCGCGCAGGGGGTTCAGGGCTGGGGATGTATCGGGTTGGTGACTGGGGCATGCGGATGGCGGGGGATGGGCGCATACTGGGGGAGATGGAGCCCTCCCGCGCGACGACGCGTCGTCACTTGTCCACGAGTCCCTTCAAGCCTAGGGAGCCAACCCCGATCAAGACGTTCGAGGAAGGCGACCGGGTCTCGCACGACAAGGAAGGCCTCGGCCGCATCACCGCGGTCGAAGGCACGCACGCCGTCGTCGTCGACCTGGGCGGTGGCAGACTCCTCCGCGTCACCGCCCCCTTCGACAAACTCCACGTGCTCTGAGCTGAGCTTCTGCACGTGCTCTGAAGTTCTTAGTGGTGGTCGATCGCCTTGGTGAGGGCGTCGGCCGAAGCCGCCGCGGCCTGGAAGGTGAGCGGCGGCTCCGGGTTCCAGGGCAGTACCTGCCCGGCCCGTACGGCGGGCAGCTCGGCCCACTCCGGGATCGCCGCGATCAGTTCGGGGTCCACGGCGTCGCCGGAGCCGACGGACGGCACATCCAGTCCCGGTTGTTCGGTGTCCGATCGCAGCGACCGCTTGGCGAGGACGATCATCAGGGCGGGGATGAGCAGGTCGTAGATCAGGACGCCGCCAGTGTTGCCGGCTGCGTGGTCGCCGTTCGCGAACGATTGGTAGACGTGGCCGATCACCGCACCCCAGAGGAACATGCCGGCGAACGACAGGAACATCCAGAGACTTCCCAAGCCCAGCGCGCCGAGCGCCCACCAACGCTGCCAGATCTCCAGCCGGGCGCGGCCGGCTGGAAGGCGCCTGCTGTGGACGGTTGCGCCGACGACGGCGACGCCGAGCCAGATCATCGGGAACGCAGATTGGAAGACGTACGAAGGTGTGTTCACACCCTCTAGGCCCAGCGGCACCCCGGTCTCGGCGGGGAGCTGGCAGGCCAGGGCCGGCAGGCCGCCGTCGGCGAACCGGGCCCGCCAGGTGCGCACGGTGTCCACGTGCACTCCCACCTCGACAGCGATCCGCGCGTTGGACCTGCCCCGGGTTGCCAGGAGCACGATCTGTGACCGGACCCTGGCCTGATGCGGAGTTGTGACCGTGGGCCGTCTTCTTCAACCGTTGCCGCTCGGCGGCCGTCAGAGTTATGGGGCGGGCGGCATGAACAGGCAAGGCAGGCAGGCCGATCAGCAGAACTGGATCACAATGCCATGGGGGCCTTGCTCATGCCGTCTCGTGGTGGAGGGGGTCCAGGGCGGTGAGTTCGTCCTCGGACAGGTGCAGGGAGCCGGCGGCGACGTTCTGGGCGAGGTGGTCGAGGTCGCCGGTGCCGGGGATGGCCAGGACGTGGGAGCCCTGGTGCAGGGTCCACGCGAGCCGGATCTGGGCTGTACTCACGCCGTGGGTGCTGGCGATGGCGTGCACCTGCGGGCTGTGGTCGGTGGTCGCGCCGGCGGTGCGTCCGGTGCCGGCGATCGAGTAGAACGGCACGAACGCGATGCGTTGTTCACCGCAGATGTCCAGGAATTCCTTCTGCTCGGGTGATGCGCCGATGCCAAACATGTTCTGGACGCAGACCACCGGTGCGATGGTCTGGGCCTCGGCGAGGTGGTGGGGGCGGACGTTGGACAGGCCCAGGTGGCGGATGAGTCCGGCCTCGCGCAGTTCGGCGAGTGCACCGAAGCGTTCGGCGATCGAGTCGGTGCCGACGATACGCAGGTTCACCACGTCGAGGTGGTCGCGGCCGAGCTGGCGCAGATTCTCCTCGACCTGGCCGCGCAGTTGCTCGGGGGTGGCGTGCGCCAGCCACTGGCCCGAGGGGTCGCGGCCCGGTCCGACCTTGGTGGTGATGACGAGGTCGTCCGGGTAGGGGGCCAGCGCCTGGTTGATCAGCTCGTTGGCCGAGCGCAGCGGCGAGAAGTAGAACGCGGCGGTGTCGATGTGGTTCACGCCGAGCTCGACCGCCCGGCGCAGCACACCGATCGCCTGGTCGCGGTCGCGCGGGACGGCATCGGCCGCGAACGCCTCGCCGTGCTGTGGCAGACGCATCGCGCCGAAACCGACCCGGTTGACCGTCAGGTCGCCGAGCTTCCAGGTGCCTGATGCCGCCGCGGTGATCGTCTGTGAGGTCATGGCGGGATGATCTCCGCACGGTAGGCTGGCCCGCCATTAATTCATACATACCTGAATCCATTGAGGAGTGGTTGTCCTGGCAAAGCTGACGTTCTCGACGAGCGATCTGGCGCAAGTGCGGTTCGCCGTCTCACCGATGTGGGAGATCGCACCCAGCTTCCGACTGCTGAGGTCCGGCACTACGCATCCGGTCCACCGACCCTGGGCCGACCAGGTACGCCCGCGTATGGTGGCCGCCGGGCTGGACCGGGGCTGGCTCTGCGAGCTGATCCCGCCCACGGGCGGCTACGTCCCCGACTTCCTCAACCCGGCCCCCGCCGGGCCGGCCCCCACCCCGGCGGCAGAGCGGGACGCGATCCGGGCTTCGCCCGCCGACCGGGTACGCCATGACCTCGACCACCTGGCCCGCCACCAGGGAAACCTCGGCCCCCGGCTACGAGCCCTGCACAACGACCCACAGGGCCTCCTGGCCAAGGTCACAGGAGAGATCGAAGCGTACTGGGAGCTGGCACTCGCCCCCTACTGGGCACGAATCCGGGCAGTCCTGGACGCAGATATCCTCTACCGGGCCCGCCAGGCCGCCGAGCACGGCACCGGCCACCTCCTCAACGACCTGCACACGTCGCTGAGCTGGGACGGCAACGCGCTGCGGATGGCTCGCCGAAAGCAGCCATTGACCCGCATGACGGCAGGCACGGGACTGCTGCTGATCCCCTCGGCCTTCACCGGTACTGGGCTGCGCACCCGAACGACGCCGCCGGACCCGCCCCAACTCGCCTACCCGGCGCGCGGTGTCGGCTCGCTCTGGCAGACGCGGCCCGTTACACGAGCCGACACGCTCTCCGCCGTACTGGGCCGCTCGCGGACCCTGCTGCTGACCGAGTTGGAGATCCCGGCCTCCACCACCCAGCTGGCCTACCGCACCGGACTCTCCCCCTCAGGGGTATCCCAATACCTCACCGCGCTACGCAACGCGGGCCTGGTCAGCGCCCACCGTGCCGGCCGCTCCGTCCTCTACGCCCGCACCACCGCAGCCGAAGCCCTTCTTCAAGCCGCCTCCGCCTGACCTCACGTCAACCCCCGAAGGACTTCCGGCGCCGACCACTTAGTGTTTGCGCGGAGGATCATGAACGGTGGCATCGCGAGCAGGTCGGTGGGGGCGTCGCCGGTGGGGGCGATACGGCGTACGGATCGATAGCCGGCGGCGTGCAGGGCGTCGGTGAGGACCTCGAGGGACCAGCTGCCGGACTGGAAGCTGAAGCTCTCGCCTTCGTAGTAGATGTTGGCGACATAGGGGAGACGACCGTCGACGGCGGGACCGTTGGGTTGCTGCCGTACGCCGAACTGTTGCGCGTCGCTGCCGAGGAAATCCCAGTCGGCGTCGGCGTTCGTCGTCACCAGGAGCAGATCGTCACCGGCTGCGGCGAATCCGTTGAGCATTGCTTCGAGTTCGGTCCGGGTCTCGGCGTGATTGATCAGCCAGACCGACGCGACCAGGTCGAACCGGCCGCCCTGGGCGCCGAGGATCGCGTCGCCGACGAGGTACTCGATCTCGTCCGGGACCGTCTTCGCGACCGCGATCATCTCTTCTGACAGGTCGACGCCGACGACCCGTGCCGCGCCCTGCTTGGCAAACAGGCGACTGTAGAACCCCGTCCCGCAGCCGACGTCGAGAACCGTGCGACCGGTGAGATCTCGGACCTCCGCCAGGATCGCCTGCTTCTGGAACTGACCGGCGATGGTGAGATTCCACTGGTCGTAGCGGTCGGCAAGCGTCGCGTAGGTCTCCATCGATTCCCCCAGAGTCGGTTGGCACCGAGTTTGCCTGGCGTGATCGGGCGGATGGTTGATGCTGGTCCGGACGACCACAACTCGTGCCTCTTCGGGCAGGCAGACTTAGGTCCTCTGACTCAGATTTTGGAGGTTCGCAGATGGGTGTGAAGGAACTGCGGTTGGTGGTCACCGCCCCGGACTACGACGACGCGGTGGCGTTCTATCGCGACGTGCTCGGCCTGACCGAACGCGAGTCGTACTCGTCCGAGGACGGCCGGGTGATGATTCTGGAGGCCGGCCGGGCAACCCTGGAGATCGCCGACCCGAACCAGGCCGACTTCATCGACCGTGTCGAGGTCGGCCGGCGAGTCGCCGGCAAGTTCCGCGTCGCGCTGGAGGTCGACGACTCCGCCGCCGTCACCACCCAACTCGCCGAAGCCGGCGCCACCGTCATCGCCCCACCCACCCGCACCCCCTGGAACTCCCTCAACGCCCGCCTGGAAACCCCCGGCGGCATCCAGCTCACTCTCTTTACGGAGTTGGGAGAGGACTCAGGACACTAGCGGGGGAGGAGGTCGGCGGCTTGGAGTTGTTGCCAGATCTCGGATTGGTCGACGACCTCGACGCCCAGCTTTTCAGCCTTGGTGAGTTTGGCGGCGCCTACGTCGGCACCGGTGATGAGGTAGTCGGTGCTGGCGGAGACGGACGAGGCGATGGTCGCGCCGGCCTTCTCGCACAGGCGCTGGAAAGCTGGGCGGGTGACCTTTTCGCCGGAACGTGGGTCGCTGATCGAGCCGGTGACGACCACCGTCTTGCCGGCCAGCGGGGCACCGGCCACGACGACTGGAGGCAGGTCTTCGTCGCGGACGTCGAGCGATACGCCGGCTGCGCGGAGGCGCTCGAGTTCAGGCCGGAGCCGGTTGAGGTGCTCGATCAGCGACGCCGCGACCTTCGGGCCGATGTCTTCCACGGCGACCAGACCGTCGACCCCCGCATCGGCGACCTCTTCCAGCGAACCGAAGCCCGCCCGGCAGACCCTGGTCGCGGTCCCTTCGGACGCCATCGGGATCGCGAGGCCGATCATCGCCCGGCGCAGCCCGACCTGGCGACTGGCGTCGATGGAGTCGATCATCCGCGCGGCCGAGACCTCGCCGATCCGGTCGAACTCCAGCAGTTTCTCCTTGGTCAGCTGGTAGAAGTCCGACGGGTGTTCGAGGATCCCCGCCTCGGCGAGCCGCTCGATCCAGACGCCACCGATCGCGTCGATGTCCGCGGCGGCTCGGGAGGCCCAGTGGATCAACCGGCGTACCGTCTGCGCGGGGCAGGCGACATTGGTGCAGAACAGTTCGCGGCTGTTGCCCTGCTCGGTCAGCTCCTGCGCACAAGACGGACAGACGGTCGGCGGCACGATGTCCTGCTCGGCGCCGGTGCGCTTGGAGGCGTCCAGTACGCCGGCCACGAAGGGAATCACGTCGCCCGCCCGGCGTACCAGCACCGTGTCGCCGATCTTGATGCCGCGGGCGCGGATCACTTCCTGGTTGGCCAGCGTCGCGCGGGTGACCGTCGTACCGCCGACGAACACCGGCTCGAGCCAGGCGACCGGCGCGATCTTGCCGGTTTTGCCGACGTCCCAGACCACGTCCAGGAGCACGGTGGTCTTCTCCTCGGCGGCGAACTTGAAGGCCAGCGCGCCGCGCGGCGAACTGGATCGCGTGCCGGCCGCGGCGAAGGCGTCCCGGTCGGCGAGCCGTAGTACGGCGCCGTCCAGGTCGTAGTCCAGCTCGTTGCGCTGCTGCTCGATCGTCGTGATGACGTCCTGCGCCGCGGCGGCGTCGTCACAGTGCCGCATGTCGGCCCCGGTGAACCCCATCGTGCGCAGCGCGCTCTCGAGATCGGCGTCGGTGTTGTCGGGCTCGCTCAGCAGGTCGAACGCGAGGAACTGCAGACGCCGCTCGGCAACGGTCGCCGGGTCCTTCGCCCGGAGCGTGCCGGCCGCGGCGTTCCGCGGGTTGATCAGCGGCTTGTCCGGGTGCGCCTTGTTGTAGGCGGCGAAGGTGGAGCGCAACATGACCGCCTCGCCGCGCACCTCGATCCGGCCCTGTACGTCGAGGCGCTCGGGGACCCCGTCGGCGAGCGCCCGGACTAGCGGGGTCACGTCGTCGCCCGTCGTACCGTCGCCGCGGGTGATCGCCCGGGCGAGCTTCCCGTTCTCGTAGACGAGCGCCAGCGACAACCCGTCCAGCTTCGGCATGACGACGACCGACTGACCCGGGAAGCGCGCGAAGAACGCCTCCACCTGCTCGGGCTTGGTCGCCTTCTCCAGCGACAACATCGGCCGCGAGTGCCGGACCGGCGCATGCAGTACTGCGGGCGCGCCCACCTGGTCGAGCGGATTCGGATCGGGCGCCAGCTCCGGGTTCGCCTCGATCAGCGCCCGCAGCTCGTCCTCGACCACGTCGTACTCCGCGTCGGCGACCACCGGCGCACCCCGGTAATACGCATCGCGCAGCTCCACGATCCGCCCGGCAAGTTCCTGAATCCGCTCCCCAACGTCCACGCTCAGGACCCTACAGGGATCAACCGACAGCCTCCGAGACCAAAACCAGCCCCGCCGAGTCGTAATACGTGATGCCCAGCCGCTCCGCATCGAAGCTCCACTTCGCAACCCCAGCAGCAGCCAGCGCCCACGAGATCTCGACGTACGAACTAACCCCCTCCCCATGCAAGCGAAGCTGCTCAACCACCACCGAGCGATCCCCAACCGACGTCACCGCAAAACCTCGTCACCCCACCCGACCCCTTAACTGGTAACAAATTTGGAAATGCCGATTGTTTTCTTTCCACCCAACGACCTCGGTCACCCTTTCCGCGCCATCCGTGCCCCGTCCCGGACCACTTCCTGGCTGGCGTACTGTCCCGCGCCTCACCCTGCCCGGAACTGACTGCCCACCCCCGAACCGAACCACTTCACGCAGAAACGCGCCGCCTGCCGTACCGACGGACAGGAGGTATCCACCATTTCCCCCTCCGCCCGACCCGACTTGAGCGTGCCCCCGCCCTCCCGACCCCGATACCTCCTGTCCATCGGTACGCCGGTGATGGTGCCCGCGCGATCGATGCCGACGCACTCGCCCCGTCCCTGTACCTCGGTGATGGTGGGATCCAGCCGCCGGCTCCCGTCATTCCGGCTGCCCGTCACGCCGGCCGAGTTCCCTTCGCTTCGGCTGCCCCGTCACGCCGGCCGGGTTTCCTTCGCTTCGGCTGCCCCGTCACGCCGGCCGGGTTTCCTTCGCTTCGGCTGCCCCGTCACGCCGGCCGGGTTTCCTACACTCCGGCTGCCCGTCACGCCGGCCGAGTTCCCTACACTCCGCCCGGGTTCACTTCGCTCTCGGTGTGCTCCGCTCCTCTTGTGGTGCTCAACCCCCTTCCATTGCAGGGGGTGAACCCCGATAGGCGGAGCGATGCCGCTTCTTCGCTGGTCCACACGGTCGTCCAGGACTGGATGCTCGCTCGGACTCGCTGGCTGGCAAGGATGTGCTCGGTCGCCGCCGGACTGGTTCCGGCAAAGTGGTGTCGACGGTCGCGGGGCTGGCCAAGGTGAGGGGTGCGGCGGTCGTTTCGTCCTGCGCGCCGGTTTCGCCGGTCGCGGACCGACCAGCCGGTGCGGGGGCGATTCAGCGGGTGGGTGGAGCCGGTCGAGGGTGCGGGCAGAGCCGGTCGCAACCGGGGTGGGGGGAGCCGGTCGGGTGGTGCGGGTGGTGCGGGTGGAGCCGGTCGCAACCGGGGTGGGGGGAGCCGGTCGGGTGGAGCGGATCGGGTGGTGCGGGTGGAGTCGGCCGGCCGGTGCGGGTGGGATCGGGCGGGGTGAGTCGGCTGGAGGTTGGAGGGTGAGGTTGGTTCGTCGGGTGTGGTCTGGGTGCGGTGAGCATTCGGTGGTGGTGGAGGCGGCCACGTCGTACGGCGGTGTGGTTCTGTCGGTCTGCAGCACGGACCCTCGCGTTCGATGCGGCCGGGGCCGGCGACGCAGCCAGCACCTGGGCGGCTTCGGCGATCGACGCTCCTCGGGCTCACGCGTCTGGCGGGATTCGCGTAGCTGGGTACTTCCCTGGTCGAGGTGGTGGGTGTCAAGGGTCGAAGATCCCGGAGGGACGCCGGAGGCGCCCTTGATACCCACCGGCTCGACCAGCACAATTCCGCAGCGGAGACCGCCCACCAGGAGCACTTCCGGGGGTGAGGCCGACAAAAAAGGGAGCTCCGATACGACGTACGCCGTACCGGAGCTCCGTTGTTGGTGGACGACTTTCAGTGGACGACGATGGGTGGGCCGTCTTCGCCGGCGAGGTTTGACTGGGAGACCTTGCGGGGAAGCATCAGGGCCGGGATCACGGTGAGGACGACCAACGACCACGCCACCCAGTAGGTGTGGGCGAAGGACGAGGCGGCGTCGGCCAGGCCTCGGGCGATCGCTGCCGGATCGAGATGGAGCTGGGCGACCGTATCCGGGCGGGTGTTGGAGATGATCGCTGCCTGGGTCTCGCGGAGTCCGCCGCCGAGTGCCGGGATCTGGTCGGTTCCGGGGACGATCGGCGAGTCGTTGAGCTGGTTGGTCAGGATGACCGACATCGTCGCCACGCCGACCGACGAGGCGATCTGCTGGGTGATGTTGAGCAGCGTCGATCCGCGCGCGATCTGCGCCCCCGACAGGGTCCGCAGCGCTGTCGTGAACAGCGGCATCATCGTCGCGCCCATGCCGAAGCCCATCACGACCAGCATCACGATGATCAGCCCGTACGACGTGTTCTCGGTGATCTGGGTGAGCCCGAACATCCCGACGATGATCAGCGCCAGCCCGACCGGGATGATCCGGCCGACCGGGATCTTGTCGACCAGCCGGCCGGCGATCGGCATCGTCACCATCGCACCGAGGCCCTGCGGCGCCACGAGGAGTCCGGCGTGCAGCGTGGACTCACCACGGATCTGCTGGAAGTAGGTCGGCACCAGCAGCAGCCCACCGAAGAACGCCGCCGCGAACAGGAACATCGTCACGATCGAGACGGTCAGGTTGCGGTCGCGGAACAGCCGCAGGTCGAGCAGCGGGTGCTCCGGACGGAACGAGTGCCAGACGAAGGCACCCATCAGCAGTACGCCGATCAGCATCGACACCCAGACCCGCGGGGCGCCGAAGTCACCGCCCTCGGCCGGGAGCGAGGAGACGCCGAACAGGAACAGTGCGAGTCCGGGGGACATCAGCACCACGCCCAGCAGGTCGAGCGACTCCGACCGGTGGGCCGTGTCGGGGGGCAGCGCGAAGTAGGCGTAGATCAGCGCGGCGATGCCGAGCGGCAGGTTGATCAGGAAGATCCAGTGCCAGCTAGCGACCTGGATCAGCCAGCCGCCGAGGATCGGTCCGAGGATCGGCCCGAGCAGCATCGGTACGCCGAGGATCGCCATCAGCCGGCCCATCCGCTTCGGTCCCGCGGCCCGGGTCATGATCGTCATGCCGAGTGGCATCAGCATGCCGCCGCCCAGGCCCTGCAGGACCCGGAAGCCGATCAGCATGTCGATGCTGGTCGCGGTCGCGCAGAGCGCGGAGCCGGCGGTGAACAGGAAGATCGCGGTCATGTAGAGCCGCTTGGTGCCGAACCGGTCGGCGGCCCAGCCGGTCAGCGGGATCACGGTCGCGAGCGCGAGCGTGTACGCCGTGACGGTCCAAGCGACGTGAGAGTAGGCGATCGGACTGTCGGCGGAACCGAACTCGTCCTGGAAGGTCGGCAGGGCGACGTTGACCACGGTGATGTCGAGGATCGACATGATCGCCCCGAGGACCACGACGCCGGCGATCTTCAATACGGCGCCGTCGATCTCATCCGGATATTCTGTTGGTGCAGCTGGCTGGCTCAAGGTTTCCCCCTCGGCAGGCATCTCGTCGCAGCCGACATTACGCTCCACTCCGGGTCCCGCACGAGCACATTCCGCACCGACGCTGCCGTCTGCTCACAGGACCAGGCCGGTAGGTTCCAGAGCATGCCTGAGCTCGAATCCGTCTGGCCGCCCGCCGCGATCAGGACCGACCGCCTCGTACTACGGGAGCCCGAGCTGCGCGATCGGGCAGGAATCATCGACCTCTTCGCTTCCCCCGAAGTCGGCACCTACCTCGGCGGCGCCCGGCCGCGCGAGGAGCTCGAACAGACGATCCCCGAGGTACCGAACCGGCGGCCCGGCCTCTTCCTGGTCGATCTCGACGGCGCGATGATCGGCATCGTGATGCTCGACCAGCTCGGCGCGGAGCACCCCCACCAAGTCGGGCCTGACATCGAACTCGGCTACATGTTCCTGCCGCAGGCCTGGGGGTTCGGGTACGCCGCTGAGGCGTGCGCGGCGGCGCTCGACTGGTTCGCCGGTGTGTTTCCGGGTGAGTCGGTGGTGCTCTGTACTCAGACCGCCAACGACCAGTCGATGCGCGTCGCCGCGAAGCTCGCGTTCGCCGAGGTGAAGCGTTTCGAGGAGTACGGCGCGGAGCAGTGGCTTGGAGTCAGGTGATGGGGAAGTCGAAGTAGGTGTCCGGGTAGGGCTCGTCGCGCAGGGTGTAGTGCCACCACTCGCGCTCGTAGGCGCTGAAACCGCAAGCCTCCATGATCTTGCGGAGGTGATCGCGGTTTCTCGCCTCCACCGGGCTGATGCCGGTCGCGCCGTGGTGGGAGACGGGATCCATCAGGTCGTGGTCACCACCCATCTGAGCGAGTTCGCCGGTCGCCAGGTGAAAGAGCGTCAGGTCGACGGTGCTGCCCCGGCTGTGGCCGGATCTGGTCGAGACGTAGCCTCTCGAGAACATCTCCGTCCGGTCGATGTTCGGGTAGTACCGCGGCTTCGTCCGGCAGTCCTCCGGCTCTTCCGACCAGCGCACGAACCGGTCGACCGCGCGCTGCGGACGGTAGCCGTCCCACAGGAGCAGACCGAATCCGAGCAGCCCGGCCTTCTCACGAGCCCGTGCCAGCGCAGTACAGAGCGCCGTCGTACCGACGATCCGGTTGGCCAGATAGCCGTCGACCGGTTTGCCGGTGAAGTTGTCCCAGGTGGCGTACTTGGCATCCCAGCGGATCCCGCTTGCCACCTCGTCGACGAAGACGAAGTCGGTCTTCATCGGATCCGCCCGGTCAAGGTCAGCGACACCACCCGGTCGATCACTTCGCCCAGCGAGAGCCCGGCCGCCGCCATCATCCGTGGATAGCGGCTGTACGACGTGAGCCCGGGCAGCGTGTTGACCTCGTTGAGGATCACCTTCCCGTCGTCGGTGAGGAACAGGTCGACCCGGGCGAGCCCGGTGCAGCCGAGCGCTCGATAGATCGTCTTCGCGGTCTCCCGGACCAGTGAACGCGACTCGGCCGGGATGTCCGCGGGCACGATGAACGAGGAGTTCTCGGAACCGGTCTCCGGCGAGTCCTCCTGATGGATCCGGAAGAAGCCGCCGGTCAGCGCGATCCGGTCCACCTCGCCGGCGATCAGATCCAGGTCGTTGCCCAGGATGGCGCAACCGATCTCGCTGCCGACCACGGCTTCCTCGATCAGCACCTTCGAGTCGTACTGCTGGGCCGTCTCGATCGCGCTCTCCAACTCACCGGAGTGTTCCACCTTCCGTACGCCGAACGACGAACCGGAGCGGGCCGGTTTGACGAAGACCGGGTAGGGGAGGTCGTCGGCGTCGACCTTGTCGTCCGGTGTGGCGATCCAGAACTTCGGCGTGGCGATGCCCGCGGCGCCCACCACGAGATAGGTAAGGGCCTTGTCGATGCACAACGCCGAGGCCGGGATTCCACAGCCTGCATAGGGAATGCCGGAGAGTTCCAGCAAACCCTGGATGGCACCGTCCTCGCCGTACTTGCCATGGAGAACAGGCAGCACCAGATCGAGTTCGATCGTTTCGTACCGGCCCTGATCGAGCACCAGCAAACCGTGGACGCCGCGATCCGGTGACAGTACGGCCGGCTTGCAGTTGCCGGTCTCCCAGTTCGCCCCCGGGGCGTCGCAGAGCTTCCAGACGCCGTTCTTGGTGATCCCGACGTAGTAGGGCTCGTACTTCTCGGAATCGAGATTCCGCGCAACCTCCAGTGCGGACTTGACGGAGACCGGGTGCTCTTCGCATTGGCCGCCGAAGAGGATGCCGATTTTGACCTTAGCCATGCTGCTTCCTGCTTTCGAAGTTCAGGCAGTTGAGGATGGAGTTCTGCACGGTGTCGCGGAGTGCGCGGTCCGTGTAATAGGCGGTGTGCGGACTGATCAGCACGTTGGGGTGTTTCTGCAGGCGCAGGAGCGGTTCGTTCTGGATGGCGGTGTCGCGGCAGTCGGTGTAGAAGATGCCGTCTTCGCCTTCCAGGACGTCGAGGGCTGCTCCGCCGAGCCGCTCGCTTTCCACTGCTTCGAGCAACGCGGGCGTGTCGATGAGTGCGCCGCGCCCGGTGTTGACGACGATCGCGCCGGGCTTCAGCTGCTCGATGCGTTGCCGGTTCAGCAAGTGGTGGGTCCGCGGGTCGAGCGGGGTGTGCAGGGTGACGATGTCGCTGTCCTGCAGCAATTCGTCCAGTGGGACGTACTGCGCGACGGCTTCCGGGCGTACGTCGTACGCGAGCGTCCGGCAGCCGAAGCCGCGGAGCCGGTGGAGGACCGCAGTACCGATCCGGCCGGTGCCGATCACGCCGACGGTGAGGTCGCGGAGTTCTTTGCCGCGGGCATCATTCAGCCGGTAGTCGTGTAGATCCGTCTGGCGGACAATGCTTTTCGCATGGCGGATCGCCATCAAGATCAGCATCAGGGTGTAGTCGGCCACGCTGTCCGGCGAGTAGGCGACGTTCCCGACCTCGAGGCCGACCTGTTCGGCGTACGCGACATCGAGGTGGTTGTAACCGATGCTCCTGGTCGAGATGTAGGTCACGCCGGCCCGGCTGAGCGCGAGCAGGGTCGGGTTGCTGATCGGGGTCCGGTGGCCGACGCTGATGCATCGGTTGCCGAAGGCAAGTTCACAGTTGGCCTCGGAGACGGCCGCCGTGGTGATGGTCGGTACGACGCCGAACCGGGGCGCCAGTTCGCGGAACAGCGCGGCTTCGTCGGCTCCGCACCCGAAGATCGTGATACCCATCGGCGGCACTGCCTTCGCCGCAGGGGCCGCTGGTGCCGCCGGCAGTGGGGCAGAAGCTACCCGGCGCGCCACGGTTGTTGCTGGTTCGCTGGAGTTCATGCTGTCGAGTCAAGGCGTTCCGGGGTTGCCGGTTCGTATGAGGTTTTTGATAAGCCGAGTACAACTTACTTTCCGGTAACCTGGGTCCGCGGGTCGTGCGCCGGATCGGCGTACCGCTGCGGACACCCGCGCTCGGCCGCAGCCGGACGCAGTTCGTAGTGCCAGGGTTCGTTGTCGTAGATCTGGCAGAGCCCGTACGCCGCGCCATGCCTCGACAGCCACGTGGTGGCATCGGAGCGTCCGATGTCGATCGCCCTCCCGCTCACGTGCGGCGAGGTCTCAGGAGTGGCCACCCAACGGGCAGCCTCCTTCTCCGAGCCGTACTGCGCGACCGCATCCTTCAGCAGTTGCGCCTGGTACTCCGGGGAACGCCAGCCGCTGTTGACGTAGAACTCGATTCCTTCGTGGCCCGCGGCCGTCGCGGCTTTCCGCAGTGCGGAACGCAGACCGGGATCGAGTTTGGTCACGGCCGGGATGTCGTCGAAGACCGTCACACCGTCCGGAACGTATCCGGCCGCCTCGCCCAGTTCGCGATGAGAGTCGCTGGGGGAGAAGGAGGATGACAAGGACTGCTGGACGAAGATGCCGAGAAGCACCAGGTTGGCGGCGACGAAGGCCACCCGGAGAGTCATTCTGGTCCGGCGGCGCGTTGGCTGGACCGGTGCACTGGAGGACATGCCTCCAGTCAAAGAAGATCGGTGTTGCCGGGGCGTATGAGCCTTTTGATATGCAGGCGATAAGCAACGCCTCGTAGCATCTGTGGTGTGCGTGTACTCATCGTCGAGGACGAACCCGTGATGGCCGAGGCCATTCGCGACGGTCTGCGCCTGGAGGCGATCGCTGCCGACATCGCCGGTGACGGCGACACCGCGCTGGAACTGCTTGCCGTCAACACCTATGACATCGCCGTTCTGGACCGCGACATCCCGGGCCCGTCCGGCGACGAGATCGCCAAGCGGATCGTTGCCTCCGGCAGCGGTATGCCGATCCTGATGCTCACCGCGGCCGATCGCCTGGACGACAAGGCCTCCGGGTTCGAACTCGGCGCCGATGACTACCTCACCAAGCCGTTCGCCCTCCGAGAGCTGGTACTACGGTTGCGCGCGCTCGACCGCAGGCGGGTGCACAACCGGCCGCCGGTCCGCGAGATCGCCGGGCTGAAGGTGGACCCGTTCCGCCGCGAGGTCTATCGGGATGGTCGCTATGTCGCGTTGACGCGCAAGCAGTTCGCCGTACTGGAAGTGCTTGTTGCTGCTGAAGGCGGTGTGGTCAGTGCCGAGGATCTGCTGGCGCAGGCGTGGGACGAGAATGCGGACCCGTTCACGAACGCCGCGCGCATCACGGTCTCGTCACTGCGCAAGCGGCTCGGCGAACCCGAGATCATCTCGACCGTGAAGGGCGTCGGCTATCGCATCGACACCGGTGGGGACACTGAGCGTGGATAGAGAGCCGGGTCTGAGTGTCCGCCTCAAGCTCGCGTTGAGCTATGCGGCGGTCGTCATGCTCGCCGGGGCCGGGCTATTGCTGGTCGTCTGGGTGTTCCTGCTGCGCTACGTGCCTGCCGTGATCATCGACTCGCAACCCAACGTTCGTGGTGGTCCTGGGCCCGGGCAACCCGGGCCGATGCACGTTCCCGACCGTGCCGCGTTGGTGGCGGCCTTCCTTCCGAAGGCAGGCGTCGCATTGGCGTGCCTGCTGTTCCTCGGGCTCGTGGGCGGCTGGCTGCTGGCCGGCAGCATGCTCTCGCCGCTGACCCGGATCACCAACGCCGCCCGGCTGGCAACGGGCGGATCGCTCTCGCACCGCGTGCAGCTGGAAGGTCGCCAGGACGAGTTCCGGGAACTCGCCGACAGCTTCGACGCCATGCTCGAGCGCCTCGAAGCTCACGACGCCGAACAACAGAGATTTGCGGCGAACGCCTCGCACGAACTGCGGACCCCGCTCGCGATCACGCAGACCCTGCTGGATGTGGCGCGCAAGGACCCGAGCCGTGATCAGCGTGAGCTCGTCGACCGGCTGCAGTACGTCAACACCCGGGCGATCGATCTCACCGAGGCGCTGCTGATGCTCAGCCGCGCCAACCAACGGTCCTTCACGCCGGCGCCTGTCGACCTGTCCCTCGCGGTGGAAGAAGCCACCGAAACTCTTCTTCCGCTAGCCGAGAAGAACGGTGTCACGCTCGAGACGTCCGGCGGCCCGGCCATCGCGAACGGCTCGAAGACGCTTCTGCTTCAGCTGACCACCAACCTTGTTCACAACGCGATCGTCCACAACCTGCCCGCCGACGGCACCGTCTGGGTGTCGACCAGCGTTCAGCCGAGGACCGCCGTACTGGTGGTCGAGAACACCGGCGAGCAACTCACCCCCCAGCTGGTCTCGACCCTCACCGAGCCGTTCCAGCGCAGCACCGGCCGCATCCACACCGACCAGGCCGGCATAGGCCTCGGCCTGGCCATCGTCAAAAGCATCACCCACGCCCACAGCGGCACCCTGACCCTCAGCCCCCGCCCCACCGGCGGCCTCCGAGTCACCGTCAAACTCCCCAGCCCACCCTCAGCCTGAGATCAGCATTGCGGCGGCGATCAAGTAGAAGAGGTTGATCGCGAGGATGAAGACTCGCTCGGAGATGCCGAAGAACTTGGGGCGGAGCGGGCGGACTGCGAGGGCGATGACCAGGGCTGCGAGCGAGATCACCGCCACCCACCGGAGTACGTTCAGGGCGGTGTTGTGGAGATGGTCGTGGAAGGTGCCGGTCAGGGTGTAGCTGATGGCGAACCAGGCGATCGCCAGGAGGTAGTGGAGACGGCCGATCGTCGTACGGCGTGCGCCTTCGAGATCGGTGGGGACGATGGGGAGGGCGACGAAGAGGACGGCGAGGATTGCCAGCCAGACACCGACCGAGGCGTGGTTGTCCCAGTCGCTCGACCACACCGCGACCGCGAGACAAGCCCAGCCGGCGGCGGTCACCCAGGTCATTGCGGACGACAACCGGCGGGTCGGTCCGACGGCGTAGTCGCTCACCGCATGCTCGACGAGGTTGTAGTCGCTACGCACCAGGTGGAGGGCGGCGAACAGGACGAGCCGGATCAGGAAGAGTCCTGCGGCGGCCGCCGCGAACGTAGTGGTCACGGCAACCGAGTATCGGGACCGGCGATGACATTTCGCTGACACGTGAGCATGGGGACGGTCTGGAGTCAACCGGTGACAAAGCGCTACCTCCGTCACATACTGGAGCCGGTCACTGTGAGTGTTCGAGCGATGGGGGAAGCGAATGGCCACTGATTTTCAGCGTCGGAAGATCGCTGGGGTGTTCGAGGCGATGGACGCGGACGGCAACGGGTATCTGGAGGAGTCCGATTTCGAGTCGCTGACCGAACGGTGGGTCGGGCTGCGCGGCTGGCAACGGGGGACTGCGGACTACGAGCGGATGCGGGCGATCATGATGGGCTGGTGGTCCGCGCTGGCGACGATCTCGGCGGCTGATCAGGTGTCGCTCGATCAGCTGATGGTCGTGGTCGATCAGCTTCCGGCGATGGACGACGCCGTCTCTGCGACCGCGGACGCCATGTTCGACGCGATCGACGAGAACGCCGACGACCGGATCGCCCTGGAGGAACACAAACAGGTCGTGTACGCCTGGAAGGGTACGTCCGACGGCATCGAGGACGTCTTCCCGCACCTCGACCTCAACGGCGACGGCCACCTCTCCCGCGACGAGTTCCGCACCCTGTGGTCCGACTTCTGGCGCGGCACCGACCCCAGCTCCCCTTCCCAATACGTCTTCGGCCGCTACTGACCAACCCCACCTGCAAGGCCAGATGGCGGACATTGTCTAGTGAAGGAGTAGACATAGGGGAGGATTGATGGTGTGACTGGATCCCCTGAGGTGGCATATCGGCTGCGGTACGGAGCCGGCCCGGCGTTCGGCGTACCGGAGCAGTGGAGTGAGGTGCTCGAACGGCAGTTGGCGCATCGGTCGGTGCGGAGTTACCGGGCGGATCCGGTGTCCGAGGAGACGTTGGCGGCGCTGATCGCGGCGGCACAGTCGGCGCCTACCTCGGGGAATCTGCAGTTGTGGAGCGTGGTCGCCGTACGGGATGACGAGCGGCGCGCGCGGTTGGCCGAGCTTGCGGGGGAACAGGAGTTCATCGGCGAGGCGCCGTTGTTCCTGGTCTGGCTGGCGGATCTCGCCCGGGCGCGGCAGGTGATCGGTACGGCGACAGCTGAGGGAGCGGAATTCGTCGAGGCGGCGCTGCTGTCGTTCATCGATGTCGCCCTCGCGGCGCAGAACGCGTCGTTGGCAGCGGAGTCGCTCGGTCTTGGCACGGTGTTCGTCGGTGCCATCCGCAACCGCCCGCTCGAGGTCGCGGCCGAGCTAGGCCTTCCCGCCAACGTGTTCCCGGTCTTCGGCCTGACCGTCGGCTACCCCGATCGCCTCGACGAGACAGCCGTGAAGCCGAGGCTCCCGCAAGCAGCCGTCCTGCACCACGAGCGCTACGATCTGGAACCGCAGAGCTCCCACGTCGAGAGCTACGAGGAACTACTCAACGCCTTCTACGCAACAGCCGGCCTCCCCAGCAGCTGGGTCAACCGAGTTGCCCACCGCTTCGGCACCGTTGAAGGACTCAAAGGTCGCGAACACCTCCGGTCGGCGCTGCAGACTCAGGGGTTCGAGTTGCGCTGAGCCAGCGGCTTCTTGGGATAGTCGCGAAGCACCAAAGAAGTGCTGACTGGACCGAACCGGCCGATCGCGTCGACAATCCGCTCTAGGGCTACGGCATCTTCGGTGTGGACATCGAGGAGGAAGCAGTCCTCGCCGGTCAGCCGGTACGTCGCGGTGATCTCGTCGAGCTTCTCGAAGAGCTCGAGGGCCTCGCCGATCCTCGCGTTGCTGGTCCGGAGGCGGACGACGGCGTGGATGTTCAGGCCGAGCTGGGCGGGATCGACGACGGCTGTGTAGCCCTTGATCACGCCGGACCGCTCCAGCCGTTGGATTCGGGCCGAGACGGCTGGTTGGGACAGGTTCACCCGGCGGCCGATGTCGGCTCCGCTCAGCCGGCCGTCCTGCTGCAGGATCATCAGGATCTGCTGATCGATCTCGTCCAATGGATCCGCCCTCTCCGCCGCGCATCGCTTTGAATTCATCAGCAACGCCGTGATTCCGCGAGTGATTCCGTCAGGATGGCAGTTGCTTCGACCGAGGAGGATCATTCGCGATGCATCACATCATCGTTCCCGGCTGGAACGGATCCGACGGCGCCCATTGGCAGTCGGTCTGGGAATCCGACTGGCTGCAGGCGACCCGCATCGAGCCGGCGTCCTGGACCCATCCCGACCGCGACGACTGGACCGCCGCGCTCGACCGCGCCGTACAGAAGGCCGGCGACGACGTGGTCTTCATCGCCCACAGCCTCGGCTGCTTCGCAGTAGCTCACTGGCTAACCCGTACGCCGGACGCCGCCGCCCCCCTCGCAAACGCTGAACCCGGTCGCGCCTCCATCCATCGCGTCCGCGGGGTCTTCCTTGTCGCGCCGCCGGATCAGCAGGCCGAGACCTTTCCCGCGGAGACGCTGGCGAGCTTCATCGAGCCGAAGCCGGTAGAGATCGACCTACCCGCCGTACTGATCGCGAGTGAGGACGACCCGTATTGCTCGGTCGACGGCGCGACCCGGATGGCCGGCGAATGGCAGATCCCACTCATCACGATCGGCCGCCAAGGCCACATCAACTCCGACAGCGACCTCGGCCCCTGGCCCCTCGGCCAAAACCTCCTGACCGCCTTCGAAGCCGGCCTCGGCAGCCGAGCTTCTTAGGCTTCAGCTAACCCAGCGACGATTGTGTCGATGTTCGTGATCAGGGAGAGGTGGCCTTCGCCGGGCACCAAGTGGGTGGTGGCGTGCGGGATGTGGGCGCCGAGCCAGCGGCCATGGGCGTACGGGACCATGCGGTCCTGGTCGCCCTGCCAGATGGAGACCGGGATCCGGATGCTTGCCAGGTCGACGCCCCAGTCGGCGAGGAAGGCGAGGTCGTCGTCGCGCCAGCCGTCGTACCCGCGGGACACGGCTGCACGGCAGGAGGGAGCCAGGTACTCGGCGAGCCCGTCACGCAGAGCAGCCTGATCGACCTCGGACAGCAGATCGCCGAAAGCGGCGATCAGGTCGCGCGGCTGGACGTCCCTCATCCCGGCACTCGCCTCGGCGAGGAACTTGTCGAGCGCCTCCGGGCTGGTCGCGGCAGCCCCGAACTCGATGACGTTCTCCTCGCCCATGCCGTCCATCCAGTCGAGCCCGTCGGCGTCGTACGGCGCGACGCCGGCCAGGATCGCCGCAGCCCGGCACCTGTCCGGTAGCAACACGGCAGTGGCGAGTGCATGCGGTCCACCACCTGACCAACCAAGCGTCACGAAGTCGTCCGCGCCGACAGCGTCGAGCAGCGCAGCCACATCGCCGGCCACATCAGCCACCCGCCGACCCGGCTGCGCAGTACTGCCGGCATAGCCAGGCCGGCTATGGGTCACGAACCGCATCCCATGCCGAGCGGCCGCTTCCGCGACCGGCTCCAGCATCAGCGCCGCACCCGGCGTCCCGTGATGCATCACCAGCGGCCGCCCGCCGGCAGGCCCCTCGACCAGATACTCAACGACCCGCCCGTTGCCGACCTCAAGCAATTCCACAAGCCCATCGTAGGTCCCCCGCTCGAACAACTGCCGATCTGCCATCACCGCAGCCGAGCGCGTGCTTTCACAGCAGGGAGTGGACCATTCTGATTTTGCCGTTGGGGCCTGGGGGGATGGTGTCGACCAAGCGGACCGTGATGTCGAAGTCGGGGGTGGAGGCCATTGCGGCAGCGGCCCGTTCGGCCAGGTCGGTCGGGGTGGTGGCGGGGACGATCAGGACCTCGACCTTGCCCGGTTCGGCCTGGACCAGCTGGAACTGCCGGATGCCGGGCAGCGGGATGATCATCGAGCCGACCCAGTCGCCGTGCCGGAGACGGCCGTCAGCGGTCTGCAGTTGGTCGACCGTGCGGCCGATCACCTGCCGGACGATCGGCGTACTGAACGTCGTACAGGCGCAGTCGTCGGGACCGATCAATACCCGGTCGCCGAGCCGGTAACGCAGCAACGGCATCGCCTCCGCATGAAGGCGGGTAACCAGGATGTTGCCTTCCAGCAAACCACCGGCAGTGGCGCGCGAGACGCTGCCGTCGTCGTGCTCCACCTCGACTGCGACATCGCCGGATCGAAGATGGAGCGCGCCACGAGGGCAGCTCCGCGCGATCGAGTAGGTCTCCACGGAGGCGTAGACCTCGTTGGCGCGCGCACCGAAGTACTCCGTCACTTCGGTGCGTGCCGCCTGCGTGACCTTCTCGCCTGCGAACACCACGCCGCGCACGTCATCGGGCCGGATGCCTCGTCGCTTGAGTTCGCCTACCACCGCGACGATCGCGTTCGGGAATCCGCAGAGGAAGTTCGGTCGCCCGGCGAGGAAGGCCTCGACCTGTTCGTCGAGGCCGAGGCTGGTGTTGACATGGACGTTGCGGGCCAGGCCGAGCTTCTCCAGCCGGTGCCGCCGGAATCCACCAACCCGGAAATAGGCGATCCGGTCGGTCGGCCGCATCCCGGTCGCGAGCAAGTCCCACAGGTAGGTGGCCCGCAGATAGCCGAGATCCCCCTCGCTGAAGTAGCTGGTGGCCGGCTTGCCCGTCGTACCGCTGGATCGTGCTTCCCTTGTGTTGGCCGGACTGAATCCGTCTGCGAGCAGTCTTGCGCCCTGGAGTGAAATCTCTGACCGGGGAAGGATCGGCAGCCGGTGGAGATCGGCGGGGCCGGTGAAGGTGGCGACCACGTCGGGGTCGAGTGTCTCGCGGTAGTAGGGCACGGTCGCGTGGGCATGGGTGACGAGCTTCCGGAGTAGCCGCGCCTGAAGTTGCTCCATCTTCTCCGGTGCTAGCCGGTCCCGGGTGGCGGCGCGGACCAGGTTGACCGCGACCGGCACGATCGGGATAGCGGATGGCAGCCGTCGCGCCATGTCAGTCCTCCACCACAGCTGAGATCCGGTACAACACGGCCGCCTTGACCAGACACCCGATGCAGAGCGCGCCGAAAGCACCAGCGGCACCAGCGGCGGGGATGAACCACCAGGCGGCCACTGCGACTGCGGCGAATTGCAGGATCGCACCCCCGGCGGAACCATGCCGGCCACGAGCGTCCACGGATTCCAGTACGACGGCGGCCGCCGTGATCGCGAAGTACAGCAGGACCTCGACCACCAGTGCTGCCAACGCAAGAGGTCTGCTGGAACCCCAAGCAACGACCACCAGCACCAGACCGACAGTCAGCACAACGCCAGGTCCGCAGGTCCACGCAGCCATCCGATGGACCAGCGCCCGTCCGGTGCCTTCAGAAGCAGTAGCCAGCCAGCTCACAAGCCGGGGCCGAGCTAGTCGCAGCAGGTAAGACCAGCCAACCGACATACTCCCCGCGATGATCATCAGGACGTAGAAGAAGCTCGTCTCCCGAGCATCACCAGCGATCGCCAGGAACGCGTAGAGCACGGAGGTCGCCGCAGTCTCAAGCAGTTCGCCGACCCCAAGCACTACCGAAGCCTGCAGAGCCACCTTGGTCGCCGCCGGTGTAGGCCGCTCGTGCGACGCTCGCCGCAGCAGACCGACGAGCAGCACGACATCCACGAGCAGCAGGCAACCGATCAGCACAGCCAGTACGCCGTGCACCGACAACCCAGCGAGCACAGCCAGCGCCAGCACCAGCCCGTACGACGCGGCGATCGCAAGATATGCCAGTACGTCGGCAATCGGCCGGCCGTGAATGCGATAGAGCCCAACCAGTACTGCACTACACCCAACGCCAGCCATCAGAGCCGCGGCCGCCACCTGGATACCGGCTGCAGGAGCAACCAGCACAGTCACCAGCCACCCGATCAGCAAGAGCACAAAAGGCGTGACGGCAAGGCGAATGAAGAGCCGCTCCAGCGCGGCCCCTCCGCCCACCGGCATGAACGTGAGCGCAGCCTTCTCCGGCCCACTGGACGTCAACGCGAACAGCCACCCGACTGCCCCGATCGCACCCGCATACCCGGCGAACACCGTCGGTCCCCAGAAGGCCAGCAACCCCAGCCCCGCCGCATAAAGGGCAAGCCGGTACACCAGCCGTCCACCGATCAGCGCCATCACCATGCGCGACCCGGCCGACAACTGCCGCACACCGGCCAGCATCAGCACGACCTATCCTCCGTACGCCGACTCGACGAACCGGCCCTTGCCGCCAGGAGTCAACGCCACCCGATCCGTCTGCACGAAGGTCAGCTCCACCGGAGTATCGACCAGCTCACCGAACCGCCGACGGAACTCCGCGACGGCCTCCTCGAAGCCGACGCCGGCCGCGACATCAGGCACCAAGTGCACCGTGATCGCCCCGGCCTCGTCCTGCCGAACCATGCACTCGGCAACACCCGGCGTGAACATCGCCAACGACAGGAACACCCCGCTGTAGACGCGCCGCCCACCCGGCAGCACCACGAAGTCGTTCGTCCGGCCGTCCACAAGCTTCATCCGCCGAAGATTCGAGCCACATGCACAACCGGGCGGCAACAACACGGCCCGATCCCCAAGCGCATAACGGATCAACGGCATAGCCCGCTCGCGATAGTGCGTCACCACGACCGAGCCCTCCGTGCCGTCTGGCACCGCCTGCCCGTCGGCATCGACGATCTCCAGCCACACCCGATCGTCATCCACATGCATCGCACCGGCGCGGCACTGACTAGAGACAGTCAGCACCTCGTACGCCGAATACTCGTCCAGCACCGGTACGCCGAACCCGTCGGCGAGAAGCTCCGCGACTTCATCCGTCAGCAACTCGGAATCAGTCATCACCATCCGCAAAGTGCGCTTCAATCGGACGGATTCAGCCGGCGTCAGTGAACGCAGCAACCCTCGCAGTACGACCGGATAGCCCATGATCAACTGCGGCCGCACAGCCAGCACCTGGTTCTTGATCTCCTCGTCGGACTGTCCCGCGCCGACGACAGTGCGAGGAAACAGCCCGAGCCGCTGGAACCAGCGCACCGGCCGCGGGAAGGGCTTGATGTGCGCGATCCGCCACCACGGCCGATAACCCGACAACAGGAACCGTCGCAACACCGTCGCTCCGTGATACCCGTAGGCATCAGCGTCGTGCCAGACCTCCAGCTTGGTCCCGGTGGTTCCACTGGTCACGTCGACGCGATACTGCGAGCTCGGCAACCCCGGCGTACGGAATGAATCGACGCCTGCGTCCAGCACGTCCCGCTTGGTCAGCAAGGGCAATGCAGCCAGTTCGCCGACCGAGGACAACGGCACCTTGTACTCCGGTCCCGCGTACGCCTGGATGTGTTGGTGGCAATGGGCGAGCATTGCGTTGAGGCCGGCCAGTGCGCGCTGTTCGAGCTCGGCCGACGACTTCTTCGGCGCTCGCCAGACTTCCGGCAGTCGAGCCAGTTCGCGGACCGCGACTGCGAGTCCGCCGCTCACGGCACCTCGGTGACTTGGGCGTACAGCAGACCCTGGACGAGATGCAGCGCAGTGTGCAGCCGATCGGTGTCGGCCGCCGACAGTACGACGTACCCGATCTTCGCGCCGGCCTGGTGATACGGCTCGACGTGCTCGCCTGGTGAGGCGGCCAGCACCAGCTCCACCACCTCCGGCAACGCGCGGATCTCCTCCATGCCGTGGAGTGCGACCAGCTTGCCGGGCCGGTCGACACCGAAGGCGCGGAAAAGCGCGTGGGCGCCGGCCTTGGCTTGCAGTTCGACGGTTTCGCCGACGGACATCCGGACGAACATCTCGGTCACGTCGATGCCGTGGACCAGCCCGAGCAACTCCGCGGATCCGTTGCCGCCCAGTCGAGCACCGAGCTCGATCAGGACGACGTCGCCGTCCGGGGTGACGAGGACGTCGGCGTTCAGGGAACCCCAGTGGTAGCCCAGCGCGGTGCAGGCCTCGTCGAGCATCGCACGCACCGTGGCCGTCAGCTCGGGCGCGGACGGCATCTGGTGTTGCAGCGTCACGAAGTGCGGCGCCGGAGTCAGCATCCGGCTGCCCAGTGCGAACAGCACAATCTTGCCGTCGGCAACGATTGCCTCGGCGGCGTAGTGATCGCCGGCCAGGTACTCCTCGGCGATCACGATGCCTGTCGCGGACGGTCCGACCGCCTCGTCCACTGCGGCGTCCAGGTCGGCAGGGGAGTGGCAGACGCTGATCCCGCGACCGCCGCTGGAGTCGGTCGGTTTGACGATCAACGGGTAGGCGAGACCCGTCGCAGCCTTCACCTCGGCAGGCGTGCCTTGGACGAAGCGCGGTCCGGGCATGCCGAGCTGATCGCAGATGGCGCGGAAGAAGCCCTTGTCCACCGAGGCTTTCAGCGCACCAGGGGACAGTCCGGAGGGCAGACCGAGCCGTTCGGTGAGAGCGTATTGAGCCGGCAGGTTGACGTCGCTGGCAGGTGAGACCACACCGGCGATGTCGTCGCGAGCCGATAGTACTGCGGCCAGCCGGTCGACGTCGCGCGTGCTGATGTTGAGGAACTCGTCGGCGTACGGGATCGCGGGCGCGTCCGCGCGCATGTCCACGCAGACGGTCCGCAGGCCGACGCGGCAAGCCGCCTGCAGCGTGGTGATCGCGCCATCGGCGCCACCGAGAACGACGAGGCTGCTCATCCGGCCGCCGTTCGGGCCGGGAGTGCTGCGAGCAGGTCAGTCGATCGCACGACGAGGTTCGTCTCCCGGATCAGGAACTGTGGAGTCTGTGGCTGGCCGCGACCCACGTGGACCAGGTAGCGCGCGATCACGGCCAGGGAGATCAGCCCGGCCGCCGCGGCGAGTCCGAGCAGCACACCTGTCACGGGCAGGCCGCCGGGGATCGCGGCGGCGACAGCGCCACCGACGGCGGCGACCGCGGCCAGCAGGCAGAGCATCGCGGCGAGCGCGATCGTCCGGGTCGAGAACGAGACGAACAACTCGATCGCGTGCCGGGCCAGCCCACGGACCGTCACCTTCGCCTCACCCGACCGGCGCGGTTGGTGCCGGACGGGGACGGTGGTCCAGGACCGGGTCAGTCGCGGCAGAGTGGCCAGGAAATAGGGGGTTCCGAGGCCGAGGTCGACGATCCGGCGGGCCAGGTCGGAGCGGACCAGCCGGAACGAGCTACCGCCGGCCGGGATCTCGATGCCGAGGACCCGACGCGCGATCAGATCGTGCAGCGCCGACCCCGCCCGCCGGACCAAGCGGTCCTGGCGGTCGACGCGGATGCCGAAGACCGCGTCCATGCCCTCGGTGCGGGCGCACTCGATCAGCAGATGCGCTTCGGCCGGCGGGAACTGCAGATCCGCGTCGAGGTGCAGCAGCCACGGATTGCGGGCGTACCGGTAACCGGCTGAGAAGGCGGCTTCGAGACCGAAGTTGCGGGTGAACGACAGGTACGAGACGCCCTTGTCTCGCTCGGCCAGTGCGCGGATGTTGGCCAGCGTCGCGTCGGTGCTGCCGTCGTCGACGAAGAGGATCTCCAACTCGTCGTACGCGCCGAGCTCGGCGCGGATCTCGTCGTAGGCGGCCTCGATGTTGTCCGCCTCGTTCAGGCAGGGGACGACCACGGTCAATCCGAACGGCGATCCGGGCGTGACCTCGTGCGAAGCGGGCGGCTTCGACATGTATTCCCCCAGACGAAACACGTGTTTGACGATCCTCGGGCGTCGATAAACGGTGAACCACAATCCGGAATTGGTCAACCTGATTCGTCAACTATTCGACCGGAATGGTGCATGCTGACCTGCGACACCAGCACACGGGCGCGACTGAACAGGGGTGGAAGATGTACGTACTAGGCCTGAGTCAGGTCCATGACGCCGCCGCGGCCTTGGTCAAGGACGACGAGATCGTCGCGTTCATCGACGAGGAGCGGCTGACCAGGGTCAAGCACGACGGTTCGTTCCCGGCCCGCGCGGCCCAAGCCTGCTTGGAGATCGGCGGCATCACGCTCGGGGACGTCGATCACGTTGCGTACTACTGGCAGGGCCGGCGCGAGGTGCGGCACGCGCTCACGCACTTCGTCCGCTACCTGCCGGCGACGCTGTCGGTCTTCCAGAACACCGGTGGCATCTTCGCAGGGAAGGCCAGCAGCCTGGTCAGCACCGTTCGCCAGCAGGGCGTTCAGCAGCACCCCGACGACTATCACGTCGGCGGGGCATTATTACTGCATTTGAAGCGGTCGTTTACTTTGCCGTCGATTCTCAAGAACGCGCTCGGCTACACCGGTCCGACGAAATTCAAAACACACCTGATCGACCATCACCTGGCCCACGCGGCCAGTGCACACTACCTCTCGCCGTTCGAGCGGTCGGCGATCATCACCTGGGACGGGATCGGCAGCGACGGTACGTCGACGTACCTGGCGGTCGGCGAGGGCGACACCATCCGCGACCTGCGGCGGGTCAAGTTCCCGCATTCGCTCGGGGCCCACTATGCGTGCGTGACCGGTTATCTCGGCTTCAATCCGACCCGCGACGAGGGCAAGGTGATGGGCCTCGCGGCGTACGGGAAGCCGACCTACCTCGACCAGCTGCGCAAGCTCGTGCGGTTGCTGCCGGACGGCAACTACGAACTCGACCTGAGCTACTTCCGGCATCACGCGACCGGCAAGCATGTCGTGTCGCCGAAGTTCATCGACACCTTCGGGCCGGCGCGCGAACGCAGTAAGGGACCGGTCGAACAGAAGTACGCCGACATCGCCTACGGCCTCCAGGTCGTCCTCGAGGAGACGGGTCTGCACGTCGCTCGCTGGATCCAGCAGGAGACCGGTGCGACCGCGCTGTCGACCGCGGGCGGCGTGGCGTTGAACAGCGTGATGAACGGCCGGTTGTTGCTCGAGACACCCTTCGAGGACTTCTACGCGCAGCCTGCCGCAGCCGATGACGGCGCCGCTTTGGGCGCAGCGCTGGCAGTCAGCGTCAAGGCCGGTCTGGGCAGGCCGCGCGGCGAGCAGGTCTTCCTCGGCCCCGGCTTCTCCGAGAACGAGCTGGAGAAGGCGCTGATCGAGTCAGGGCTCAGCTACCAACGGGCTGAACGGATCACCGACACCACTGCGGCGGCGCTGGCCGAGGGCAAGATCGTCGGCTGGTTCCAGGGCCGGATGGAGTGCGGTCCGCGGGCGCTGGGGAACCGGTCGATCCTGGCCGATCCGCGCGGCAAGGACACCAAGGACCGGCTGAACGAGAAGATCAAGCACCGCGAGCCGTTCCGTCCGTTCGCGCCGTCCTGCCTGGCCGACCGGTCGGGCGAGTACTTCGCCTCGGACTACCCGTCGCCGGTGATGCTGCTGGTCTTCGACGTGCTGGAGCACCAGCGCGACCAGGTCCCCGCGATCACGCACGAGGACGGCACTGCCCGGGTGCAGACGGTTTCGGCCGCCGACAATCCGGCGTACTACGAACTGATCAGCGCCTTCGCTAAGCTCACCGGTGTGCCGATGGTGGTGAACACCTCGTTCAACGACAACGAGGAGCCGATCGTGAACTCGCCCGGGGACGCGATCCGTTGCTTCCTGAAGACCGATCTCGACGCGCTGGCGCTCGGCCCGTTCTGGGTGGAGAAGTGACCTCTGACCTTGCTGCCCGCCAGTCCTGGCAGGCTCGCTGGTGGTGGGTGCTGCCGGCCGGGTTGGCCGGCGCCGCGGCGCTGCTGTTCATGGTGGTGCTGCCACCGGATCGGCACATCGACCACTGGTACGACGTACCGCTGAAGATCAGCCCGGTGGTGTTCGCGGTCTTCGCGGTGGCCGGGTTCCCGCGGCGCCCCCGTCTCGGGCTGGTGCTCGTGCTGGTGACGATCGTCGTGTTCATGGGATTCGTCGACACCGGCTACATCATCCGGATCATGGCGTACGGCGCGGCGCCGGATCAGGACGCTGCCTTCCCGAAGCTCTACCAGTTCCAGCTGTTCGTGTCGGCGTTCGTCGTACTGGCTGTCCTGTTCGCCTATCGGCTCGGTGGCGCCACGACCGTCCGGGTGGTGAAGGCCGGGCTGGCCGGCGTACTGGTGATGGTGTCGGGTCTGAACGACCTGACTGCTTGGCGGTTCGACACCTATCCGGAAGGCCGACCGAAGACGCTGTTCTGGGCGTCCCACATCCAGGTGTTCGTGGGCGGTCCGCCGACGCCACTGGTTGCCCTGGCGTTCTGTCTTGTGCACCTGGTGGTGGCAGTGGTGATCCTGTTTCTGCCCTTGCAGCGTTGGCTGGATCAGCTCAGGAGCCGCTGAGGTCGGCGAGGATCCGGCGGGTCGTGTTCATGGCCTGCCGGATCACTTGGTCCATGTCGATGTAGGTGTACGTCGCGAGCCGGCCGACTGTGTAGCGCGGGGGGCCTGGGAGTGCGATCAGTTCCTTCTCGTAGCGGCGCTGTAGTTGCCGGTTGGCGTTGAGCACGTCGTCGACGGGGTAGTGGCGCACGGGTGCACCTGGGTACTCGTAGCTCACCACTGTGCCGCGCTGGGTCTGGCCGCTCATCCACTTGGTCTCGATCATCCTGGTGTGGCGGACCTCGGGACCTGGGGTGTTCAGTACGCCGCACGGAAGCAGGTGGCCTGCTTCTGGCACGTAGCGGCTCTGCAGCGAGACACCGCGCCAGGGGAGTGGTCCTAGGTCCGCGGCGAAGAACTCGTCCAGGGCACAGGACAGGACGATGGCATCGACCCCTCGGCAGAGGTCGTCCCAGTCGACCACTGAAACCTTCTGCCCGAGTGTCACCGACACCGGCTTCAGCAGGGCGTCCACCAGTCCGGTGTAGCCGCCTTCCGGCCAGCCCTGATGGGGTGAGCGGAACAGGTAGCGGTAGTCGTCGTCGCGCAGCTCGATGCGTTTGGGCGCCCAGGTGGCCGAGAGTTCGCTGGGGGAGGTGCCCCATTGTTTGCGGGTGTAGCCCTCGATGAATGCGCGATAGAGCGTCTCGCCCATCAGGTCGATACACCAGGTCTCGAAGTTGTCGGCCCTCGGCTTCTCCGGACGCATGTCGAGTTCATGGCTGATCTGCGGCCACTGCGCCAGCTCCTGCAACTCACTCAACTGGGGCGGCCAGCTGAGCGTCGTACCGAAGACTTCGGTCCGCACCAGATGGCGGTAGGGCCGCATGCCGATCAGCCCGGTGACGAACTCCCACACCTCTTCGTCGGCGGTGTGGAAGATGTGTGCTCCGGCAGGTTCGTAGAGAATCCCTGCTGCCGAAGCGGTTCGCAGCTGGCCACCCCAGGTCGCATCACCCTCGACCACTTCCACGGAACAGCCCGCAGCCGTCAGCAGGTGCGCAGTCGCCGCACCCGCAAGTCCCCCACCCACCACGCGCACGGACGTCATC
Organism: Kribbella sp. NPDC006257; assembly: GCF_040613535.1. Taxonomy (NCBI): domain Bacteria; kingdom Bacillati; phylum Actinomycetota; class Actinomycetes; order Propionibacteriales; family Kribbellaceae; genus Kribbella; species Kribbella sp. NPDC006257. The sequence goes on from NZ_JBEXSJ010000005.1 coordinate 89,433, forward strand.
CGCCGGAGTGTAGGACCGCTCTCCCAATTCCGGACAGCATCAAACGACTGAACGCCTGGTTGGGCGTCGTCACTTGATCCGGGCGCCGCTTGGCTACTCCCGCCAGCCGGTCAAGTCGACCGACTTCGAGGTCTCGACGCGGAAGGCGAGCTTGACCGTGGTCTGCTCGCCGGGCGGCAGGTCGAGCTTCCAGGTGATGACGCCGAGGTCGGTGGTCTCGCTCGGCTCGGGCGAGGCGGTGATCGGCTTGACGGTGATCTCGTGATCCCTTGCCACCGGCAACTGATCGAGGACGGTGATCCGGGCTGCTCGAGGAGTGTGGTTCTCGATCTTGGTCTCGTACTCGACCTCCCGGCGGCGGGTCGATCCGAGCGTCGCCTTGGTCGCCGTACGGCGTACCAGCTCGCGTTCGACGCGGATCCGGTCGTCCAGGCCGAGGGCGAGCTCGACCTCTTCGCCGGGAGCCCAGAGCGGCAGCCCGGTCGAGCCGACGAAGTCCGCCTGGTGGAAGACGGCTGCTCGCCCAGCGGGCATCGTGTGCGTGCTGGAGTTCACGACGGTCGCGCGCAGGTGCACGTCGGCGGAGCGGACCGGGGCGGTGATGTAGTCCAGCTCGGTCTCGAGATCCAGGGACGCGATCGTTGCGCGGTGTGCGGCGCCGTCGGCCGGCACGGCGACCGGTCGCGGCGGGGTGTAGGTGGCAGCGGTGATTCCTTGCTCGACGATTGCTTCGACGTCGGCGAAAGAACGCTTTGCACGATGCCCTCCGCCGGCTGCCCCACGCTCCGCGCTCAGTGCGACAGCAGCGGGTGCCATCGGCACCGGCGGACGTCGGCGGTCGAGGTACCAGGGGTCGAGTTCGGGCACCTTCGCGCTGACCGTGGGCCGGGCCGTCGAGAGCTTGAGCTCGCACTCGGGCCAGTCCTCGCCGGTGTGCTGGGTGATCAGGCCGAACCAGCTCAGCGTCAGCCGGTCGTCGGCGAGGCGCACGTCGTACGTGCTCGACCAGGAGGCACCCGCTACGACGTACGAGAGCTCGATCTCCACCTCTGCCTCGGATTCGACGGCCAGCGCGACCGCGACCGAGCGACGATCCGGACTGCGCTGCTCCATCACCGCGGCCAGCCGACGCTCCGCTGCCGCGAGCCGCTCCTCGGCTTCTTCCTGCTGCCTGGTCAGCTCCCGGCGCTTCGTCCGTACGGCGGTGAGTCGGCTGGCCAGCGATTCGGTGAATTCACCCAGGTCGGCGCTCGTCTCGCCGGCCGCCACCGACTTGGCGAAACTGCCACCGGCCCGGCGTCCCAGCTGAGCGAGGAACACGTCGAGCTGCGCCTGAACGTCATCGGCGTCGGCGAGACTCGCCACCTCCTCCTGAGCCTCCCGGCGCTGCCGCTCCAACTCGGCCACGGTCTCATCGGGCGCCTGCGGATGATGCCGCACAGCCACGTCCACTCCGAGCACCGTCGCCGGTCCACGCCCGGCAACTCGGACAGAATCCTCCTGCAAGGCCAACGGCAACCCATCGACGTACACGGTCTGGTCCCCAGCAGGCACGCTGACCCGCCCCCGCCGCGTCACCCGAGCCCGGTCGGGATAGACGACGACGGCCACGATCGGAGCACCCACCACAAGTTCGCTCATCCTCCGACACTAGCCGCAGCCCCGATCAGCCGAACCACCCACAGAACCCGCAGCCCGCCGCCGACGCACCCAGCCGCCACGCCGACCGCGGCCGCAACTCCCGGGCGACCTGCTCGGCCCGGCTGTTCCGCTCGTCCTGGACGACCTTGTTCTCCACAAAGTTCGACGAGGTGACGTGCGCCCATTGCCCGTCGCCACGCACCCAGAAGTGCGGCTTGCCCTCGTTGTCGTCAGCTCGCCAGACCTGGGACTGGATCTCGGTGCACCCTCGTGCGCCTCCGGCGACCAGGTCGGTGAACATCCGGCAGGGAGTATCCACGTCGGGCTGTTTCCCTGGACGGATCGTCACCTCGGTGTCGGCGACGCGATCGCCCCTGGAGTCAGGGGCCTGCAGCACCATGTAGAAGAGCTCGCCGTCGGTCGACTTCACACTGAACGGCCAGGTGTCGGTCCACTCCGGCTGCAGCGGCTTCTCGGCGAACCTCGTGATCGCGCGTTGCTCGGTGCGGACGTCGTCGACCTTCACGATCAGCGGAATCGCCGCCGCGGAGACGAGGGCGAACCCCAGCACGGCGACCACGACGCTGCGGTGCCTCGGGAACGGCGTGGCGGACCGGTTGGCGAGAACGATCGTCACGACCAGAACGGCCACGCCGAGCGGGTAGAAGACCAGGTACCAGCCCATCGCAAGGCCGAAGGTGCCGATGCCGATGAGGGCGAGCGCGACCGTGGAGCCCGCAACGAAGACCAGGCCGAGCCGGGCGAGCGATGCCACGATCGGCAGCACGATCACCGGTACGACGGCCAGCGAGATCATCAAGACCGCCAGCGCGGGCAAGCTGTCCTCGCATTCACTGGAGGAGCAGGTCCGGGTCCGGTCCGCGACCAGCGCCGCGACCACGCCGACGCCGAGCGCGACGAGGAATGAGCACAGCACTGTCGCGATCATCCGACCGATCCGCTTGGCTGAGGTCTCCATCCGATCACCCTAGGGACGCGGACGGCGGCAACGGTTGAGTACTTCTCCTCAACTCACCGCGTGTCTTCGTTACAGATCAGCTGAGCCAGCGAGCCGTTCAGTTGCTTGTGGCAATGGATTCATCAGTGGAAGCGGATGGTGTAGGCCCACCAGGTGAGGAGGAGTGCCAGGACGAGGGTGATGAGTCCGGCGGCGAGACCACGGACGGTGCTGTCGCGGTCTGCCGCGGCGGGGAGGTAGGGGTCGTCGGGGTCGACCAGGAGAGGCAGACCGCTGCCCAGCTCTACTTTGCCGATCCAGTTGCGCACAGTGCCCTGGTGCATCTTGCCGTCGAGTTGGTAGCGAACGACGGGGTAGAGCAGAGCGCCGCCGTAGTACGGCCTGTTTCTTGCCTCGTTGTCGATCACTTCACCTTCGACCCGTACGCCGGTACGCCGGAGCGCCCGCAACCGGAGTGTCTCGCGCGTTGCTCGCCCGACCCAGAGCAGGGTCATCAGCGTGGCCACGATGGCGCCCACCAGCATCAGCACCTGCCCAGAGTACGACCGCGACAGGTCGAACAGTCCGACGACCTCCGGTGTCGGAGTTGTCAGAGGAGGAAGGTGCGGAGGCTTTGGACGAGTTCGGCCGGGGCCTGTTCGGCGATGTGGTGGGTGGAGTCGATGCCGTGGCCTTCGACGTGCGGGCACCAGGGGCGCCAGACAGCCAGCGGGTCGCCGTACAGGTCCTCCAGGTCGTCCTTCGTCGACCAGAGGAGCAGCATCGGGCAGGTGATCTGACGGCCGGCCTCGCGGTCTTCCTCGTCGGCGCGGCGGTCGATGCCGAGGCCGGCGCGGTAGTCCTCGACCATCGCGTGGACGGTGGCGGGGTCGCGGATCGCGGCCAGGAAGTCGGCGTGGTTCTCCGGGCCGAGCTGGGCGGGGGAGTTGGTGGTCCACGCGTTGTACCAGGTCTCGGGATCGGCGCAGATCACCCGCTCGGCCGGCTTCTCGGTCTGCGCCAGGAAGAACCAGTGCCACCATTCGGTGGCGAACTTGGTGTTGCACCGTTCGAGGTGTTCGACGGTCGGTAGGCCGTCCATCACGACGAGCTTGCTGACCTGGTCCGGCGCGGCGAACGCGGTCCGGTAGGCGACCTGCGCGCCACGGTCGTGGCCGACGACGGCGTACGAGTCGTGGCCGAGGGCATCCATCAGGGCAACCACATCTCCAGCCATTGCCTTCTTCGAGTACGGCGTGTGCTCGGCGTCCGTCGTCGGTTTGCCGGACCGGCCGTAGCCGCGCAGATCCGGGCAGACCACGGTGAAATCCTTCGCGAGCTCCGGCGCCACCTGGTACCACGTGGTGTGGGTGCGCGGGTGACCGTGCAGCAGCACCACGGCCGGCCCGGCGCCGGCGTACCGGACTCGCAGGGTGACCTCGCCGACATCGATGTGGTCCAGCGTGAATCCTTCGAACATGCCACTCCTCAGACTCGGGGCCGATCCGGTACCCAGAGTTCGCTGGCGGCACCGGCTGGATTTGGTTGGGGTTGGAGTCGTCGGGTACTGATGGCAGGGTGCTTGTTGCTGAGAGGTATCGGGTCGGCCACTCCCTGGGACGCGGCGGGATGGGTGAGGTTTTCCATGCCATCGACGAACAGCTGGAGCGGCCGGTCGCGCTGAAGATGATGCTGCCGTCCGACAGTGATCCGAGGGCCGCTGAGCGGTTCCGCCGGGAGGCACGCGCGGCAGCGAGGCTCAGCAATCCGCATGTAGTGGCCGTGTACGACTTCGGGCAGCAGGGCGATCAGTTCTTCCTCGTGATGGAGCTGGTCGAGGGACGCACGGTTGCTGACGAGATCGCTCGGTTGGGGATGCTGCCGAAAGAGCGTGCGATCGAGATCGTCGAGCAGAGCGCGGCAGGTCTGGCCGCGGCGCACCAGCAGAACGTCGTACACCGTGATGTGAAGCCGGGCAACCTGCTGTTGACGCAGGACGGCATGGTCAAGGTGGCGGACTTCGGGATCGCGCACCTTGCGGGTGACGGCACGACTACGCTCACGGCACCGAATCAGATCATCGGGAGCACGCGGTATCTGGCGCCGGAGCGGGCGCGTGGTGGGCAGGCGGGTAAGCCTGCAGATGTCTATGCACTGGGCTGCGTGCTGTATGAGCTGGTCACCGGTCAACCGCCGTTCTCGGGCGAACATCCGGCAGCGATCCTGTATCAGCACGTCGATGCCCAGCCGGTGCCCCCGAGCACAACCCACCCCGAACTAGCGGGTGCCTTCGAGGCAGTCCTCCTCCAGATGCTCGCCAAGGACCCCGAGGCTCGCCCGACCGCCGCCGAGATCGCAGCCGGCGCCCTCCGCTCCGGGACGGTTGGCGGCTCCACCGCCCCCATGCCACTCGGCGAAGCAGGCACCGCGGCGTCCGTGCCGTTCGGCGTAGCCGGCACTACAGCGCCAATGCCGCTCGGCGATGCCGGTCCTACAGTGCCCCTGATTCTCGGCGAGGCCGCTACTGTGCGCGTGCCGTCCGACGACGCTGGTACTACGGCCGCGGCGCCGGCGCTGGTGGGTGCCGGGGGCGTCGATCAGACCCGGCCGATCGCGTCGGCAGCCGATCGTTCGCGACGGCAGGTCTGGCTGGCCGCCGGGATCGCCGTTCTCGCGGCGGCCGCGGCGACGGCCGCAGTACTCCTCCTGAACAACCAGGGCCCGAACCTGCCGTCGACCAACGACGTCGGTCCCCAACCGGCTGTCACCTCCAGTACGCCGAACGCGGGCCCGACCACCGAGCCCAGCCGAGGCGGCCAGACCAGCGGCACGACCCAGACAACTCAGAGCCCCACCCCGACCCCGACGCCGACTACCTCGCCGACCCCTTCACCCACCCCGTCCCCGACCCCGACGACTACGAGCCCTTCACCGAGTCCGTCGCCGACCCCCACGGCCACCAAGCCGACCCCGACCCCAACACCCACCACCACGAAGCCGAACCCGACACCCACCCCGCCCCCAACCAGCCCGTCCCCGGACGCACAGTAGGACTGCGAGCTGTCAGCCTTCGGCCCAGTCCAGTTGTGGTTCCGGGATGCCGAGGGAGCGGCCGAACGCCTGCGCCTCGGCTCGGCCGGCCGGGTCGTCGTGGGGATAGCGAAAGACCCGGCCCGGGAACACCACGAAGATCTCGTGCTCGTTGTGGAAATCGGCGTACCAGCCTGGTTCGTCCAGGATCCTTGTCAGCGCATCGGCCAGCGCGCCGGCCTGGGCATCGTCGACTTCGAACTCGAGGATGCTCCAGACCGGAGGTTGCGCTGAACTGGCGCTGTCGATGCTCTGCCTGGTCAGCCGGTGCACGACCAGCGGGATCTGCTCCAGCGTCGCGCCGGTCTTGAGGCTCTCCAGAATGATCGCTCCGCGATACACCTGCTACTGCCTAATCGCGGGGGAGCTGCTCGTTCGGGTCCTCGTCCGGATCGGTCTCCGGACCGGGGTACGGGTTGATATCCGGGTCGGCCGGTTGCCCGGGAACCCGGTCAGGATCGGTCGGGTCCGGCAGCGGCGGGACCGGTGGGAGCGGCGTGGTACTCATCGTCAATACCTCCTCGCGGACCGCCCCGCACTTCGGGACGACCTACCGCCCCGGTACCCCACCGTCGCCCGTCGTAGTCACCGCCGGTACGTCGACAGGACCGCCGGACCCACCTGGTCGACCGAGATCAACTCGAGGTTGACCGGGGGAGTAGCTCCGAACAGCCGCTCTCCCGCGCCGACGACGGTCGGGAAGACCATCAGGCGGTACTCGTCGACCAGATCGGCTGCCTGCAGCGCCCGTACGACCGAGCCGCTGCCGACCACCACGATGTCGCGGTGTGCTCGCTCCGCCTCGACGACCTCCGCGACCGTGCCGTCGGCCAACCGGGAGTTCGACCATGCCGACCCGTCGGTGAGCGTGTTCGAGACAACAATCTTGTCGATCTTCGTCATCGCGACCGAGAAGTCGTCGGTCCGGGTCGAGAACAGCCGGCCGAACAGCTCCCAGGTCGCCCGGCCGTACAGCATCACGCCGGTCTCGAGGATCGACCCGAGCCGGAACTTGTCACCCGAGACCGGCTCCGGCCCGTGCCGGAACGCCCAGCCGCCGCCCGCAGTACCGCCCGACCCGTCCGGGTCGGTGACGATTCCGTCGAGGCTGACGAACTGGCTGACGATGACCTTGCCCATGACGTGCTCCTGATCTCCGAACGAATCTGACACCGGTACATACCGCCGGGGCGCCGAAGACTCATCGGTCGATCGGGGATTGGTCAGTCGCAGGTGTCGCAGATGCCGTTCGCGGGGGTTTGCAGGTTGCAGCGGGGGCATTTGTTGATCGGGCGCTCGGCGATGGCGGCCTTGCGGGCCCGGGCGCGCGCCGCGGCCAGCTTCGGCGGGAGCATCGGGCTGCCGCCGTCGGCCGGCAGACCGGTCGCCTCGAAGTGGCGGTAGGTGGCGAGCCGCTCCTGGCAGGCGTGCGCATCGGCGTCCGCGGGCGTCGTACCGGTCGCGGCGCCGACGATCGCGGCGTACCCGTCGAAGACGCTCTCGTCGGGGTTGACGCACAGCGAGGTCAGCATCGGCTCGCCGCGCCGCAGGCTCTCCGCGGAGACCTCGGCCAGCACGCCGCCGATCCACTGCCGGGTCGGCTGCTTGGTGCGAATACCGGTCAGGTCCTGTACGCCGATCGCGATGTCCTTGTGCTGCACGAGCGCCTGGTACTTGCGCGCCGCGATCAGCAGCATCTCGCGGGCGGCACCGGCCCACTCGATCCGGGCGGCGGCGACGCCGACGTCGGACACATCGCGGTCCACTACGTCGGGCAGTTCATGGTCAAGGGCGGCGACATCGAGAGAGGACACTCGGCAGACCCTAAGGGCTGACCGGCCCTCGGCGAAAACCGCCGCCTCAATCCGGTGGTTCGGCCGGCCGGAAGGTGACCTCGATGGTCTCGGCGGCCTTGTGGCGCTGGGCCTTGGCATACATCGCGTAGGCGCGGTGATCGGCCGGCGTCAGATCGGTCGCCGAGTCGGTGAACAGGGCGAGCAGCGAGCGCGGGTAGAGGCGGTGGGCGATCACCGAGTTCAGTTCGGCACCGATCACGCCGATCACCGCGGCGGCGTAGATGAGCCCGATCAATCCCAGCGTCAGCGCGAACACGCTGTTCACCTCGCTGGTCTTGGCCAGTACATCGCTGACGTAGACGCCGCCCAGCCGTTCGAGCAGATGCCAGCCGATGGCGGTGAAGAACGCCCCGGGAACCATCCGCAGCAGGTGCGGCCGGGGCCGCCGGCCCGGGCGCAGGCACAAGGTCAGCATCGCGGTGAGCACCACGACGGAACCGATGGAAACGATCCATCCCATGCCGTCGTCGATCACATCGCCGGCCAGCACGCTCACGGTGGCGAAACTGAGCACGATGAGACCGGCCAGCGACAGCAGCGCACCCGATCGCAGGCGGCCACGGAACGGGTTGGGACGACCGTTGCGGGGAACGCCCCAGGTCACGTTGACCGCGTTCTGGACCGCCTGCCCCAACCCGATCAGGCCGTACACCGCGGCGATGGTACCGACGATGACGGCCGGCGTACTGCCCTGCAGACCCTGCGGTGTTGCCAGCTGGGTGCCGACGATCGGGAACTCCTTGAGCGCCGACTCCAACACGGCCTGCTGCAGATCCTGGTTGCCCTGGAGAACGAAACCGAGCACGGAGGACGAGATCAGCAACATCGGGAAGATCGCGGCGAAGGCGTAGTACGTGATGATCACCGCGAGATAGCTGCCCTGGTCATCGAAAAACTTGTACACCACAGCCAACGGAAACCCGAGCACCCGATGCCGCCGCTGCAGCCGATCCACCCGGCCCCCGAAACCACTCACCCGCTAACCGTACGACCCGCGCCCTCCGATCCAGGCAAGCCCTCCCAACGCCCTCAGCCGCCAGCGTGTTGCCGAGGTGCTGGCTAGCGGGGGCGGCTGGTGGTGCGGAAGGTGCCGGGGGTGGTGCCGGTTCGGTGGGAGAAGAACTTGGAGAAGTTGGCGTCGTCGTCGAAGCCGAGGCGGTCGGAGATCTCGGCGATCGGCACGGTCTCGTGGATGAGCAGGCGTTTGGCTTCGAGGATGACGCGACGGTCGATCAGCTCCTTGGCCGTGGTCCCCGCATGGGTCCGGGCGAGCCGGTTGAGGGTGCGCTCGGAGTAGCCGAGACGCCGTGCATAGCCGGCCACGCTGCGTTCGCGCTGAAACGACCTCTCAATCTCCTCCTCGAACCAGCTGAACACTTCGTTCCGCGGCTGCATCGGGCTACTGCCTGCTGGGCTGCTCCCGGCCAATACAAGAAGGGTCGACAGTACGGCGTGCGCCAGCGCCTGGTCCCGCGCTTCCGGGTCGAGGGCGACCGAGTCTCGTAGCCGTAGCGCGCTCTCGGTCGTCGCCCGGAACGATTCGTCGAGCAGGCTGCCCGGCAACGCGGCGCCCGGCCAGTGATTGAGGTGGCTGATACCGAGCCGCCGGAAGAGGTGAGCGGTCGGCTCGTCGTACCGGTCCGGTGGGAGCATCAGCACCGGGCCGTCGATCGCCGCGATGTCTCCCCAGCGCTGGATCTGCCCCGCGTGCACCCAGAACACATCACCCGGGCAGAGCGTGTAGCCGGTGAAGTCGACCTCGTGGACGGTCTGGCCCGACCGGATCTGCAGGATCAACTCGAACCCCAGTCGCTGAGCGGCCTGGAACTCCTCGGGTCCGGCCCGGCGCAGCAGCGTGCCGAGGTCGGCGACCTCGACCCCGGCCGAATGACCGGGCGGTGGTGCGTAATCGACCTTCCGGATCTCCGATGGTCGATTTTCACCATGAACTGACGCACTCACACCAGGAATCCTAGAGCACTGAGTCCTAATATCACAGTGTCAGCCAGATCGGCCGACAGAAAGAAGTGACTCAGATGACCGACCGACCGGACGGGCAGAAGCTCGCCCTGACCTATGTGTTCGACGCGTACTGCGGCTGGTGCTTCGGTTTCAGCCCGGCCTTCACCGAATTCGTCCGGAACCATCGGGACGAGATCGTGCTCGAGGTGATCTCCGGCGGCCTCTTCACCGGAGCGCAGGTGCAGCCGATGAGCGCGATGCCCTACATCGGCCCGGCGAACGCCCGGATCGCCACGTTGACCGGAGCGCAGTTCGGTGCCGGGTACGACGCGCTCGCCGAAGCCGGCGATTTCGCCATGGACTCGCTCGATGCGGCCCGCGGATTCGCGGCCCTTCGCCGCCAGGCACCTGACCGCGCGTTGGAGATCGCCAGTGCTCTGCAGGTGGCGTTCTACCGTGATGGGCTGAGCCTGTCGGAGCCCGCCACCTATCGCACGATCGCTGCGGAACTAGGCCTGGACGGCGAACTGGCCGTCTCGGCGTACGGCGAAGCGGCGACAACCGCGGTCGCCGAGGACGACTTCCGGCGGGCCCGATCACTCGGCGTCTCCAGCTTTCCCACCGTGCTCGTCCACCTGCCCGGTGACCGGCTCGGCCGTCTCGGCGGACCGACGAGCACCGCAGCCCAACTCGGCACAGCTCTCGCCGACTTCCAGCAACTCGCCACCCTCTCACCGAAGGAACAGAACAATGTCTGACCTGAACTACACCGTCCTCGACTTCGCGGACTCCTCGCTGAACAAGACCTCGGTCCTCGTGACCGGCGAAGACGACGCGGTCGTCGTCGATGCCGCCTTCACCCGCGCCGACGGCCACCGCATCGTCGCCGCCGTCCTGGACGCGGGCAAGACCTTGCGCACCGTGGTCGTGACCGGTGGCGACCCGGACTTCTACTTCGGCGCCGAAGTGATCGCCGACGCCTTTCCCGAGGCGGCTTTCGTCGCTCCGGCCGACGTGATCGAACACATCGCCCACAGCTATGAAGGCAAGCTCAAGGCCTGGGCACACCTGGGCGCGAACCTGCCGACCCGGCTGGTCGAGATCGGCGAGCTCACCGGTGGCGTCGAGCTCGAGGGCAAGACACTGGAACTGCGGCACGCAGGCGGCAGCCTCGGCGATCGAGGCTGGTACCTCTTCGAGTCCGAGCAGCGGGTACTAGTCGGTGGGATCCTCCTGTTCGACGGCCTGCACGTGTGGACCGCCGACTCGGCGACCCCGGCCGACCGCGCTGACTGGCTCACCGCTCTGGACAGTCTCGAGGCGCTCGAGCCCACCTTCGTGGTCGCCGGACACCGGACGGCCGGCGCGCCGACCGACCTGTCCGCGATCCACCACACCCGCGAGTATCTCCGTCTGTTCGAGGAGACCGTTGCCGCGGCAGCCGACGCTGCCGAGGCCAAGGAGAAGCTGCTCGCCGCCTACCCGGACGCCGGGCTGGTCATCGCCGCCGACCTGGGCACCAAGGTCGCCAAGGTTGAACTCACATGGGGCTGATCGACGCCACCGGCACCGCGCCCGCGGACGTCGTACGCCGTCAGTACGTCGCCTCGGCAGCCGGCGATCTGGAAGCACTCCGCGCCACCTTGGCCCCCGACGTGGAGTGGACCGAGATGGCAGGCTTCCCCCTCGCCGGCACCTACCGGACCCCGACGGGCGTCACCGCCGGCGTCATGGAGCAACTCGCCAAGGAATGGGCCAACTGGGTCGCCCACGACGACACCTACATCGTCGAAGGCGAGAACGTCGTCGTCCTGGCCCGTTACACCGCCGAGAATCTGGCCACCCGCAAAACCCTGAACGTCCGAGTAGCCCACCACTTCGTAGTCCGCGCCGGCCTCATCGTCCGCTTCGAACAATTCACCGACACCGCCCTGGTGCTAAAGGCAACAACCTGACGGTCCGGAGATGCAACTCGCCACCTCGCTGCCACCGAGGCTGTGAGGTTCATCAGGCGGCCTCGGGGATTAGGTGCTGTGCGGCGGCCTCGAGTTGAGAGACGGCGTTGAGGTGGAACTCGCCGGTGGAGTAGTCGGTGACCTGGTGCCATTGCTGATCGGCTATGTAGTAGACGTGCGGGCTGACCGCGCCTGGGCGGCTGTTGAACTGGTCGATGGCCGTCGTGACCAGCATGTGCAGAGCATTGAGCATTGTGCGATCGCGAATCACGTGCACGTACAGTTGGTCCCGAGCCGGCATTGCAACCAGGCAGCCGAATGGCGGGTTCTCGACCTGCAACGATTCGCGCAGCACGGTGTCGAACACCAGCGCCCGGGACGCGGTGAACATGCTGCCGCTGAGTAGAGCAATCTCGGCACCGTCGAAGGACACGGTGTCGACCTCGTCTCTCAGGCTGCGCAGGTTCGCGAGTCCGAGCCTGGTCGCCTCGGCACGGGAGACACCGAGGCTGTCGATATCGAAGTGCATGGCCACTGCGCGCCCCATGTACGTGGCCGGCACGGTGAGAATCCCTGGCATGAACTCGGGCGTTCCCTTGCCCATCTCGGGATCGATGGTGTCAGCACACACCAGCCGGAGGTAGAGCTCCTTCTCCAGATCGTCCGGGAGCGGTGGGCGCTCGTGCAGAGAAGGCATCTGGTCGAAATGCGCCTCCACTGCCGAGCGCCACTGCTGTCGGGGCAGGTTGGCAACGGTGAGGGCGAGGTTCCCCAGACCTGCTGTCGCCCCTCCCGCCACCGAAGCGCCGTCGCTGCCCACCGGCACCAACGTCCCCGCGCCGTCGTAGCGCATCGCGAATCCACGCTGCGCAACTGCCTCCTCGGACAGCCGCACCAACCGTTCCGCCTGACTCGTCGTGAGCGGCGTCAACACCGGATCGAGTGGCCCTCCATCCTTCTGTTCGTGCCGCCGATGGTTTCCACTTCGCCGGCCGTTCTTGGCCTTCCCTGTACTCATCGAGCACCTCCTTACCCAAAAACATACGGACCTCCGGGGCGCCTGAACCGGCCACTTCGCAACCTGTGGATAACCGGAACGTTGGCAGCAAGTGGCCGCTGGGAGATTGGGTGGGCGTGGCGCTGGTTTGATTGCGGGTATGCGGGAGTCTGTGGTTCGGGTGGCGTTCTACTTGGCGGTGATCTCTGCGGCGGCGCTTGTCTGGGGCGCGGTCAACTGGGTGTCGGGGAGTAGGACACAGGAAAGTGCCTACAACGTCGGGTTTGCTGGGCAGGACGATGAGTGCAGCGCGGGCATCCTCTATCTCAACAAGTTCCAAGGGGATCAGATGGTGTGCACGGTCAAGCTGTCGACGCCGATCCCGGCCGAGGGTGGACCGGTGGGAGCGTTCAAGCAGCCCGATGTCGATCTGATCGTCGGCAAGGCGACTGCGCTGGCTGCGGACGGCAGTCTGGATTCGTCGGACCGGGCTCAGATCGAGGAGATTGTGAATGACCTTCGTCGTAGCCATGGCGAACGGATCGGTCCGCGCTCGCCGTCCCAGGTACGCGAAGGGCGTTTGTACGTCGGGATCGCGGGGCCGCTGTTGGTGGTCGCGGTGCTGGCTCTGACCGGTCTGTGGATCCAAGGGCGGCTCAGCCGAGCGGGGCGGGGGACTCGGCGTGGGGGATGAGGAGGGCTGGGTGGCCCGAGCCGTTGGCGGGGGTGGTCCAGATGTCGGCGTCGGTGGGGCCGTGGGGGAGGGTGTAGGCGATGGTGGTGGGGTCTAGCCAGGTTGGTTGGTCGTCTACGGAGCGGGTTTCGGCCAAGGGGGTTCTGGCGCCGGTGGTGAGGTCCAGGACAGTTAGGCGCCAGCCGTTCAGAGGGTTGCCGTTGATGGCGGATTTGAAGGCGATTCGGTGGCCGTCGGGGGAGAGGGACGGGCATTCGACGTTCTGGGCGACGGTGTGGACGGTCTTGGCGGCGATGTCGCCTTCGACCAGGTAGCGACGGCCGGCGGTGGACATCGTGGCGTAGAAGTGGTTGTCGTCGGCGGTGAAGGTGATGCCCCAGAAGTTGAGGTCGGCGGCCTGATAGGGATGGCCGTCCAGGGTTACCGACAGGAACTCCAGCGAGTCGACCATGTCCTGCGTCTGCAGATCGATCAGTCCGGCGCGGGTGGAGAACCGGCCGTGGTTGTAGGAGTCGCCCGCGACGAACACGGTCCACGCCGCCATCCGCCCATCCGCCGAGACCCGCGTGCGGTTCGGTACGCCGACGAGCGGAATCGCCTTCTCTACTTGAAGGTTCTTGTCCAGGATCGCGATCTGGTACGTCGCCAGCGCACCGTCCTGACGAAGGCAGGTCCCGGTGCCGCCGGCCGCGTAGACCCGCAAGCAACTCAACGCCGACACGGAACGGGCCGCGCCCGGATCGTCCTTGGCAACCGAGGCGAGACGTCCTTTGCTACCTGACGCCGTACTGCGGAACATGATGCGCGGCCCGGTCAGACTGAGCGCCTCGGCCACCGGCGTACGGTCGACCGCAGTGAAGACGCTGTAGGTGACCGCGGCGCCGGCCAGCAGGATGGCTCCGAGGACTGCGATGAGCAACCGTCGCCTCACGATGGCTCCTTAGAGACACCGCGGAGCAGTACGGCGATCACGAAAGCCGCTGCCACCGCCAGCAAAGCAGCGATCCGGCTTGCGCTGGCCGGTCCCCACACCGTCCAGGCCAGCCCGAACAAGATCGACGATCCGACATAGGACAGCGCTTGGCCGGTCTGGATGAGCGCGATCCCCGTAGTACGGAAGCCTTCAGGAAGCAGTGGCCCGGCCAGTGCCATCAGTACGCCGTCCGTGGACGCATAGAAGAAGCCATAGAGACCCAGTACTACGACCAGCAACGGCCAGCCACCGAGCGGCCCGAACAGCAACAGGTACACGAGCACCAAAGCGGTGTAGCCGCCAAGAACAACCTTCAGCCGACCAACCTTGTCGGCCAACACACCCAGCGGAGCAGCCAGCAGCAGATAGGACAGGTTGGTTCCCACAGCCAACAAGGGGAACCAGCCGATGCTGAGGTCTTCTCGTCGCTGCAGGAGCAGGTAGACGAAGCCGTCGCCGATCGTCACCATCCCGGCGACACACGCCGCGAGAACCAACCGCCGGACAGGCCGGCGACTCAGCAGATCACGCAGAGCTGGTACAGCAAAGCCCATTGTCCGCGGTTGCTTCTCCCGATGGTCACGAACGAAGAGCACGAGCAGCAGTACGCCGAACGCGGCAATGCAGAAGCTGGTGACGAACACCGCGTCGTACGCCTGCGCCGTCGCCGCCAAGATGCCGACGGCAACCAACGGTCCGGCGAACGCGCCGACCGTGTCCATCATCCGGTGCACGCCGAAGGCCCGGCCGTAATGCTGCGGTGGCGTGGACAAGGTGATGAGCGCATCTCGAGGCGCCGTCCGGAGACCCTTGCCGGTGCGGTCGATCGCGATCACCGCACCGATGGCGCCGACCGAACTCCCGGCCGCCAGCAGACCGAGTTTCGCCACCGCCGACAGCCCGTACCCGAAGCCCGCAACGGCTTTGCGACGTCGTGACCGGTCGGCGACGTACCCACCGACCAGCCGCAGCAACGCGGTCGCGCCGGTGTACGTGCCGTCCACCACGCCGTACAGAGCAGGACTCAGGTGCAGGCCGATCATCAGGTACACCGGCAGGATCGCGGTCACCATCTCCGAGGAGATGTCGGTGACCAGACTGACGGCACCGAGCGCGAAAACGTTGCCGCTGACAAGGAACAGGGCGCGGCCGCGCGCGGTCGTGGGGCGGTCGATCGTGGACAGATACACCGGCGTCGCCTCCGGGCGGGTGGAGGTCAGTTCCAGATGGTGGTGATCTCCGCGGCCGAGTTCAGGTGCGGCAGGCCGTACGAGCTCTCGATGGTGCTCAGCACGTTGTAGTGGTTGATCTGGTTGGAGAACGTGCCGACCTGGGTGTGTGCGCCGACGAACGCGGTGAAGATGTGGTTCGAGGAGCTGCCGTTGTCCTCGTCGAAGGTGATCACGAGCAGGCTGTTGTGCGTCTTGGCCCACGTCGCGTACGCCGTGAGGTTGTTCTTCAGCCAGGTGTCACCGGTGCCGACCGAGCAGTCGTGCATGTCGTTGCACATGTTCGGCGTCACGAACGAGACCGTCGGCAGGCTGGCGTAGTTCGCCGAGCTCGGGAAGTCGCTGAGACGCAGATTGCTCGCCGCCGGCACATTGCTGAAGTTGACCCAGCTGTTGTGCTTGCGCCGGTACTGGCCGCTCGAGCAACCCGTGTAGCCAGCGGACGGCATGCTCTCGGAGTACCCCTTGAAGGACTTGCCGGCTGCGATCAGCTGCTTGCCGAGGTTGTCGCCGCTGTACGTGTGCGGGCAGCTGTCGTCGGTCAGGCCCTGCGTCGAGCCGGAGAAGATCGCCGCATAGTTCGGCTGGCTCGGGTGCGTCACGCCGTACGCCTGGGTGAACTTCGCGCCCTGACCGGCCAGGCTGTTGAAGGTGGGCGCGCTGGAACTGCCGTTGAGCTGCGAGTACGCATGGTTCTCGAACATCACCAGGACGATGTGGTCGAACGCCGGCACCGCGGCCACTGCTTGCGCACTGGTCGACCGGCCGGCGATCGCCACCACCGATGCGGCGACCACCGCCGCCGCCACAGCAATCCCTGCTACACGCTTCCGGATCACGACGCCTCCTCACAGGACCACCCTGGCTGCCCCAGGACCGTCACCCATCGTCGGAGTCACGGCCCTGCATCACCAGTCCTGGCAGATGTGCGAAAGGTGAACACCGTGTCACGCATCAGCGACTATAAGTCACTTATACGTCGCCGTCACGTGGTAGACGCGGCCGCCCCAGCCGTCGTCGGGGAACGAGTCCGCGATCCGGACGTAGCCGGCCTTGTCCGGACCGAGGTAAGGCGTGAGGTCGAACGTCCGCGCCGCCTTGTTCTCGCCGTCGTGGATCTGCTGCGTCTCCGTCGCGACGGTGGTCCACTGCTGTCCATCGCCACTGACCTGTACGACGTACTCGTTGTCGATCGTCAAGGTCGCGGCCGCCGTCGTGGTGCCCGACGGGAACGGGAAGCGGTAGACGAAGTACGAGTGCCCGTCGGCGAACCGGTTCTGTACGCCGTTGCTCTGCGAGCCGTCCGCGTCCCACAACCAGGGTGTCTCCGCCGCGGTACCTGTGTCGAAGTCGGCCGTGTGCGTGACGAGCATGTCGGACCGGGTGCTGAAGGACAGCTGCGATCCGGAGGTCGCAGTCGCCGTCACCGAGTAGCGGCCGTCCGGCGTACCGGCTGGAATCGTCACGTCCATCTGAACCGACACCTCAGCGGGTACGGCGATGCCATGCGGGCGGAGGGTGACAGTCGAACGGGAAGGGGTGACGGTCCAGCCTGATGGGGCGGCTGCTTTCAGAGCGACCTGAAGAGGTTCGCTTCCCGTGGCCTGAAGCTGGACGGTCAGCTTGACGTGGGTGGCAGCGCCGGTCGCCGGCATCACCACCGGCAGAGCGGGATCGGTTGTCGCCGACAACGACCGCGTCGGCGGTGTGGACGGTACTGCGGCGATCAGGGCGCTGAGGGCGCTGGCCTGGGTACGCCAGTCGAAGACATTCGGCTCCGCTCCGGACCAGCGTTCCCCCAGTCGGTCGGCCGCGTCCCGGTCGTCGTTCCAGACCTTGGCCGCCTGCTGGGCAACGAAGTCGGTGTAGCGGCGATCGTGCGTGGTGTCGGCGAGATCCATCCAGTAGCGCAGGAAGATGCCCTTGAACTGCTTCCCGTTGTCGTCACACGTGCGGCCGGGCGCATCGCAGTACTCCGTCAGTACCCCGTCGGTCACCAGTCCGCCGGGGGCGATCGCGGCGTCGGCCAACCGCCGTACCGTGGTCAGCAATGAGGAGTCGTGAGTCGCTCGCCAGAGTTCGAGGCCGGCGCCGATGGCGAGACCCTGGTTGTAGCTCCAGACTGTGTCGCCATTGCTCTGGCAGTCATCCCGCAGGCCGTCGTTGACCAGGCCCGCGGAGTTGATCATGCCGCTGCCGAGGAACCAGTTCCAGCCCTCCTTGGCGCGGCCGAGCCAATGCTTGTCTTGCGGCATGCGGTTGTGCAGCTCCGCAGTCAGCCGGATCCAGAGCCCGTTGGTGACGGCGTTCTTGTAGGTGCGTTCACCGTTCCACCAGACGCCACCGCCACACGTGCTCGGGTCCCAGTAGCCCTCGACGTACTGCGCGATGGTGACCGCCATGTCGAGGTACTTGCGGTTCTTCGTCAGGTCGTACGCCTGGATCCAGGTCAGGCCCCACCACTCGGAGTCGTCGATGGCCCGGCTGGTGAAGTTGCCGAGCAGCGGGTCGCCGGACAGGTAGCCGGCCGGGAACACGCCCTTGTCTTTCTCGAACGTGTTGTCCAGCTGTGGCAGATAGCGCCGGTCGCCGGTGCGCTCCATGTAGTCGCCGATGGTCTGCAAGGCGACGGCGGAGTTCCACCAGCTCGACGGGAACCACGCCTTGTTCGGTTCGTACGAGCTCATCAGTACGTCGGCGGCGACGCGGGCGCGGGCGGTCGCGGTCGGACCGGGTGCTGGAGCACTCGCCGCGCCGGCGGAGGGCGCGGCGAGTGCCGCGGCAACCAGGATCGCTCCGGCGGTCAGCACACGCAGGGTTCGGGCAGCACGATTCACGATCATGGTCTCCTCGACGGCTTCGGGGCGGCTTGGCGGACCGAGGTTGGAAACGTTTCAGCCAGGTTTCGAGCAGTATCGTCGCCGGAGTGGACAACGATGTCAATGGCTGGCCCGCCGCCGAAAACCAGAAGCCAGGGAGACGCTCCGCAACTAGGCTGCGAGTTCGTCCACGACGAGGAGGTCCTGTGTTCCAGCCACTCCTGGCGTCCGCGACCCGAGCCGTTGACAAGCTTCGTGACATCGGTGAACCGCTCCCCGACGACCTGACCAGCCGGCTGGCGAAGCTGGCCGAGGATCCCCAGCCCGACGCCGTCCGCTCGGCCGGCCTTCAAGAACTGCTGCGGCCCTACGTTCTCGCCGACGTCGAGATCGACGAGCAAGGTCTCAGCACGGCGACGCCTGGTAGTGCGTCCCCACGACTCGTTCAGCACGGCTGGCGAAGCTTCCTGGTCCGGGTCGCGAATCCGCACGGGCTACTGGGTGACCTGTCGGCGCCGTCGAATCATGTGCTGGGGATGGTCGACTACCAAAGTCACGCGGCGCGGATCGCGCTGGCCGACACGTTGACTGTCGTGCCGTGGATCGAGAGCAGCTGGCTTGAGGTACAGCTTGCCGGCCCGACCGATCTGTCCGGCGTGGCTGTCGAGTACAAGGTGATCAGCCTGTACAGCCGCGACGGCGGCACCCGGAGCGGTGACCTGTCGTTCATCCTCACGGTGGAGGAGGAGATCGAGAGCCTGACCCGGTCACCCGTCAGGAAGGCCTTCCAGCGGATGAGGTTCGAGGCCCGCCTGTACGCCGTGAGGCTCGACTTCGACTGTCTGGCTGCCCGCGATATCCGGTTCGATCTCCGGGAGCCCGATGGCAGCAGTACCGTGGCGGCGCTCACTGTCCGGGATGTCCATCGGCGGGCGTACCCGTCGAAGGCGATGCGGCTCGCACCGGACATGTTCTTCCACGAGCACGTCTACCGGGCGACCGGCGAGGTGATCGCGCTCCCGGCCGGTCGCTACGAGATCTCGGCGCGCCGCGGACCGGAGTACAGGGAAGTCACTGTCGAGGTCGACGTGTCGGACGACACCGAGGCGATCGGGATCGAGCTCGATCGCTGGGCCGATCCTGCGGCCCACGGCTACTACTCCGGCGACCCACACATTCACGCCGGCGGCTGCTCGCACTACAGCGTGCCGTCCGAGGGTGTCACTCCGGAGACGATGATCCGGCACGTGCGCGGCGAAGGGCTCTGGATGGGCAGCGTGCTCACCTGGGGTCCGTGCTACTACCACCAGAAGCAGTTCTTCAGTGGCGTGTCGATCAGCCCGCGGGCCGAGCTGGAGTATCCCGCGATGCAGCAGGCGCAGGGCATGACGTGGGAGCCGCAGGACACCGATCGGGACAGTCAGAGCCTGTTGCGGTACGACCTCGAGGTATCGGGATTCCCGTCCAGCCATTCGGGTCATGTCATCCTGCTCGGGCTCACCGACCAGGACTACCCGGGCACCAAGGTGATCGAGGACTGGCCGTCGTGGAACCTGCCGGTGATGCGCTGGGGTCACGAGCAGAACGCGCTGGTCGGGTACGCGCACTGCGGTCTCGGGCTCGCGGTCGGCACCGACGAACTGCCGAACTACGTGATCCCGGAGTTCCAGTCGATCGGTTCCAACGAGATCATCGTCGATGTGCCGCTCGGTGCCGCCGACTTCCAATGCGGTGCGGAGTTCGCTCCCGCCGCCGAGTTGAACATCTGGTACCACCTCCTGAATGTCGGCTACCGCACGCTGATGCTCGGCGAGACCGACTATCCGTGCATCTACGACGACGGGCCTGGAGTCGGGCGCACCTACGTCCGGTTGCCTGAGGCGCCGCAAGGCGAGCACGCCCTGGAGGCTTGGCTCGGTGGGCTGCAGGAGGGTTCGTCGTACTTCGGTGACGGTCGCAGCCATGTCTACGACTTCGCCGTTGACGGCGACACCTCCCGGGAGCAGACGGTCGACGCTGGGGGAGTGGTCCGGGTGTCCGCGACGGTAGCGGCCTGGTTGCCCGAAGAACCGCCCGCTTTGCCGGCGACAGGGCGACCGGCGCACTCCGCTCCGGTGGGCTGGCATCTCGAACGGTCGCGGATCGGCCGGACCTGCTCAGTGGCTGTCGAGGTGCTGGTGAACGGCGTACCGGCCGGCGTCAGGGAGATCGTTGCGGACGGCAACGAGCAGGAGATCGAGTTCACGGTGGAGCTGGAGCGGTCGTCCTGGATCGCGGCGCGGATCCTGCGCAGTGTGCACACCCAGCCGATCTTCGTGGAGATCGCCGGGTTGCCGATCCGGGCGTCGCGGCGTAGCGCGCAGTGGTTGCACGACTCGGTCGACGCGTTGTGGAAGGCGAAGTCCGGGTTCATCCGCGAGGCCGAGCGACCGGCGGCACGGGAGGCGTACGACGCGGCGCAGGCCACCTACCTGGTACGGCGTGACGAATGCGAGGTCGACTGATGGAACCGGCTGGGTGCTGCGGACCGGTCGAGACCACGGCACCGATCTCGGTCACGATCAATCCCGAGGCACGGGTGAATGTCGCCCGGACCGGGCACCGGGTAGGGAGCCTGCCGGTCGGCGACTGGCACACGATCGAGTTCCCGATCGTCAACACCGGCTTCGTGACGGGCCGGCTGGTGATCGAGGGCGACCCGGTGCCGGGCGTCGAACTGGATCTTCCGGTGCACGAGCTGACCGGCGTACCGCGGGAGGAGGGCTACTTCCGGGTCCGCTTCGACGAACCGTCGATCGTGGACGTCTCCTTGACGTTCCGCGCCCTGGGAGCCCTCGGCGGGTTGGCCCTCCACAGCTCGCTGCATTTGATCCTTCGATCGCATCTCATTCCAACGCTGGCTTGAGTTCGGCCGACCAGAAAGTGTGGCCAAAGACCCGGGAAAACCTGCGCAGCAAGGCATTCCGGTGGCTTGTCCGGTGAGGGTACGGTCGCCCGATGACGGACTCGACGGCACCACACAGCCCGATCGACAAACTCTCCGAAGCCTTCCTGGCCGCCCATGCCGAGTTGTCGCCCGCCGCGGCGACGATCATGGGCGTGCAGGGGTACGACGACAAGCTGCCGGACCGGTCGCCGGGTGGCTTCGACGCGCTGCTCGACCTGCACCGGAGCACGATCGCGGAGGCGAAGGCCGTCGAGGTCTCCTCGTTCCGGGAAGAGACGGCCAAGGACGCGCTGCTGGAGCGGATCGAACTGGAGGCCGAGCGCTACGAGGCCGGCGTACCGCAGTACGAGCTGAACGGGATCTACTGCGTGCCGGTCGAGATCCGCGCGGTCTTCGACCTGATGGCGGCCACGACCGACGAGGACTGGGAGAACCTCGGCAGCCGGCTCAACCAGGTCGGCAAGACGCTCGACGGGTACCGTGAAACGCTGCTCCAGCAGGCCGCGGCCGGCCGGGTTTCGGCTGCTCGGCAGGTGAAGGTGCTGGCCGAGCGGATCGAGAGCTGGATCGGCGACGACTACTTCATCGGCCTGACCGCGAAGGCGCCCGAATCATCGGTCAAGGCGAGTGTCGAGGCGGCGGCGATCGCGGCCGGCAAGGCGTTCGGGGAGTTCGGCCAGTGGCTGACCACCGACCTGTTGCCGAAGGCGCCGGAGCGGGATGCGGTCGGCCGGGAGGTCTACCAGCTCGCCTCGCGCAATCACATCGGCGCGACCCTCGATCTGGAGGAGGCGTACGCGTGGGGCTGGGAGGAGTTGGCCCGGATCGAGCGGGAGATGCAGACCATCGCAGCCTCGCTGAACAACGGCGAGCGCAGTATCCCGGCGATGGCTGCCTTGCTGGACGCGGATCCGAGCCGCAAGATCCATGGCAAGGAGGCGTTCCGGGACTGGATGCAGGAGCTCGCCGATTCCGCCGTACAGGAGCTGGGCGGCAAGCACTTCGACATCCCGGCGGAGATCGGGCGGATCGAGTGCATGATCGCGCCGACCTCGGACGGCGTCATCTACTACACCCCGCCGAGCGAGGACCTGACCACCCGGCCGGGGCAGATGTGGTGGGCGGTGCCGGCCGGGATCGAGGACTTCGCGACGTGGCGCGAGGTCACCACCGTCTACCACGAAGGTGTGCCCGGTCATCATCTTCAGGTCGGCCAGACGATGGTGCGCTCCGACCTGCTGAACCGCTGGCAACGCGTCGGCTGCTGGGTCTCCGGCCACGGCGAAGGCTGGGGCCTGTATGCCGAGAGGCTGATGGAGGAGCTCGGCTACCTCGATGAGCCGGGCGCCCGGTTCGGCATGCTCGACGCGCAAGGATTCCGCTCCGCCCGGGTGATCGTCGACATCGGCATGCACCTGGAACTCGAGATCCCACGGGACAACCCGCTGGGCTTCCATCCCGGTGAGACCTGGAACGCCGACCTCGGCTTCGAGTTCCTCCGGGCCCACTCCCGGATGGAGACCGCGTTCTTGCGGTCCGAGCTGAACCGCTATCTCGGCTGGCCCGGCCAAGCCCCGTCGTACAAGCTCGGCGAACGCATCTGGCTCCAGGCCCGCGCCGAGGCCCAGCAACGCAAGGGCCCCGACTTCGATCTGCGCGCCTTCCACCGAGACGCCCTCAACCTGGGCTCCCTCGGCCTCGACCCGCTCCGCCGAGCCCTCGCCCGTCTCTGAGCGAACTCAGTCGCGGTGCTGAGCCTGCTGGAGGATCTGGCCCTCGCCCAAGCCGTCGCTCAGGGTTGGTCACCTTCGGTGCGGCTCGCGGCTTCGAGCGAGGTCCTGATCCCGTCCAGCGCCCGGGACAGTTCCGCGTCGACCGCGGGATCCTCGTCGTGCCCGGTGTCCAGCCGGATGGTGAGCTGCGAGGTGCCGTCGGCAACGAACCCGACCTCGAGCTCACCGTGGTAATCCGGTACGCCGGACGCGCCCCACCGGAGCACGCGGTTCTCCTCGACCACGTCGATCCACGCCTCGCTCCGGACCGTCCGTCCGGCCGGCTCCTCGGCGGTCACCTCGACCTCACGGTGCACCGGTTGCCGCGGGCGGCGGGCCTCCATACCCTGCGCCTCCGACGGGTCGGGTTGCAGCTGGTGGACATCGCTGAGCCGCGGCAGGTACTCCGGCAGGTGATCGATGTCGGCCAGGTAGTCGAAGAGAATGTTCGGCGCGACATCCACCGTCGCCGACGCCTCATGATGTGCCATCTGCTCCACCTCGCTGCCGAATGCTTGTCTCTGAACCAGGTGCCCAGTACCTCACTTGGAAAACTCAGCGGCGGAGTTCGGGGAGCACCTCGTCGCGGTAGAGCTTCATCATGTCGACCGAGTGCGGCCCCATGTTCGCGACGTAGATCTCGTCGAAGCCGGCCTCGACGTACGGGGCGAAAGCCTTGAGGTGATCGGCTGCGTTCGGGCCGCAGGTGACGGAGTCCGCGGTCTGCTCCTTGGTGACGAGCTGGCTTGCTTGTTCGAAGTGGCGCGGTGAGGGGAGGACCTGGGAGAGCTCGCCGGGGAGACCCGAGTTGCCCCAGATGCGATGGGCCTGCTCGACACCCTCGTCCGCGGTCGGTGCGTAGCTGACCTTGAAGCCCACCTGCGTCGGCTTGTTGCCGCCGCCGTTCTCGCGGAACCGTTGGAGCAGTTCCTTGTCCGGTGACGTGGTGATGTAGCCGTCGGCGATCCGCGCGGCGACATCTGTTGCCTCCGGCCCGAATCCGGACATGTAGATCGGCAGCGGTGAATCCGGGCGGGTGTAGATCCGTGCGGTGTCGACCGTGTAGTGCTTGCCGTGGTGGCTGACGAAGCCGTCCTCGGTCCAGAGCCGCCGCATGATCTCCACGGCTTCCTCGAGCATCTCCAGCCGGACGTCGACCGTCGGCCAGACGTCGCCGAGGACGTGCTCGTTGAGGGCTTCGCCGCTGCCGATGCCGAGGGTGAACCGCCCGTTGAGCAGCACTGCGCTGGTCGCCGCGGCCTGGGCGATGACGGCCGGATGGATCCGCACCGTCGGGCAGGTCACCGCGGTGGTGACCGGCAGTTCGCAGACCTGCGAGATCGCGCCGATCGTCGACCACACGAACGCACTCTGGCCCTGTTCGTCGTTCCAGGGATGGAAGTGGTCACTGATCCACAGCCCGTCGAAGCCGGCCTCCTCGGCCAGCCGTGCCTGCTCGATCAGCTGCGCGGGCGTGTATTCCTCACTGGACAGGAAGTATCCGATCTTGGTCATGGCGTCCAGGTTCCCGTGCTGCCACGGGCCAAACGGAGGTCAGTGCTTGCGCCAGAAGCCGAGGCGTGGGGTGGTGTGGTCGAAGGTGGGCGGCATGGCGTCCGCCAGCTTTTCCCGGGTGTGCGGGTCGAGATCCAGGTCGTAGTTGGCGATCACGTGGCTGGTGGCCGCACTGGTGGTCAGGAGGACGACATTGCGTCCTGGGCAGACGGCCGGCCCGGCGCTGAACGGGATGATCGGCCAGGCCCCGTCGGAGCGCCCGTCGAGCCAGCTCGCCGGCTCGAAGCGGTTCGCGTAGTCGAGCGCCTCGTCGTCGCGGTGGAAGACGGAGCTGACGATCGCGAACTCGGTACCGGCCGGCGCGGTCCGGCCGTCCCACTCGGTGTCGGTGCGACCTTCCCGCAGTACGACGAGAGTGGTCGGCCAGAGGCGCACCGATTCCTGGAAGGCCGCACCGGCGTGAGCCAGCAGCGGCGAGGACTCCGGGTGGGCGGCTTCCTCGGCGATCGTCGCTGCCTCCCCGGGACGTGTTGCCAGTACTGCGAGGAGGCGCCACAGCGCGATGCCGGCCGCGTCGAAGGCGAACAGCCAATGCGGAACCTGCCCAGCAGGATCCAGCTCGTCGGGATCCCGCGCGTCGGGGTGGGCCGCGTTCGTTGCTGAGCAGAGGTCGTGGACGAGGCTGCCGGGTTCGGCGGCTTCGACGTACTGGTCGAGGCGCGCCCGGAACCGTCGTAGTGCGGCGTCATCTCGCGGGCGGAACTGAGCCCAGTTCGCGTTGGAGCGGAGGGCATCCAGTTGCTCGGTGAGCTCGGTGTCGTCGCGGCTCTTGTCGCCGAGCACGATCCGGCGGACGATCCGCGACCAGATCTCGCGGAAGTCCGTCCAGCCCAGCGTGCCGTGCAGGGTGTCGAGTTCCTCGGTGATCACGGCGAGCATGGCGGCGCCGTGGCGGTGCACCGGCTGGTGCGAGTCGAGCGCCGCCTCGTTGAGCTCACGGCGTAGCGGGCGCAACGGCGGGTCGGTCGCCAGGACGGCGTGCGGCTGGAAATGGCGCAGTGCTGCTACCTTCTCGGTGCTGGCGGCCGAGAAGGGCTCGGGGGTCTGGTCGAGCACCCGCCAGACGTCGGAAGGCTGCAGGATCAGCGCGACCTGGCGCCCTGGAATCCGGAGCAGCAACGGTCCGTCGCCGTACCGGTCACGCAACCTCCGGACCCGGCGCAACGACCGCTCGTCGGCGTTGAACCGCTCGGCCAGCTGGGAGAACCGCGGACGGCGCAGGATCGCTCCTTGCGCCACCACCGGAAGCAGTACGTCACGTACGGTACGTGCGGAGTCGGCAGCCGATGCTGTTACGAGAGTCCTGGACATGCTGGTTCGGTGCCCGCCGGCACCCAACCAAAACCGCTAGACCTGGTGTGCCGGTAGCTGGTATTTCGTCTCCGGCAGTTTGCGGGTGTCGACGAGGTTCTGGGCGACGTCGCGGAGTTTGAGGTTGTTGTCCTGGGAGTAGCGTTTCAGGACCTCGAAGGCGCGGTCGCTGTCGAGGTCGAAGCGTTCCATCAGGATGCCCATCGCTTGGCCGACCAGTTTGCGGGCGTCGATGGCCTGGATCATGGTCGCGTCGTGGCGGGCGTTGGCGATGGCGATGGTCGCGTGCCGGGCGAGGATGTGGGCGATGGCCTGGTCGTCGGCGTCGAAGGCGTCCGGCTTGTCGCTGTAGAGGCCCATCACGCCGACCGTTCCGGCCGCGGTCTTGAGCGGCACGTCGAACACACTCCGTACGCCGAGCGCGCGGACCTGAGCAGCCCAGTCGGGCCAACGTTCGTCGAGAGCGGTGTCGGTGACGAGGATCGGGACACTGTCTTTCATGCAGACCGGCATCGGCCCGTTGCCGCTGGTCAGCTGCGCCTGGTAGATCTCGGCGACGACCGGATCGGTGACGGCCGGGATCTCAGGTTTACCGCCCCGGCCGGCGATCGCGACTCCGGCGTGGGAGCAGCCGAGTGCGTGCAGCGCGAAGCCGACGACCGCGTCGACGGTCTCCTCGACGCCGCCGGAGGCGTGGAGTTCGACCGCGAACTGCGCGAAGGCGTTCGCCGTCGCCACGTCGTCAAGGCTCAACGTGCCGGACTGCGTCTGTGCAGGGGCACCCAGGCCTTCAGAGTGATCCATTCACCCATAATGCATCAGGAGGAGTCAGCTGACACGTCTACTTGGCGGGTGGCAGGCCGAGGTCAGCGAGTACGCCGTAGTGGTCACTGGCTGTGGTGTCCGAGCCGTCGAGGACCCGGTCGCAGCTCTCGACGGCGAGGGTCGGCCCACCGTGCAGACCGCAGCCGATGAGGATGTAGTCGATCCGACGGAACGGCCAGTCCCAGTCCGCACTGAAGGGGTTGTCCGGTACGTAGGTGTGGCCGGGCTCCTCCGGGTGCGCGCTGGACCAGGCGTCGCGGAAGCAGACGCTGATCCGGTCGACGACATGACGACCGGTCCAGAAGCGGATGCTGTCCGAGTCCGGGTCGGCATCGAAGTCTCCAGCCACTATTGCGTGTCCGGGAAATTGCGCGAGCAGCCGCTGGAGAGAGCGGGCGGTTTCGGCGGCCTGGCGGCAGCGTTCGGCTTCCTGATCGAGTTGCCAACTGGGGAAGTTGTTGACCAGCCAGACGCGCCCGATCTGCTCGGGCGCGGTGACTTCGGTGGCGAGGGCCGTGCAGGCGAAGTCCGCAGTACGTTCCGACAGTTGGAGGTCGACCTCGGCCGTGCGTCCGATCGGCCACCGGCTGGCGGTCGTCACGCCGGAACCGTCCTTCTCCCGGACCGGCTGGTGATGGAACTGGTACTCCGGTCCGAGGACGTCGGCCGCCTGGTCGTAGTCGTCGGTGTGAATGACTTCTTGGAACGTGACCAGGTCGGGCCTCAGCCGCGCGAGTTCCCGGCGCAGCACCGCGCGACGGCGTTCCCAATCGCCCCGCACACCCCAGACGTTCAGTTGCAGCACACGCATTCTGCTGACAGACCTCCTTGTCGAAGCTCCTTCCCGTTACCCCGTGACCGCAATGGCAATCAGGTTGGGCTGATCACCGTTGGGTACTTGGGGGCGGATCGTCGATGGGAGAGTCGTGGAACACGCTGAGGGACGTCCGCTGACCGATGACGAGCTACAGGGGCTGGATGCGTACTGGCGGGCGGCGAACTATCTGTCCGTCGGGCAGATCTACCTGCTGGCCAACCCGTTGCTGGCGGAGCCGTTGCGGCCGGAACACATCAAGCCGCGGCTGCTGGGCCACTGGGGTACGACGCCCGGCCTGAACCTGGTGTACGCGCACCTGAACCGGGTGATCCGGGCGCGTCAACGGGAGCTGATGTACGTGATCGGTCCCGGCCACGGTGGTCCGGCGATCGTGGCGAACGGTTGGCTCGAGGGCAGCTGGACGGCGACGTACCCGGAAACCAGCCAGGACGAGCGGGGGATGGCCAGACTGTTCAAGCAGTTCTCGTTCCCCGGCGGGATTCCGAGCCACGTCGCGGCGGATGTCCCTGGGTCGATCAACGAGGGCGGCGAGCTGGGGTATTCGCTGAGTCACGCCTACGGCGCCGCGTTCGACAACCCCCGGCTGGTCGTCGCCTGTGTGATCGGTGACGGCGAGGCCGAGACAGGTCCGCTGGCGACCTCGTGGCACTCGAACAAGTTCCTCGATCCGCGGCGCGACGGCGCGGTCCTGCCGATCCTGCACCTGAACGGCTACAAGATCGCCAACCCGACCGTGCTCGCGCGGATCGGCGACGAGGAGCTGACGGCGCTCCTGCGGGGCTACGGCCACGAGCCCTACCTCGTCGAAGGATCCGAACCCGCCGAGGTCCACCAGGCGCTGGCGGCCGCGATGGACAAATGCTTCGACCGGATCGACGAGATCCAGCTGGAAGCCCGTACGACGGACGCCGCGCCGCCGCGGTCGGCCTGGCCGATGATCGTGCTCCGTACGCCGAAAGGCTGGACCGGTCCGCACACGGTGGACGGGTTGCCGGTCGAGGACACCTGGCGGTCGCACCAGGTGCCGCTGTCCGGCGTACGGACGAACGAGGATCACCTGCGGCAGCTGGAGGACTGGCTGCGGAGTTACCGGCCCGAGGAACTGTTCGACGGCAAGGGCCGGCCGATGCCCGGGTTGCTGGAGCTGGCTCCCGGTCCGGAGCTGCGGATGGGGTCGAGTCCGCATGCCAACGGCGGGCTGATCACGCGTGATCTCGAGTTGCCCGCCGTCGCGGAGTACGCCGTACCGGTGAAGTCTCCGGGGGCCGAGGACGGGGAGCCGACGAAGGTTCTCGGCGGTTACCTGCGGGACGTGTTCACGCTGAACGCCGAACAGCGGAACTTCCGGATGGTCGGTCCGGACGAGACCGAGTCCAACCGGCTGTCGTCGGTCTACGAGGTGACGGCCAAGGCCTGGAACGCGGAAGGCCGGGAGACCGACGAGCATCTGGCCGCCGACGGCCGCGTGCTGGAGATGCTCAGCGAGCACACGTGCCAGGGCTGGCTGGAGGGGTACCTGCTGACCGGGCGGCACGGGTTGTTCTCGTCGTACGAGGCCTTCGTGCACATCGTCGACTCGATGGTGAACCAGCATGCCAAGTGGCTGAAGACGGTCAACCGGCTGGACTGGCGGCGACCGATCCCGTCGCTGAACTATCTGCTGACGTCGCATGTCTGGCGGCAGGATCACAACGGTTTCTCGCACCAGGATCCCGGCTTCATCGACCACGTGGTGAACAAGAAGGCGGAAGTGGTGCGGGTTTATCTGCCGCCGGACACGAACACCTTGCTGTCGACGATGGATCACTGCCTGCGAACCAAGAACTACGTCAATGTTGTTGTCGCGGGCAAGCAACCGCAACCGAGCTGGCTGGATTGGGAAGCGGCGGCGTTGCACTGTGCGCGCGGGATCGGGGTGTGGGATTTCGCCAGCAACGACGACGGCGATCCCGATGTGGTGATGGCGTGCGCGGGTGACGTCCCGACGATGGAGACGCTCGCAGCCGTCGATCTGCTGCGCGAACACCTGCCGGAGTTGAAGATCCGGGTCGTGAACGTGGTCGATCTGATGCGGTTGCAGGACGCGGCCGAACATCCGCACGGGTTGACCGATCCGGAGTTCGACGCGCTGTTCACGCCGGACAAGCCGGTGATCTTCGCCTATCACGGGTATCCCTGGCTGATTCACCGGCTGACCTACCGGCGGACGAATCACTCGAATCTGCACGTGCGGGGCTATATCGAGGAGGGGACCACGACGTCTCCGTTCGACATGGTCGTGCTGAACAACCTGGACCGGTATCACCTGGCGATGGACGTGATCGATCGGGTGCCGTCGTTGCGGGGCCGGGCGATCTCGGTACGGCAGTACTTCTCGGATCAGCGGACCCGGCATCGCGCCTATGTGACGACGGTCGGTGAGGATCTGCCCGAGGTGCGGGAGTGGCGCTGGGGCCGGCGCGGATGAACCTGCTGATCGTGAACGCCGGTTCGTCGAGCCTGAAGTTGCGGGTGCTGTCGGACAAGGACGAAGTGCTCGACGAGAAGGACGTCTCGGACTGGGACGGGTCGCCGGAGCCGATCGATGCGATGGGCGGCGACGTCGTGGTGCATCGGGTCGTGCACGGTGGGGAGAGGTTCGACGGTCCTGTCGTGGTGGATGACGAGGTGGAAGCGGCTGTGGAGGAGCTGGTTCCGCTGGCTCCGCTGCATCAGCCACGGGCGCTGGAGCTGATCCGGCACACGCGGTCGGGTGATCGGCGGGTGGTGGCCTGCTTCGATACGGCGTACCACCGGACGATCCCGGCGATGGCCGCCACCTATGCGCTGCCCGCCGAGTGGCGTGAGAATTTCGGATTGCGGAAGTTCGGTTTCCATGGGCTGTCGCACGCGTACGTCGCCCGCCGGGTGCCGGAGATTCTCGGGCGCGAGGTGCCGCGACTGGTCAGCGCCCATCTGGGAGCCGGCGCGTCGTTGTGCGCCATCGCCGAGGGGCGGTCGGTGGAGACGACGATGGGATTCACGCCGCTCGACGGTCTGGTGATGGCGACGCGATCGGGATCGATCGATCCTGGATTGCTGCTGTGGTTGCAGACGTCAGGTGGACTGTCCGCGGAGGAGATCGGGGATGCGCTGGAGCACCGCTCCGGGTTGCTCGCCCTCAGCGGGCGGTCGGGTGATCTGCGCGAGGTGGTGGCAGGTCTGGAGGGTGGCGACGAGGACTGCCGGCTGGCATACGAGACGTACGTGCACAGGTTGGTGGGTGAGATCGCGCGGATGACAGCGGCGTTGGGCGGTCTCGACGCGCTGGCCTTCACCGGCGGGGTGGGGGAGCACTCGGCGCCGTTGCGGGCAGCGGTCATCCGTGAACTCGGCTGGCTGGGCATCACACTCGATGCTGAGAGCAACGAGTCGTCGGCGCCGGTGATCAGTGCGGCAGGCGGGGTCGCCGCGTGCGTTCTGGAAGCCCGCGAAGACCTCACCATGGCAGCCGAGGCCCGTGAACTCCTCGCCTGACGATGTTCTCGCTTTTCAGATACCGCTGATCGGGCACCGGGTTCGGGAATGCTCAGTCAGGAGGATCGATGCGACTCGGATTCAAGTTGATCGCGGAGGCCTACTCGCCGGTCGAGATCGTCGAGCAGGCGGTGCGCGCGGAGGCGGCCGGTTTCGACTTCGTGGAGGTGAGCGATCACTTCCATCCCTGGGTGCCGGAACACGAGCACTCCGGGTTCGCCTTCTCGATGCTGGCGGCCGCCGCGGCGCGGACGACGACGATCGAGTTGGCCACCGGCGTGACCTGTCCGTTCATCAGGTACCACCCGGCGATCGTGGCGCAGGCGGCGGCGACGACCGCGCTGCTGTCCGGCGGCCGGTTCACCCTCGGTATCGGTGCGGGGGAGCGGCTCAACGAGCATGTCGTCGGCCAGGGGTGGCCGCCGGTCGCGCAGCGGCACGGGATGCTGCGGGAGGCGCTGGAGATCATCCGGTTGCTGTGGAGTGGCGGCTACCAGTCGTACGACGGTAAGTACCTGCGGCTGGAGGACGCGCGGGTCTTCGATCTGCCGGACACGTTGCCGACGATCGCGGTGGCGGCCGGCGGACCAGCTGCGGCGCGGATCGCGGGGGAGTTGGGCGACGCGCTCTTCGTCACCGAGCCGCGCGAGGACCTCGTCACGGCGTACCGGGAAGCGGGTGGTGACGGACCTCGGTACGCCGAGGTGCCGCTGGCGTGGGCTACCACCGAGGACGAGGCGGCCGAGTCGGCGCGGCGGCTGTTCCGGTTCGGGGTCACCGGCTGGAAGGTCCAGGCCGAGCTACCGAACCCAGTGAACTTCGACGCTGCTACCGAGCTGGTGACGGCTGATCATCTGCGCGAGCAGTTCGGTTGTGGTCCCGACGTGGCCCGGCACGTCGAGGTGGCTCGGAAGTTCGTCGATGCGGGTTACGACCAGCTGGCACTCATCAACGCCGGCCCGGACATGGACGGCTTCTTCGACTTCTTCACGAAGGAGCTCGGCCCGGCGCTCCGGGAAGTTTCGCGGTAGGCGATTAGGGCGTCGGACGGCGGGGTACCGGGCTCCTGCTCGTCAGGCAGCGGCGGGCATCGGGCGGTATGACCGAGGGGCTGAGGTTGTGGCCGTCATAGAAAGTGAATATTCCTCAGCGATCGACGGGCCGCCGGTGCGGCTCGAGATCGCTCCAGGGATCGTGCGCGTCGTCGTCACGGGAACACTGACCGCTGAGGTCGTGGCGACTGCCCGGGAGCTGATCCTGGACGCCTGCGAACTGAACGCGAAGGCAGTGGTTCTCGATATTCAGGCCGCTCTCGATCCGACTCATCGCGAGGCGTTGCCGCATCTGGTGGATGTGGCCGAGAGGCGTTGCTGGGCGGCGCGCTGCCGGTTGGACATCACCGCGTCGGATCCGGCCGTCGAGGAAGCTCTCGCGACCGGCGGAATCTACTGATCTGCCTTGCCTGTCGTCATCGCCCTGTGAAGAAAACAGGGCTGGTGCAGGCGAGCGGTTCGTGTCAATCTGAAAATGCGGCGTGTTAAGCAGTCAGCAGGCCGGACCGGGGGGCCGGTTTGCTAGGAGCACGATGATGACTGTTGGCGGCGTCGATACCTACTACGACTACGAAGATAAGCAGTGGAAGAGCCGAAGACTCGGCGGTGGCCCGTTGCGTCGTGAGCCGGTGTGCCCGACGCCAAAGAAAGCGTCCGCCGAGGAGGCCGAGCCGGACCCGCAGGATGCGCACCAGCAGCGGCCGAGTCGACCTAGGCCGACCGCCCGGCGTACGAGCGTCTGACGCTTACTCGGTGTGGTCGAGGTAGCGGCTGGGGTCGCCGCCGGCGCTGGCGGTTGATGCCAGCCACGCGCTCAGGCCGGCGGGGTCGCGGCGTTCCAGTTCGTCCAGGCAGCGTTGGCGGATCTCGACAATGCGCAGCCTGGCGGCCGGCGTCGAAGCGTCGCGCAGGGAGCTGTAGGTGGCTTGCCACTGCCGGCACAGCTCTGCCGTACTTCGTGTCAACAGCTCGCCGCCCTTCTCCTGCGGAGATCGCCGCACGCGCCTTCCACACCAGCGAAGGGCTTGGGGCGAGCCGAGACCGAGGACGAGCACCAGGCCGATGACTCCAACGCTCAAGATCACCGCGAACCCCGCGACGGCCAACGTCGCGGCTGATGCCAGCACACCAAGCGCTGCGGATCGGCCTGCCCCGACCGGCGTTCCCGCCGACTGCGCGCAGGTCGAATGTGTGACGCCTGTCGTCGTACCGATCAGGAGCGCGAGCATGATGACGACGACCAGCAGATTGGCCGGCAGAGCGAGACAGGCCAGCATCATGCCGACCGCCAGAAACAACCCGGCGAACGCGCGCCAAACGTAGCCGTAAACCCTCACAACCAGCTAGTACCCGCAACCACGCCGAATCACGCGGGGAACTATGCGTCCTTCGTGCCGGGGAGGAACTCCTGGATCTTGCTCTTGGCGCCTTCCTTGATCATGTCGAGGCGGTCGGAGTCGCCCCGCACGATCGACTCCAGCGACTTCTCGATCTGGTCCCAGCTGGCATGCGGCGGGATCGGCGGTACGGCGGGGTCGGTACGGAACTCGATGACGCAGGGGCGGTCGGCGGCCAGCGCCTCGTCCCACCCGGCCGCGACCTCGTCCGGTTTCTCGGCCTTCACCCCGAGCAGGCCGAGACTCTGCGCGAACCCGGCGTACGGGAAGTCGGGGAGCTGCTGGGAGGGCAGGAACTGCGGCGAGCCGCCCATCGCGCGCAGTTCCCAGGTGACTTGGTTGAGATCGTTGTTGTGCAGGACGGCGATCACCATCCGCGGGTCGTCCCATTCGCGCCAGTACTTCGCGATGGTGATGAGCTCGTTGATGCCGTTCATCTGCATGGCACCGTCACCGACCAGGGCGTAGCAGGGCCGGCCGGGATTGCCGAACTTGGCGCCGATCATGTACGGCACAGCCGGGCCCATGGTGGCCAGCGTGCCGGACAGCGATCCGCGCATCCGGCCTCGGATCCGGATGTGGCGCGCGTACCAGTTGGCGGCCGTGCCGGAGTCCGCGGCCAGGATCGCGTCTTCAGGCAGCCGCGGGGACAGTTCGTGGAAGACCAGTTCGGGGTTGATCGGGTCGGCCGAGGTGTAGGCGCGGCGCTGCATGACCTCCCACCAACGGCCGACCTTGCTCTCGATGTCATCACGCCACGACCGGTCCTCCTTGCGGTTCAGCAGCGGCAGCAACCGGCGCAAGGTCTCGGCGGCATCACCGTGCAGGTTGACCTCGAACGGGTAGCGAAGCCCGAGCATGGTCGCGTCGTGGTCGATCTGTACGGCCCGGGCCTGGTCGTAGGCCGGCAGGAACTGGCTGTACGGGAAGTTCGATCCGACCACGAGGAGGGTGTCGCAACCGGTCATCAGCTCGTACGACGGGCGGGTGCCGAGCAGCCCGATCGATCCGGTGACCCAGGGCAGCTCGTCGGACAGGACATCCTTGCCCAGCAGGGCTTTCGCCACTCCGGCGCCGAGCACATCTGCGATCTCGGTGACCTCGGCGACGGCCGACCGGGCTCCCTGGCCGACCAGCATGGCGACCTTCTGTCCGCTGTTGAGCACGTCGGCCGCGCGGTGCACCGCCTCGTCGGTGGGGACGGGCTGGGACCACGACATGTCGAGACTGGAAGGAACCATCTTGAACGCGTGCGCCGGTGCCGCATACTCGAGTTCCTGGACGTCACCGGGGATGATCACGGCGGTGACGGTACGGCGTGCGGTGGCGATCCGGATCGCGCGATCCAGGACGTTGGGCAGCTGCTCGGGGACCATTACCGTTTCGCAGTACTCGCTCGCAACGTCCTTGTACAACGAGGCCAGGTCGACTTCCTGCTGATAGTTGCCGCCCATCGCCGTCCGCGCGGTCTGCCCGATCAGGGCGACCACCGGCACGTGGTCGAGCTTCGCGTCGTACAGGCCGTTCAAGAGGTGGATCGCGCCTGGGCCACTAGTTGCCGCACAGACACCGACCCGGCCGGTGAACTTGGCGTAGCCGACCGCTTCGAAGGCCGACATCTCCTCATGGCGTGCCTGGACGAACCGCGGCTGGTTGTCCGCCTTCTGCCAGGCGGCCAGGAGCCCGTTGATGCCGTCGCCGGCATACCCGAAGACGTGATCGACGCCCCACTCCCTCAACCTGCCGAGTACCTCATCGGCCACCGTGCGCGCCATGACACCTCCTGGGATCGGCTCTCTGCGACGAATTCGCCGGTACCCAGCCGTCCGAACCGCATTCAGAACGTTCCGGCCTCTACCTGGATGACGCAGAACTCGTTGCCGTCGGGGTCGCGGAGTACGACGAAGTCGTGGTCGGCGGGGTAGCCCCAGTCGTCGGCCACCGTCGCTCCGAGCTTCACCAGGCGGTCGATGTGGCGGTCTCGCTCGGCGGTGTACAGGTCGATATGGACCGGCGCCGGGTCGGTGGGGATCTGTTCTGCCCGCTGCACGAGAACAGCCGGCCCGGTGCCGTCAGGGTCGGTGAGTTTGGCGAACTGATCCTTGTCGCCGATCCGGTCCGGAGCTGTATAGCCGAGTGCGGCGGACCAGAAGGCGGCTGTCCGGTCCATATCCACAGAGTTGACGACGATCGTCGCCAGCCGCAGATCTCCGACCTCAGCAGGTTTACCGGTCACCTACGTCTCCTCTCTGAACTCACTGGGGTTCCGCCATCTTGCGATGGACCGCGGCCTTGACCTTGTCGGGCAGGATCTTGTTGGCCAGTTCCTGTGCCTTCGTCGTCAACGACTCGGCGACCACGCGGTCCTTGCCGGCCATCAGTGCGTCGAAGGCTTGCTTGGCGACCTCGGCAGGATCGTCCTTGTCGGCTCGGCCGACGGGAGTGTCGTCCATCCGGGCCCGGTGGAAGAAGTTGGTTTCGGTAGGCCCCGGCATCAACGACGTGACCGTGACCCCGGAGTCCTTGAGTTCGTTCTGGAGTGCCTCGGCGAAGGACTGGAGGAACGACTTGCTGGCGTTGTAGACGGCCTGGAACGAGCCGGGCATGGTCGCGGCGATCGACGACGTGATGAGGATCCGGCCTCGGTTGCGGGCGAGCATGTCCGGCAGCAACAGCTTCGCGAGGTGAACCGTCGACCTGACGTTGAGATCGATGATTCCGAGCTCCGCGGCGAGGTCGTTCTCGGCGAACGGGCCGCCCAGTCCGACACCGGCGTTCAGCACCGCCGCGTCGATCGGCCGGCCATTGAGAGCGGTGTAGAGGCGCTGTACGCCGTCGGCCGCCGCCAGGTCGACCTTGACCGCCTCGACCTGTACGGGCGTGGTTCCGGCGGTGCGCAACTCGACCGCGACCGCCTCCACGGCGTCGTTCTCAGCGGCGATGACCAGGTCATGCCCGTGCTTGGCGAACTGTCTGGCGAGCTCGAGCCCGATCCCACTCGA
The DNA here is from genome assembly GCF_040613535.1 of Kribbella sp. NPDC006257. Taxonomy (NCBI): domain Bacteria; kingdom Bacillati; phylum Actinomycetota; class Actinomycetes; order Propionibacteriales; family Kribbellaceae; genus Kribbella; species Kribbella sp. NPDC006257. The sequence continues at coordinate 125,842 of NZ_JBEXSJ010000005.1, forward strand.
GGCGCCGGTGAGCAGGGCGAGTGGATGCGTTTCGTTCATTCTCTGGCGGTACCCAGCCGCCGTGTCCGCAATCGCGGCGAGCTTCGGGTCCGGCACTGAAGGTGCATGTTCGCACGGGGATCGGGTACGGGCTTGGTGCTACTGACCGTGGTCGAGACACCGGCCACGCCGTGACGTCACGTCGCGAGGGTCGAAACATGGTTCTGCTGATCGAGTCAGTCCCGCAACAGTGCAGTTCCGCCGAGGATCGCGCGTTGCGCGAATCGGCAACCCAGGAGCTGTTCGAGCGCAAGGCACGCAGTACGGACGAACGCGAGCAACAGGAATTGCTGGCGGCCGTGGTCGAACTCAACATCGAGATCGCCCGCGGAATCGCCCAGCGGTTCCGCAACCGCGGACCGGATCCCGAGGATCTGGAACAGGTCGCCTATCTGGGCCTGGTGAAGGCCGCCAACGGCTACCGGCTGGATGCCGACACACCGTTCATCGGGTACGCCGTACCGACGATCCGCGGTGAGGTGAAGCGCTACTTCCGCGATTGCGCCTGGACCGTCCGGATTCCGCGCCGGCTGCAAGAGGTGCAGGGGCTGGTCAGCACGAACCTGCCCCTGCTGGTGCAGGAGCTGGGCCGCGAACCGGGAGCCGACGAGATCGCCGACCGGCTGGGACTGGACATCGAGGAGGTCAATCAGGCCTTCGCGGCGCACGGCTGCTTCTCGACGCTGTCCTTGGATCGCAGCGAAGCGGCCGGCTACACCTTGGCTGACGTCGTCGCCGATGACGACGACCCGACGTTGCGGCAGCTGGAGGCGGTGGACATGCTGCAGCCGCTGCTCGAATCGCTGTCCGACCGGGACCGGCGGATCCTGCAGCTCCGCTTCGTCGAAGGCTGGACGCAGGCGGAGATCGGGGCCGAGATCGGCGTCAGCCAGATGCAGGTGTCACGACTGCTCCGGCTGATTCTCGACGACCTCAAAGCCCGGCTCGAACCACGGTTGTCAGCCGCCTGACGCACAACCGAGGAGATGGTATGCATGGAGAACGCGCAGTCCCAGTCCTACCGGAACGCAGCCGGCCCCTGGACCGCCGATGAAGTCGCTTGGCTGAGCGAGCTTGCCGCTGACAACTTTCCGCCGAGCGTGATCGGGTTGCGGCTGGGACGGCCTGAGCAAGCGGTCGCAGTGAAGGCGGCTCAGGTCGGCGTCCGGCTGCTACCGGACGAATGCCCGCCGTACGGCGGACCGCCGGAGATCGACAGCTCGCTGGACGAGGAGTGATTGTGAACGAACGGGTACAGACCGTTGTGGTGACCGGAGCCAGTGCCGGCATCGGCCGCGCGACCGCTGTCGCGTTCGCGGCGCGCGGAGCCAAGGTGGCGTTACTAGCGCGTGGCGAGGCCGGTCTGAAGGCTGCCGCCGAGGAGATCGAGGCGGCCGGCGGTACGGCACTGCCGATTCCGGTCGATGTCGCCGACTACGAGCAGGTCGAGGCGGCGGCCGGCCGGATCGAGGCGGAACTCGGCCCGATCGACGTCTGGGTCAACGTCGCGTTCACGTCGGTCTTCGCGCCGTTCATGCAGATCGAGCCGAAGGAGTTCAAGCGGGCGACGGAAGTGACCTACCTCGGGTATGTCTATGGCACCCGGGCCGCGTTGGACCGGATGAAGCCCAGGGATCGCGGCGCGATCGTCCAGGTCGGCTCGGCGCTCGCCTATCGCGGGATCCCGCTGCAATCGGCGTACTGCGGTGCCAAGCACGCCATCCAGGGCTTTCATGATTCCTTGCGGTGCGAACTACTGCACGACAAATCGAACGTGCGCGTCACGATGGTCCAGATGCCGGCCGTGAACACCCCTCAGTTCTCCTGGGTGCTGTCGAGGCTCCCGAAGCATCCCCAGCCGGTGCCCCCGATCTACCAGCCCGAGATCGCGGCATCCGCGGTCCTGTACGCCGCTGATCACCCTCGGCGCCGGGAGTACTGGGTGGGTGCGCCGACGGTGGGAACGTTGATCGCGAACAAACTCGCACCAGGCATCCTGGACCACTATCTGGCCCGGACCGGCTATCAGTCCCAGCAGACCGGCCAGCCTCGCAAGTCCGGTCGGCCGGCCAATCTGTGGGAACCGGCCGATCGCAGCGGCGGCGACGACTTCGGCAGCCACGGCGTGTTCGATGCCCGGGCGACCGACCGCAGCTATCAGCTCTGGGCCTCCCAGCACCGTGGCCCGCTGGCCCTGCTGGCCACCGGTGCCGGTGTTGCCGCAGCCTCGGCGTGGCGGAGACTGCGGCGCTAGCGGGAGGCTGCGGCGCGCTAGCGGTGTTCGGCGAGGAGGGCGAGGCGCGCGAGGGTTTCGGCATTGCGTGCGTGCAGCACTGGGTCGGCCAGCGCCTTCGGGATCAGCCTGGCCGGCCCTTTGGCCGCATGTTCGCGCATGACGAGGTGACACCGGCGGTCCTTGTCGGTTGCCTCGAACTCGACAATTCCCTCACCGGTCGGCCAGGCGCGCACGCGCAGCCGCAAGTAGCGCAGCGGCTCGTGTTCTTCGATCGTGGTGGTGTCCTTGATGAGCAGCGGCCACGCGCCGACGGAGTGGTGGATGCTGTAGCCGGGCTGTGGCCAGCCGGCCTCGACGTCGCGGATATGAGAGGCGCCCACCACCCAGGACGCGTAGCTCCAGCCATCGGTGAGGACGGCGAAGACGTCCTCCACGGATGCGTTGATCAGGCGTTCGTTCTCACTCATGCACAACTTTGTACCCAGGACGAATCATTTCGGGTTCGGGGCCGCCGTTGCGGGTACCGCGACAGGTATGAAGGCATTGACGTGGCAGGGCAAACGGAAGATCGAGTACTCCGAAGTGCCGGACCCGGTGATCCAGGAGCCGACCGACGCGATCATCCAGGTCACCTCGACCGGGATCTGCGGCTCGGACCTCCACCTGTACGAGGTGATGGCGCCGTTCCTGAGTCCCGGCGACGTGCTCGGGCACGAGCCGATGGGCGTCGTGGTGGAGACCGGATCGGACGTGCCGAACCTCAAGGCCGGCGACCGGGTGGTGATCCCGTTCGGGATCGCGTGCGGGCACTGCTTCATGTGCGAGCGCGGCCTGCAGACGCAGTGCGAGACGACCCAGGTCCGCGAAGAGGGGATGGGTGCCGCGCTGTTCGGCTACACCAAGCTCTATGGCCAGGTGCCGGGTGGGCAGGCGGAGTACCTGCGCGTCCCGCAGGCGCAGTACGGGCCGATCGTCGTACCGGCTGGGCCTGCTGATGACCGGTTCGTGTTCTTGTCGGACGTTCTGCCGACGGCGTGGCAGGCCGTCGAGTACGCCGGTGTGCCCGACGGCGGCACGTTGGCCGTGATCGGGCTCGGGCCGATCGGTGACATGGCCGCCAGGATCGGATTGCATCGTGGCTATCGGGTGATCGGGATCGATCTGGTGCCCGAGCGGCTCGGCCGGGCCCAGGCGCGCGGGGTCGAGACCCTCGAGTACTCCGAACACGTGGCCCGCCAGGCGCGTGATCTGACCGACGGCCGTGGGCCGGACTCCGTGATCGATGCCGTCGGCATGGAAGCGCACGGATCACCGAAGACACAACTCGCGCAGCGGCTCGTCGGGCTGATGCCGGCGCCGGTCGCGGAGAAGATGATGGAGACGGCGGGCGTGGACCGGCTGGCGGCGTTCTATCTGGCGATCGACCTGGTACGCCGTGGCGGCACGATCTCGTTGAGTGGCGTGTACGGCGGGACGGCCGATCCGCTGCCGATGCTGACCATGTTCGACAAGCAGATCCAGCTCCGGATGGGCCAGGGCAACGTGCGCCACTGGGTCGACGACATCCTGCCGCTGCTGACCGACGACGACCCACTCGGCGTCGACGGCTTCGCGACTCACCGGCTTCCCTTGTCCGATGGGCCCACGGCGTACGAGATGTTCCAGAAGAAGCAGGACGGCGCGGTGAAGGTGCTGCTCACGCCGTGAGCCAGGTGGTGGTCGTCACGGGCGCCTCGAGCGGGATCGGGCTCGCCGCGGCACGGGCTTTCGCGAGGCAGGGGGCACGGTTGGTCCTTGCGGCGCGCTCGGCGGTCAGCCTTTCCGCAGCCGGGGAGCTCTGCACGGCCGACGGCGCCGAGGTGCTCGTCGTGCCGACCGACGTGGCGCACGCAGCGGAGGTGGATGACCTGCTCGCGGCTGCCGAATGGCGATTCGGACGCGTCGACGTCGTCGTCCACGCGGCGGCGGTCCTTGCCTACGGACGCTTCGAGGATGTCCCGGTCGACGTCTTCGACCGGGTGATCGCCGTCAACTTGCAAGGGACGGCGAACGTCGGGCGATCGAGTCTGCGTCAGTTCCGTGGTCAGGGCGGCGGCACGCTGATCGTGGTCGGCTCGTTGCTCGGCAGGATCGCCACGCCGTATCTGAGCGGCTATGTCGCGAGCAAATGGGCCGTCCACGGTCTCACCCGGTCGTGGCAGATCGAGACCAGGCGCGATCCGGGAGTCGAAGTCGCGCTCGTCTGGCCGGGCTCGGTGAACACGCCGGCCTATTCCCAGGCCGCGAACTACGCGGGCCGGGTCGGTCGCCCGCCACCACCGGTCGCTCCACCGGAAAAGGTCGCCCGGCGCATCGCCCAGTTGGCCGATCGGCCGAGGCGGTCCGCATCCGTCGGGGTGGCGAATAGGCTGACCCTGTTCGGGTTTCAGTGGCTGCCGATGGTCTTCGATCTCCTGGTGACGCCGCTGATGGAGACGGCCGCCTTGTCCCACGAGGCGATCGGACCGCACTCCGGCAACGTGCTGACGCCGCATCCGGAAGGAAACGGCGCGTACGGGAACCGGGGCCGCCCTCGGCAGATCACCGGCAGGACGCTCGCCGCAGCTGCGGTCGGCGCGGGCAGAAAGTTGCTACGTCGCTAGCGGGCGTGGAAGAGGGCGGCGCGGGCCGCGTTGGAGCCGCAGGCGCCGTGTACTCCGCCGCCGGGATGGGCCGAGGCCGACGCGAGATACAGGGACTTGATCGCCGTTTCAGCTCGGCCGAGGCCTGGGATCGGGCGGAGGAACAGCTCTTGCCGCAGACCGGAGGTCCCGCCGTTCACGGCACCGCCGACCAGGTTCGCGTCGCGGCGCTCGATCTCCGGCGGGGTGAGGATTCGCCGGGCCGTGATGGTGTCGGTGAAGCCTGGGGCGTAGGCCTCGACCCGGGCTTCGATTCGGTCGGCCATCGCTTCCGCCTCGGTGGCGTCCCACGTTCCACTGAGCTTGCCGCTGACATCGCCGCGGATCTGGTGCGGCACGTGGGTATACGCCCACGCCGACTCGGTGCCGGCGGGGGAGCGGGTCGGATCGGCAGCGGTCATCTGGCCCATCAGCAGGAACGGCCGGTCGGGGATCCAGCCTGCGGCCAGCTGGTCCGAGCAGCGGCGCAGGTCATCGACCGAGTCGGCGATGTGGACGGTTCCTGGAGCCAGGTCGGGGGAGTCACGCCACGGGATCGGTGAGCTGAGTGCCCAGTCCACCTTGACCGTGCCCGGGTCCCATTTGAAGAACCGCAGCCGTTGCAGTACCCGCGCAGGCAGGTCTGCGCGAGGAATCAGGTGGCAGTAGAGAGCCGGCGCCGAGACATCCGCGACGACAGCCCGGCCGGCGGCGTACTCCGTGCCGTCGGCAGTCCGTACGCCGATCGCTCGACCGTCCCGGATGACGATCTCGTCGACCCTGGCCCGGCAGACGATCGAGCCGCCGCGGGAAGTGAAGCGGTCGGCCAAAGCCTGCGAGAGCCGTCCGGCGCCACCGCGTGGAACCGGGTAGCCGTGCTGCTGGGCGATCATCACCAGCAGCCAGCCCATGAATCCTGACCCAGGCGCTGTCGCAGCAATGTCCGCATGCTGTGAGTTAGTTGCTAGGAGCAACTTTGCTGCCTCGCCCGAGAACCTGTTGTCGCCGACGGTTCGTACCGGGCCGGCCAGAAGCTGCAGCCGCTTCAGCGCTCGCGGGCCTAACAGGCGCCGGAGGAGATCCAGACCTGCTCGCACCGGAGGGAACGGGCTGAGCAGGGCATCGGTGACCGCAGAGCCGACGCGTTGCCAGTCGGCGTACAGGTCCAGCCACGCCTGGCCGTCACCCGGGACGAGCTTGTCGAGAGCCGCCGCCGTGTCGGCCGGGTCGGGATGGACCAGCGCCCAACCACCTGCCCGCAAAGGGTTTCCAACCGGTGCGGGCGCGTTGGACCACGCCAGACCGTGCTCGCCGAGGTTCATGGCCCGGATCACCGGCGACACGGCCGCCAGTGGGTAGAACGAGCTGAACGTGTCGTGTACGAACGCCGGGTGCACGTCGGTCGAGCTGCGGACGGCGCCGCCGATCTCGTCGTTCGCCTCCAGCAGCAGCACGTCCCAGCCGGCGTCGAGGAGGAGGTTGGCCGCGACCAGTCCGTTCGGACCGGCGCCGACCACGACTGCATCACTCACAAGGTCTACCTTCCGGCCGCACGTCAGTCGGGCGGTTCGACCGGATCGCTCTCCGTGCCGTCGGTGACGTCCTGAGACCGTGGCGGCCGGCGTTCTTCGTTCTTCTCGGGCCCGGGGGAACGCTGACCGTCGTCGTGCTCGATCTCGTCGAGGTGCAGGCCGCTCTCGTCGACGGCGTCGTTCTCCAGCGCCTCGTTCACCTCGGTATCGGTGGCGGTCTTGTCGTCTTCCAGCCCTGGTCGGTCGAAGCTCATGATCGCTTAGTGCCCAGCCCTAAACCTCAGAGCCGCGGAGCGCAGGCTCTGATGAGTACTACGTCTTCTTCGGTGATGTTGGCGGGGATTCTCCCGGTGGCTTGCTGCGCGCGCATCAGTGGACCGAGTGGTCCTCGCTCGCGGCGCCGGACCTCGATGTCGACCAGGCCGGCCCGGCGTAGCCGGTCGAGACTGGCCTCGGTGCCGATGAGCGACGAGTGCACGATGAGCAACGCTCCGCCCGGGCGCAGGTGATGGGGAGCCTGGTCGCACAGGGCATCCAGCACGAGCCGCCCGTCGTGGCCGGCTTCCCAAGCCCGGCTAGGGCCATGGCGCGGTACGTCGGGCCGCGGCGACGGCACGTACGGCGGATTGCTCACGATCAGATCGAACCGCTCGCCCGCCACGGGGGCGAACGTCTGCCCGCGACGGGTCCGGACCGCGAGACCGGCGCGGGCGGCGTTGAGCCGGACGGTCAGCAGGGCTCGCCGGGAGACGTCGATCGCGGTCGTGGTTGCGCCGCAATCGGCCGCTGTCAGGGCCAGGACGCCGCTACCGGTACAGACGTCGAGGACCCGTGAACCCGGACCGATGGGTTCCTGGCGGATGGCGTCGGCCAGCATCCAGGAGTCGGAGATGGGGGCGAACACGCCCGGAAGGGTCAGCAGCTTCATGCGGTGAACACCTCTGTCAGCCAGGGAATCAGACGGTCGGGGCCGAGCGCCCGAAGGTGCTCCACCGGTGGGTTGCGGACCAGGGCACGGACGTCGTCGAGGCCACCGGGTGCATAGGCCTCGGCATCGTCGATGAGGCGTTCCAGCCGGCGGCTTGCCGGCAGGGCTTCGCCGGTGCGCAGATCGAGGAGTTCCCCGCGGACACCGTCGCGCAGCGCGGTCCAGCGGTTCTCGGCGATCCGCCAGGTCGGTGCAGGAGGTGGCAGTTCACCGAGGCGGTGCAGGTCGGCCAGCAAGGCAGCGAGCGCGTGCACGAACCGGGCGATCGCGCTGGTCTGATCGGTGCGGGCTTGTACGTCGAGAACCCGTAGCTCGAGCGTGCCGTAGTGCAAGTGCGGCCGGAGCTCCCACCACCACTCCGAGCCGTCGGCGACGGAACCGCCTTGGACCAGCCAGGTGAGTTCTTCGGCGTACTGGTCCCAGGAGGTGATGATCGGTGGAATCCCCTGGCGAGGCAACTGGGAGGCGACCACGGGACGCACCGAGCACAGACCGGTGTCTCGTCCGGCGGCGAAGGGGGCGGCTCCGGCCAGGGCTGCCAGCTCAGGCAACAGGTCTCGCAACGCATGGTAGACGCCCAGTGTGCAGTCGGGGTCACCGAAGGCCAGATGGATCTGGAGTGAGGAGACCAGCTGCCGGCCGATCACCTCGCGGTAGCGGGCGCCGAGTTCGGTGGCGCGCCGGGTCGGTGACAGTGCGGCCGGTCCGTCGAGCAGGGGGTGAACGGGCGCGGCGATCGCGGCCACTTCCGGGCCACAGCCCGCCGCGACGAGAGCCCGGCAGGCACGAAGTTCAGCGACCGCGCTGTCCACGTCCTTGTGCACGGAGGTCGCGACTTCGAGCTGGCAAGCCGGCAATTCCGGCTTGACTCTCGGATCGCCGATCGCCGCCACAACTGCGGCGGCGTCCGCCGGGAGCCCGCTCCCGCGGTGGACCACCAGGAGTTCCTCCTCGAACCCCACGGTTCCCGCGACGGTGCTCGCGATCGTTGCCCGGATATTTGCTGCGAGCAAGGAAGATCTGGAGTCGGCCATCGAAGCCCCTCGAAGTTCCGGGAGCTGCAAGCCCCGTGTCGGGAGGCTCCGGTCTGAACCTATCTGCGCAGTACCCCGTCGGATCGTCCGGTAATCCCGGCAGGTTTCCGTCAGCCTTTCTGCGCCGTGGTGGCGACGCCGTCGAGGATGTAACGCTGGCCGAACGCGAACAGCACGATCATCGGTACCACAGCGATGACGCTGGCGGCGATCGCGATCTCCCACTCATAGTGGCCGGACAAAGCGAAGGCGTCGATGAGCTGTTTCAGACCGCGTGGCATCGTGAAGTACTCCGGGGTCTGCAGATAGATCAGCGGCCTCATCAGATCCGACCAGCTGGCCTTGAACTCGAACACGAAGACGATCACCAGCGCGGGTTTGCACAACGGGAAGGCGATCCGGCGGAACAGCGACAGGTAGCCGCAGCCGTCCACCCGGGCCGCCTCGAACAGTTCCCGCGGTATGCCGAGGAAGAACTGGCGGAGAAGAAAGATGTAGAACGCCGACCCGAACAGGTTCTGTGCCCAGAGCGGGATCTGGGTGTCGATCAGGCCGAGCCGGTTCCAGATCAGGTAGACCGGGATCATCGTCACCGCGCCCGGCAGCATCATCGTCGAGAGCAGCACCCCGAACAGCAGGTTGCGGCCGCGGAAACGGAAGTACGCGAAGCCGAAGGCGACCAGGGCACTGGACAAGGTGACCGTCGCGGCGGCCATGAACCCGACGGTGAGTGAATTGAGCAGCCACCGCAGTACCGGTGCCGTCTGCCAGACCCGCACGTAGTTGTCCGGCTGGAAGACAGCAGGGATCAGCCGGTTGTCGAATACCTGCGCCCGCGGCTTGAACGAGGCACTGATCAACCAGACCAGGGGATACACGAAGAAGAAGGTCGCGGCGGTCAGGGCGATCAGGAACGGCAACCGCCGCCACGGGATCGTCACGATCTCTCCCCGTGGTAGTAGACGTAGCGGTTGCCGATCCGGACCTGGACGAAGGTGATCGCGAGAATGATGACGAACAGCAGCCAGGCCATCGCCGAGGCGAAGCCCATCTTGAAGAACTGGAAGGCGTTCTGGAACAGGTAGACCATGTAGACCAGCGACTCCTCCGAGGCGGCCGCCTTCTGCTGTGGACCGTAGAACATGGTGTAGGCCTGGTCGAACATCTGCATCGCCGCGATCGTGTTGGTGATGACGGTGAAGAAGAGCGCGCCCGAGATCATCGGGATGGTGATCCGGAAGAGCCGGGTCACCGGTCCGGCGCCGTCCAGCTCGGCCGCCTCGTGCAGTTGCCGCGGTACGCCGTTCAGTGCCGCGAGATAGATCACGACCGTGCCGCCGAGGGTCCACAGACTGACGATCGCGAGCGAAGGTTTCAGCCAGTGCGGGTCGGTCGTCCAGTTGGGGCCGTTGATCCCGACCCAGCCGAGGACCTTGTTCACCAGACCCTGCTGACCGTTCAGCAGCAGCAGGAACATCGCACCCGCGGCCACCGCAGGAGTCATCTCCGGGAGGTAGAACGCGGTCCGGAAGAATCCGCCGGCGCGTCCTACCCGCTGCAGCATCAGGGCGAGCCCGAGCGCCGTGACCGTGCCGAGCGGAACGAACATCGCGGCGTAGACGAAGGTGTTGCTCAGCGACTTCAGCACCCGCGGGTCGTCGAGCAGCGCGCGGTAGTTGTCCAGGCCGACCGTGTGCGGGCTGCGGATCATCTGGTAGTCGGTGAACGACAGGACCAGGCTGGCGATCATGGGGCCGGCGGTGAAGATCAGGAATCCGGCGATCCACGGAAGCACGAAGAGCCAGCCGGCCCGCTCCTCGCGACGGACCAGATCACTACGCTTCATCGATCAGCCCTGGCTCGCCTTGTCGAACGCGGCCTTCGACTCGGACTGCGCCTGGTCGAGTGCGGCCTGCGGCGTCGCAGTACGACTCAGGGCCTTGCCGACCGCGTTCTTCCACGCCGCTTCGATCTCGGCACCAGCGGGAGACGGGTTGAGTGACTTCGCCACGTCCAGGCTGGCGTAGTAGTTGTTGATCGCCTGGTCGAAGCCCGGGTCGCCGGTGGGCTTCAGGTACTTGGCCTTGATCTGTTCATCGGCGACCTTGTTGCCAGTGAACAGACCGGTGAAGAATGTGTTGTCCTTCGCCACCGTCTGCATCCGCGCCTCGGCTGCCTTCTGCCACGTGTCCACCGCGGTCAGCGTCTTGGCCCACTTGCAGGCCGCGTCGACGTTCTTGGCGCCCTTCGGTACGACCCAGGCCGAACCGCCCAGGGTACTGATCGGCTTGCCCTGCCGATCGGTGAACATCGTGGACTGCAGCTTCAGGCCGTTGCGGCGGGAGTCGAGCAGCACGTTCAGGTACCAGTTCTCGATCGGCATCACGGCGAGCTGGTCCTGGGTGAACTGGTTCTTCTCGCCGAAGATGTCGAAGGTGTCGCGGAAGGTCTTGAAGTTGGACCAGCCGCCCTGGTCGTCGACGAGCTTGATCGCATACGTCAGCGCCTCGACCGCCTTCGGGTCGTTGAGGTTCGGTGCGCCGCCGGGTTTGATGAGCTCGGCGCCGTTGTTCAGCGCCCAGAGCGGGAAGAAGTCGGGCAGCCGCGAGTCGTAGCCGATCCGCGCGGGGCGTCCGTTCTTCGCCTTGTACAGCTTCTTCGCAGTCTGCTCGAGCCGGTTCCAGTCGGTGGTCTGGATGTCGGAGGTCGGTACTCCGGCGGAGGCGAGCGCCGTGCTGTTGATCAAGTTCACCGTGACTGTGTAGAACTCCGGGATGCCGTAGGTCTTGTCCTTGAGCCGCACCTCGTTCAATGCGGCCTCGCGGTACTGGCCGGTGTCGATCCCGTTGGCCTTGATGCAGTCGTCGAGCGGCTGGATCGCGCCCTTGGCGGCGTACGTGCCGATCAGGTTCCGGGCCATGTAGACGACGTCCGGTGCATTGCCACTGGAGACGGCGGTGAGGAACTGCTGGGCATCGAAGTCGCCCTTGTTGTTCTTCACCGTCACCGAGGGGTAGGCGGCTTTGAAAGCAGCGATCCGGGCCTGCGCCACCTCGTCCTCACCACTGAAGCCCATCACGTTGAGAGTCCCCGAGGGAGTACTGCCGGACGAACCCGTGCCGCCGCCGTCCTGCTTGCTGCCGACCCCGGCGCAAGACGTGACGACCAGTGCTCCGGCGACAAGGCCCGCCACCGCCCACCTGCTGTGGTTCATAGGTTCTCCCAACGTGCGCTGTCCGATAACGCAATGCCGGTACCCACGCGTAGTACTCGCAACGTTAGTAAGGCTTCCGAGTGGGCACCTCGCTGCTTCGGTTGCGCTCGCTCGAGGAGGAACGATGTTTTTTCATCGCCAGGAACTGCAGTACAAAGCGACCCCGGATCGCGCGGATGCGATCTACGCCCGCAAGTTGCAGGAGGTACTCGGCGGCCAGTACGGCGAGATCACGGTCGCGATGCAATACATGTTCCAGGGCTGGAACATGCACACTCCTGGGAAGTACCGGGATCTGGTCTTCGGCGTGGGAGCCGAGGAGGTCGGTCATGTCGAGATGCTGGCGACGATGATCGCGCAACTGCTGGAGAAGGCGCCGCTCGGCATCACCGACGACGCAGTCCAGGACGACCCGACCGTCGCCGCGGTGATCGGCGGCACGGACATCCAGCAGGCGATCGTCGCCGGGGCCGGTGCCCGGGCGGTCGACAGCATGGGGAATCCCTGGCAGGGCAGCTACATCACCGCGAGCGGCAATCTGCTGGCCGACTTCCAGGCCAATGCCAATGCCGAGATGCAGGGCCGGGTGCAGGTCGCCCGGCTCTACCACATGACCGATGACCACGGCGTACGGGATCTGCTCTCGTTCCTGCTCGCCCGCGACACCATGCACCAGAACATGTGGCTGGCCGCCGCCGCGGAACTTCGCGAAGAGGGTGCGGAACAGCTCCCGGTCCCGAGCAATTTCCCGCAGAACAAGGAACACACCGAGGTGTCGTACCAGTACCAGAACTTCAGCGACGGTCAGGCTGCCGGTGAAGGCACCTGGGCGAAGGGCCCGACCCCGGACGGCAAGGGCGAGTTCACCTATCACGACGGACCGACGACGACGGCGCCGATGCCGCCGCCGACCCGGCCGGACGCACGGTTCTACGGCACGACCGACCTGCCCAACCTGATGGAGAAGACGGCCGGGAAGGTCCAGGACAAGCTCAAGAAGGAATGAGAGTGACGTCCTCGGCTGTTCGGGAGCGGCGTAGCGCCCGGTAAACAGGTAGCGGGGAGAGCGCGGCGAGCGTCAAGGCGATCCAGAGCGTCGGCCGGATCCCGAACCGCTCGCCGAGCACCCCACCCAGCAAGGCGCCGACGGGGAAGAGGCCCATGATCAGGATGCGCATGGTGGCGTTGACGCGGCCGAGCAGCTCTGGCGGGCACAACCGCTGACGCAGGCTGACAGAAGTGATGGCATAGACGATCTGACCGAGCTCGCCGGCCGCGGCGCCGGCAACCACCAGGCCCACCGACCAGCCGGGCCGGGCGAGTGGTCCGAGGAGTGCGGCCGGCCCGGTCACGGCCAGCGACAACCAGATGATCCGCGCCGACCCGAACCGGCGGGCCAGCCGAGGTGTCAGTGCAGCGCCTACCAGGGCCGTCACCGAACCAGTGGCCAGCACCAGGCCGATCGCCGCAGCCGAGAGCCCGAGCGTCCGCACCAGGAAGATGAAGTTCACCGCGGAGGCTACGGCGAAGGAGAAGTTTCCGGCCGCGCTGGTCAACGCGAGCGCTCGCAGTACGGGGGAGCGGGCGACGAAGGCGAGGCCCTGCTTGATCTGCGCCGGCAGTGGGGGCAGGCCGGAGCGCGGTGCCGGTCGAGGTTCGCGCGCCTTGATCGCCAGCAGACAAACGGCGGACACGGTCAGCGTCACCGCCTGGAGCCCCAGAACGTTCGCGGCGCCGAGGCGTCCGGCGAGCCAGCCGCCGAGGCCCGGACCGGCGATCTGTCCGGAGGCGCGGACCGTCTCCAGCGCGGAGTTGCCGGCGATCAGCCGTTGCTCGCCGACCACGGTCGGCAGATAACTCTGATAGCCGACATCGAAGAAGACCCGGGCGACACCAATCAGCAGGGACACCACCATGAGGTGGGTGAGGCGGAGCAGTCCCAGCCAGGCCAGGAGGGGGACGGATGCCAGCAACGCTGCCCGCGACAGATCACTGGCGACGAGGACCGGGCGCCGTCGTACGCGATCCAGCCAGGCTCCGGCCGGCAAGCCGATCACGGCGAAGGCCAGTGTTCCGGCCGCGGTCACCGAACCGGCTTGGAATGGCGAGGCATGCAGAGCGGACACCGCGAGCAGGGGAACGGCGACGCCGCTGATCTGAGCGCCGAACTGGCTGGTGGTCTGGCCGAGCAGCAACCATCGAAAGTCACGCCTGAGCACAACAACCTCCGCGACGAGTGGGAAACGGACCCCACCCGAGGCGGCCGAATCGTCGCTAGGGGAGGGGTACATTACCCGGCCGCCGCAGCGACCACAACGTGGCTGGTGCCCCGGATCGGAAGTTCCGTTGCGCTACCGGCCCTTCCGGCACGGGGGGACTAGGTCTTGTGGCCGGCCAGGATGTCCAGGCGCCGGCGGATCGCGGCGGCGGTGTCGTTCAGGAGGTCGTCGACCTCGTGGCACAACGACCGGCCGGCCGAGACGGCCTCCGGCGGGAGCTGGGGGCTGGCCGCAGCCTCCCCGGCCTTCTGCACCATCGCGGGCAGCCGGGCGTAGGCCGCGGCCAGGCCGAGGATCCTCCGGTCCGCCGCGGCCGCATCGGCCAGATCCTCACCGGTCGCGTAGTAGTGCTCGGCCAGGAACGGCGCCAACGCCACGGCGCTGCTGTAGATGTCGGCCATCTGATCCGTGCTCATGGTCCTGCCGTGCGCTGCAGCGTCACTCATCTCGCGTCGTCCTTTCGCTGCGATCCCGGGATCCGGCGCCGATACCGGACGGTGTCGGCGATCCCCAGTTCCCACCGCGACGGCTTCGATTCGTGAACTCGTGCATCGATTTTTCCGGCGGCGCGAGATGCTGATCGCTCGGGAACCGGGTCGTCGGAGCGTACGGCAGAATTGAGCGGCGATTCGTGCGATTGTGGAGTGATTGGCGGCTTGCCGGACCGGTGGGCCCTCGACGGACGGGATGACGGCGGATGGGTGAGCTGGATCGGACCACCTTGCTGGCTCGGCTGGCCAGGTTGATCGCCGAGGACGATCCCGGCCTGCCGTTGGAGACGCGGCTGTGTCGCGCCTATCTCGCGATCATGGGTGGCCGCGGCGCCGCTCTGACGGTGGCCTACACCCGTCCTGAGCGCGTCACACTGTGTACGACGGACGACATCGCGGCGAGGCTGGAAGACCTGCAAGACGTCGTCGGTGAGGGGCCGGGGCCGACGGCGTCCGTCAGCGAGGAGATCGTGGCCGTCGACCTGTGTGCCGAGACCGTGCGCTGGCCCTTGTTCACCGAGGCCGCCCGCAAGATCCCCGGCACAGCAGCCCTGTACGCCGTACCGATGCGGCCGTGGAACGACGGGGTGATCGGCGTGCTCACGATCCACCAGGACAGCATCGAACAGCTCGACCGGGAGCAGGCGCAGTTCCTCGCGAACGCGATCGGCGCCGCTCTGGTCAAGGATCCGCCGGTCGAGTCCGATCTGCGCTCAGGTCCGTGGTCGACCCGATCGCAGGTCCATCAGGCCACCGGCATGGTCGTCGCCCAGCTCCGGATCGGCCCTGAGGACGCGCTTGCGCTGCTGCGCGCCCATGCGTTCTCCCACGACACCACGTTGGCAGCGGTGGCCGAAGAGATCACCAGTCGACGCCTGAATTTCACTGACGATGCCGAAAGCGAGACCTCATGACTGCCGCTACCGCTTCACAAGCGTTCGTCGACGCTGCCGCAGCGATGGTCCAGCAAGAAGACGTCGCCGGCACCCTGAACCGGCTGCTGGCCGATTGTGCGAAGTTCAGCGCCGCGAACGCTGTCGGGCTGCTGGTTCGTAACGGGCAGCAGCAGCTGGAGCTCCTGAGCGCCACGTCGCACCAGGCGGCGGAACTCGAGCTGTACCAGCTTCAGCACGACACCGGACCGTGTGTCGATGCGGCCCGCGACGGGGTCGCGTTGTCGGCGACCACGGATGCCGAGATCACCGAGCGCTGGGGTGGGGTGGGCGAGGCGATCGTCGCGGCCGGTTTCCATGCGGTGCACGCGGTGCCGCTGCGGTGGCACGGTCGATTGATCGGTGCCATGAACGCTTTTCACACCGTGCCCGAGACAGCTGACGAGGAGGCCCGCCAGCTGACCCAGGCCTTCGCCGACATCGCCGCGGTCGTGATCGTCCAGTCCGCCGAGCTGACCCCCGGCCAGCTCGACGAGCGGATCCAGGCCGCGCTCGCCGGGCGCACCGTGCTGGAACAGGCGAAAGGTGTTCTGGCCCAACTCGCCGGTGTCGACATGGCTGCCGCCTACGACCTTCTCGTCCAGCGAGCCACCAGCGAAGGAAGCACCCTGACCGAGACGGCGGCCGGAATCGTGCAGGAGGCGGGGAATCGGACCGGGCGGCCTGCTTGAGCCGACCGCCGGCGGGTACCGGCTATCAATGGAAGACGAGGAACTGACCGAGGCAGCCGAGCAACTGGTGAAGACGTTGACGCCCGGCGACCTGGACCACACGCTGAGTCGCATCACGGTGGCCGCGGTGGAGGTTCTCCCGCAGGTCGAATACGCCAGCATCACGGTGAAACACAGCGACGGACGGTTGGAGACGGTCGCACCGACCGACGACGTGCTGTGGGGTGTCGACGCCGCGCAGTACGAGCTGCAGCAGGGCCCGTGCTACGACGCTGCCACAGACACCGTGCACGTCATTTCGCCCGACCTGGGCAATGATGAACGGTTCCCGAAGTATGCCGCGACGGCGTTGGCAGTCGGGATCCGTGCCCAGGCGGGACTCCGGCTGTTCGATGCGCCCAGGTCCCAGGGAGCCTTGAACCTCTATTCGACGACCGTCGGCTCGTTCGAGGACCTGGGCTCGCTCGGCCGCCTGTTCGCCCATCAGTCGGCACTGGCGATCGGGTACGCACAGGAGGTCGACAACCTGCAGGCTGCGCTGCGCACCCGGCGTACGATCGGGCAGGCGATCGGCATCCTGATGGAGCGCTACAGCCTGACGGATCAGCGGGCCTTCGCCTTCCTCACCCGGCTTTCCCAGCACGGCAACGTCAAACTC
Organism: Kribbella sp. NPDC006257; assembly: GCF_040613535.1. NCBI lineage: Bacteria > Bacillati > Actinomycetota > Actinomycetes > Propionibacteriales > Kribbellaceae > Kribbella > Kribbella sp. NPDC006257. Next base: position 142,597 of record NZ_JBEXSJ010000005.1, read on the forward strand.
AACCGGATCGCTGAGCAGTTCGTCGCCGAGGCCCAGACCAAGGGCGGGGAAGGCGCCGACCAGCACCGCTGATCAGGCCTGCAGCGTGGCCGGCAACTCTCGAAGCAGCTGTTCCAGTTGCCGTACGACGGTGACCTGGCAACTGTGGGCCCGGCCGAGGCAGACGCCGTTGACCATGGCTTCAGCCACTTGACAGGGCGAGACTTCGCACTGGGCGGCCCAGGAGCGCAGCCGGCAGCCTGCTTGGGCGGACGGGAGTTCGTACCAGTCCATCAGAACACCGACGGCCTGCTCGATGACCGCAAGATGGGCTGCCGACTGGTAGTGACTGCAGAGGGAGGCAGCGTTGATCTGCTCGGACATGATGCGTCTTCCTTGCTTTACTCCGGCCGAACGACAGCCATCGAAGGCTGAAGGCTGGGTTCGCAACCTCACCGGCCGGTTGACTCCCGACCCGGACCGTCAGCCCGTTGTCGGAGGCAATCACCGGTACCCGGGTTTCGCCGTCCTATGCGCGTTTGCGCAGGGTCGGGGCGGGATACCTGAAGCGCATGAGCACGACTGACCGGATTGCTGACATCTGGGGCCCGCGCACGCCGCAGGCGCGCGGGGAGACATGGCCGGTGCGCGTCGACCAGGAACTGGCCGACGGCGTCACGGCTGATCAGGTCGACCGCTGGGTGCAGTCGGCCTGTGTCCTGTGCAGCAACGGCTGCGGCTGCGACATCGCCGTCAAGGACGGGCGGATGGTCGGTGTCCGCGGCCGCGCGACGGATCGGATCAACCATGGCCGGCTCGGTCCGAAGGGTCTCTACGGCTCCTGGCAATGGAGCGAACAGGACCGGTTGACCCGGCCGCTGATCCGCGAGGGCGGGGATCTCGTGCCCACCGACTGGGACACCGCGATGGACCGGATCGTTGCGGAGTCGAAGAAGCGGCAGCCGTTGGCGCACGGGTTCTACACCAGTGGCCAGTTGTTCCTGGAGGAGTACTACACACTGGCCGTCATCGGTAAGGCCGGCCTGGGGACGCCGCACATGGACGGCAATACCAGGCTCTGTACGGCCACCGCGGCCGCGGCACTCAAGGAAACCTTCGGGTCCGACGGGCAACCCGGTAGCTACAACGACATCGAATCGTGTGACGCGATCTTTCTCTTCGGCCACAACATGGCCGCGACGCAGACGGTGCTCTGGGCACGGATCCTCGATCGGATCGAAGGCAGCGACCCGCCGGTGATCGTTGCCGTCGACCCCCGATCCACGCCGGTCGCCGAGGCGGCGGTCCGCACCGGCGGCGTACACCTGGCGCCCCTGCCCGGAACGAACCAGGCGTTGATGAACGGGCTGCTGCACGAGGTGATCGAACGCGGCTACGTCGACCGTGCGTACGTCGACGCACACACGCTCGGCTTCGACGATCTGGCGGCCACAGTGGCGGAGTACAAGCCGGAACAGGCCGCTGAGATCTGCCAGGTCCCGGCGGCCGACATCCGCCGGGCCGCCGAGATCTTCGGAACGTCGCAGCGGGTGCTTTCGACCGTCCTGCAAGGGTTCTATCAGTCACACCAGGCAACAGCGGCCTCGTGCCAGGTGAACAACCTGCATCTGCTGCGTGGCCTGATCGGCAAGCCAGGCTGCGGCATCTTGCAGATGAACGGGCAGCCGACCGCGGAGAACACCCGGGAGTGCGGAGCCGACGGAGATCTGCCGGGCTTTCGCAACTGGGCGAATCCGGCGCACGTCGACGAACTCGCGAAGCTGTGGAACGTCGACCCGCTGGTGATCCCGCACTGGGCGCCGCCGACGCACGCGATGCAGTTGTGGCGGTACGCCGAACAGGGCTCGATCGACTTCCTCTGGATCTCCGCGACCAACCCGGCCGTGTCGATGCCGGAACTCGCGCGGATCCGCGCGATCCTCGAACGCGACGAACTGTTCCTCGTCGTCCAGGACGGGTTCTTGACCGAGACAGCGCAGTACGCCGATGTCGTTCTGCCGGCCGCTCTGTGGGGAGAGAAGCAGGGAACGTTCACGAACGCCAGCCGTACCGTGCATCTTTCCGAGCAGGCTGTCCAGCCACCCGGCGAAGCTCGGAGCGACCTGGACATCTTCCTGGACTATGCCCGGCGGATGGACTTTCGCGATCGCGATGGCCGGCCGTTGATCGGGTGGCGCACGCCCGAGGAGGCGTTCGAGGCGTGGAAGGAATGCAGTCGCGGGCGGCCTTGTGACTACTCCGGGTTGAGCTACGACCTGCTCCGGGGTGACAGCGGGATTCCCTGGCCGTGTACGGCGGAGTCGCCCGCGGGCACCGATCGGTTGTACACCGACTCGGTGTTCCCCACCGACCCGGACTTCTGCGAGGACTTCGGGCATGACCTGATGACCGGCGGATCGACGACGCCGGACAAGTACAAGGCGAAGGCGCCTGGTGGGCGGGCATTCCTGAAGGCCGCCCGGTTCAGCGAGCCGCCGGAGTGGGCCTCGGTGGAGTACCCGTTGATCGCCACCACCGGCCGATCGGTGTACCAGTTCCACACCCGGACCAAGACCGGCCGGTCGCGCAAACTGCGGGCCGCCGCACCGTCGGTCTGGGTCGAGCTGTCGGTTGCGGACGCGGCGAGGCTGAACGTTGCCGAGGGCGACCAGGTCCGGGTCGAGTCGGCCCGTGGTTCGATGGTCGGACCGGCGCGGATCGGGAACGGGCGCGATGGTGTCGTGTTCGTACCGTTCCACTTCGGCTACTTCGACAGCACGGGTCAGGCGCCGGACGGGCAGCCGACGGCGGCGAACGAGTTCACCCTGACCGAGTGGGATCCGGTCTCGAAGCAGCCGCTGTTCAAGCTGGCAGCGGTCCGCGTGACCAAGGAGGCCTGATGCATCTCCCGACCTATCTCGGCCTGCTGCGCGATGCGGAGGCGTCGCTCGCGGACGCGTTCCACCAGGTCGGCGCCGGGCACGGAGACGAGCCCGATGTCGAGCAGCTCTGCAAAGTGCTCGGAGATCAGGCCACCGCGCACCTGCAGGCGTTGCAGCCGATCGTCGACCGGTACGGCGAACAGGATGACGCCGAACCGGAGCGGCTGAAGGCTGCCGAGTTCGGCGGAACCCGGCAGGGCGGCGTCGGCCTGCTCCGCGACCTCCAGGACCTCTACGCGCTCGCGTCCTTCGTCGACATCACCTGGACAGTCGTGAAACAAGCCGGCCAGGCCCTGCGCGACGAGCAACTCCTGAACGTTGTGTCGTCCTGCGAAACGCAGACCAGCCAGCAACTCAGCTGGCTCAGCACCCGCATCAAACAGGCCGCACCCCAAGCCCTGATCGCCGCCTCCTGAGCCACCCCCGCCCGTCGGTCAACTGCCGGTGTCGGCGCTCAGACCCGCCGCGAGGTCGGCCAGCAACGCGTCGGCCTGCACGGGATCCAGACTGCCCGCCGGCCGTTTGCGGACGTCGGCAACGAAACGGGCCGCGAGTTCACGCAGCGGAACCCGGTTCGACCGCGCGTGCCACGCGAGCATCGCGAAGGCCGCCTCGGCGTCCAGCCCACAGACCGCCATCAGGATTCCCTTGGCCTGATCAATGGCCGCACGAGACAGCAGCGCCCGGTGCAGATGGCGTACTTCGGCCAGCAGGATCACCGGATCTGGCATGGCCGCTCCTGGCGAGGCCAGCAGGGCATCGACGGCTTCGGCAACCGTCGCGAACGTCCGGATCCGTCCGTCGTCACCGGACAGCCGGCTGACGTGCCGGCGCTGTCCTGGCCGCAGCCCCGCGATCCCGACCGGTGATCCTGCGACGGTCTGCTCGATGACCTCGACGAACGCCGTCAAGGCCGCCGCGTGACAGCCGTCCAACCCGGTCGCGTCGATCAGGATCCGCTCGGGCCGCTGCGTCCAGGCGTCGTGCAAGACCGACCGTAGCGTGCCGATCGACCGGTCGGTGAGCCGGCCGGTCAGACTGACGGCCAGAAGTTGGGGAGTGAAGTCCAGACCGATCTCGAGTTCGGATCCGGCCCGGGCGAGCCACTGGAAGCGTGGTCCGGGAGTAGGTTGCTGCAAGACGCAATCCTCACGGCGAGGTGGGATCCAGGCTGCTCGCTCAACCTGTTTCTAGGGTAGGCAGACGTTCCGTCGTGGGTCTAGGCGACGAGTGCCGAGCGCAAGGTGATCATGATTTCGTGGAGCAGCCGGGAGACCTGCATCTGGCTGACCCCGATCTCGATCCCGATCTCGGCCTGGGTCCGGTGATCGACGAACCGCCGGTGCAGGATCAGCCGGTGCCGGTCGGGGAGGTCGGCAACGACGGGACGCAGGGCCTCGATGCTGTCGACCAGTTGGTAGGTGTCGGATTCGTCGGCGAGCGTGCTACCCACCGACAACGTCGGCGCCGACGGAAGCGGGGCGTCCAGTGAGGACGGCCGGAAGCAACCGCTGGCGCGCTTGGCGTCGATGATGTCGCCCAACGGCACGCCGATCGCCTCGGCCAGTTCGCCGTCGGTCGGCCAGCGGTGCAGTTCGAGGGCCAGTTCGCCTTCGGCCGTGGTGAGAGCGAACTGGATCTCCTGGATCCCGCGGGGTGGCCGGACCATCCAGGCGCGGTCGCGGAAGTACCGCCGGATCTCGCCCCGGATGGTCGGGACCGCGTAGGAGCGAAAGTCCGTCTCGGGGCCCGGCCGGTACCCGTTGGCCGCCTTGACCAGTCCTACGTAGGCGATCTGGACGACGTCCTCGGAGTCCACACCCCGGCGGTAGTACCGCGAAGCCAGAGTACGGGCCATCGGCACGTCCAGGATGATCGCTTGGTTCAGGAGCTGGGTCCTGCGTTCGCCGGTCGCCTCGGCCGCGAGACGGAGAGCTGCTTCTACCTCGGCCGCCTGCTGATCTCGCCGGCTCTGTCTGCTCGGGACTTCCTTGTGCTGCGGGGATTTCTGTTGCTCAGGGGATGTCGAAACGTCAACGGTCATGGAGTACCTGCTTGCCGCTGCCGGCAGGGTGGCGGTTGCTGGGCCACGGGCCGGATTGGGCTCACGTACCCATGCCCAGGCAGCGCCAATCGTCCGGTGAGCAGCGCTACTCGACGTAGCCGAAAAGAAAGCAGCGCTACTCGACGTGTATGAGTTCAGCGACCGGGTACTACCTGGCCTCCCCACTGATCAGGAGGTCGAACCAATGCGCGTCCTCGGTGTCAACGCGATCTTCCACGATCCGTCGGCGGCTCTGGTCGTCGACGGCCGGATCGTGGCGGCGGCGGAAGAAGAACGCTTCAGCCGGCGCAAACACGGCAAGCGCCCGGTGCCGTGGTCAGCTTGGGAACTGCCGGAGCAGGCCATCGGCTGGTGTCTGAGCGAGGCCGGACTGCGGGCCGAAGACCTCGACGTCGTCGGCTACTCCTTCGACCCGGCGCTCTGTGTGGACCTGGCGGGTCTCGGTCTCACCGACCCCGGTGACCGGACCCGAGCCGATTACGCCCGTCGCGCACCACGGTTCCTGGCCGCGGCTCTGCCAGGGCTCGATCCGGACAAGGTGAAGTTCGTCCAGCACCACGTCGCTCACGCGGCTTCGGCGGCGCTCGCGGCGCCGTACGAGCAGAGCGCCTGCCTGGTACTGGACGGACGAGGGGAGCGGGCCTCACATCTGGCCGGCCGGTACGACGGTCCGGACCTGACGGTGCTAGCCGCCCAGGATCTGCCGCACTCGCTGGGGCTGCTGTACGAAGACTTGACCGAGCACCTCGGCTTCCTCAGGTCGAGTGACGAGTACAAGGTGATGGCGCTCGCGTCGTACGGCAAACCGCGGCATCTGGCCGACTTCCGGGAGCTGATCCGGACCACCGACGACGGCGGGTTCCGGACCGAGCCGGTGGACTGGGCGGCGTACACGCCGAAGCTGCAAGGCGGAGCAGACGTCTCCGATGCTGCCGCGGATCTCGCGTGCAGCGTGCAGCGACGTCTCGAGGAGGTCTTGCTCGAGTTGGCGACGTGGCTGCACGACCAGACGGGCGCGAAAGCTCTGACCATGGCCGGCGGAACGGCGTTGAACTGTGTCGCGAACTCGGTCATCTCCCGCAGCGGGCCGTACGATCATGTCTGGGTCCAGCCGGCCGCCGGAGATGCGGGGACCTCCCTGGGTGCGGCTCTTCAGCTGAGCGCCGCGGACGGACGTCCTGAGCCGATGGCGACGGCGGCACTGGGGCGCGAGTGGTCCGGCGACGAGCTGGCGAAGTGCCTGCAGAAGGCGGCGCTGCCGTTCGAGACGCCGGCTGACCTGGCGGCCGTCACGGCGCAGGCGCTTGCCGACAACGGCGTCATCGCCTGGTTCCAGGGACGATCGGAGTACGGGCCGCGGGCGCTGGGGCATCGTTCGTTGCTGGCTCACCCCGGCCGGCCGGAGAATCTCGAGCGGCTGAACGACATCAAGGGCCGGGAGCAGTTCCGGCCGATCGCACCGCTGGTGCTGGCCGATCGCGCGGATGAGATCTTCGACGGCCCGTTGCCCAGTCCGTACATGTTGTTCGTGCACGACGTGGCGGCCCAGTGGCGCGACCGGATCCCGGCCGTGGTGCACGTCGACGGTACCGCCCGGATCCAGACGGTGGATCGTGCCGACGAGCCGTTGCTCGCTCAGCTGCTGGCCGAGTTCGAGGCGCGGACCGGACTGCCGGTGCTGGTGAACACCAGCCTGAACACGGCCGGCCGGCCGATGGTCGACAGCCCGGCGGATGCGCTCGAGCTGTTCGGTTCGACCCCGGTCGACCTGCTGGTTCTCGGACCGCACATCGTTCGGCGGGCGGGAGCGTTTCGATGACTTCATGGTCGGTGGTGATTCCCACTGTCGGCCGGGCGTCGTTGGCCGAGCTGCTGGCCGACCTGGCCGGTCAAGCTCAGCAACCTCAGGCAGTTCTGGTCGTCGATGACCGACGTCGCCCGGAGAAGGCTCTGACGGTCGACGCGGTCGTACTTCGCGGCGGTGGGCGGGGTCCGGCGGCTGCCCGGAACGTCGGCTGGAGAGCGGCCGACAGCGAGTGGATCGTCTTCCTGGACGACGACGTACGGCTGCCGACCGACTGGTCGGAGGAGCTGCTGGCCGACCTGCGAAGTGCGGGACCGGAGACCGCCGGAGTCCAGGGGCGCATCGCCGTACCGCTGCCGGCAGCACGCGCGGCGACGGACTGGGAACGCAGTACGGCGGGCCTGGAGAACGCGGACTGGGCCACGGCGGACATGGCGTACCGGCGGTTGGCGCTCGCTGAGGTGGGTGGTTTCGACGAGCGTTTCCCCCGGGCCTATCGAGAGGATGCCGAGCTCGCGTTGAGGATCCGCCGGCGCGGCTGGAAGCTGGTGCACGGCCGGCATTCGGTCGTTCATCCCGTTCGGGCCGAACGGTTCTGGGTCAGCCTGCGCGTCCAGCGGGGCAACGCGGACGACGCACTGTTCCGGGCAGTTCACGGCCGGCACTGGCGCCGGGAGTCCGGTTGTCCTCCTGGCCGGTTCAAGTGGCACTTGGCAACGGTGGCGGCGGCAGTCCTGGCGTTCACCAGGTTCGGCCGGCCGGCGGGGCTGGTGTGGTCGCTGTTGACCGCGGACTTCTTCCGGCGCCGGGTTTCCGGCGGACCACGAACGACCGACGAGATGCTGCGGATGGCAGCGACCTCGGTGCTGATCCCGTTCGCCGCTGTCTGGTATCGCTTGCGAGGCACCTGGCGGCATCGGGGGAGTGCGCCGTGGCCGGGACCGGTCCGCGCTGTGCTCTTCGACCGGGACGGGACCTTGGTCCGCGATGTCCCCTACAACGGCGATGCCGACCGCGTCGAACTGCTGCCCGACGCCCGGCAGGCCGTCGAACGCCTCCGTACTGCGGGCCTTCGGCTCGGCGTCGTCTCCAACCAGTCCGGCATCGGTCGCGGCCTGATCACCGCCGAACAAGTGGCTGAAGTGAACCGGCGCGTCGACGAGTTGCTCGGTCCGTTCAGTACCTGGCAGGTCTGCCCGCACGACTCCGAGGACGGCTGTGCCTGCCGCAAGCCTGCTCCGGGGCTGGTCCTGGCGGCGGCGGCCGAGCTCGGTGTCCCGCCGAGTCAGATCGTCGTGATCGGCGACATCGGCTCGGACGTCGAGGCGGCCGAGGCGGCCGGCGCCCGATCCGTCCTGGTCCCGACCCGGCAGACCCGGCCGGAAGAGATTCTGCAGGCTCCGACGACGGCGCCGGATCTGCGGTCGGCGGTCAACCAGGTACTGGACCAGCTGTCCGGGAGACGTCGATGAGATCGGTCGTGATCACCCGGATGGACAATGACGGCGATGTCCTGCTGGCAGGCCCGGCGATCCGCGCGGTGGCAGCGAGGGATCGCGTGATCCTGCTGGTGGCGCCGTCCGGCGAGCAGGCCGCCCGGCTGTTGCCCGGCGTCCACGATCTCCTGGTGTGGCCCTGTCCCTGGACCGGCTTCGAGCCACCGCCGGTCGATCGACGCAGTACGAACACCTTGGTGGATGCGCTGGCCCTGTCCCGTCTCGGCGCCGCCTTCATTCTGACCTCGTATCACCAGAGCCCGCTGCCGATGGCGCTGTTACTGCGGATGGCCGGCATCGGCTGGATCGCGGCGGCCAGCGAGGACTATCCCGGCTCGTTGCTGGATCTGCGCCATCGACCGGAACCGCTGCACGAGGTGGAGCGGTCGCTGTCCCTGGTACGCGCGGCCGGCTACGAACTGCCCGACGGCGACGACGGCCGCTTGCTGGTCAAGCGCACGGCCCCCGGGAACCTGCCCGATGGCGACGGCGGGTTGCCGGCCGGACCCACCCCGGGCGGTGAGCCGCCCGACGGGCCGTTCGTCGTCGTTCATCCCGGTGCCTCGGTTCACGCCCGGGCGGCGGATCCCCGCCGGGCCGCCGAGCTGGTCCGCGCGCTCAGCGCCGCCGGCCATCAGGTCGTGGTGACCGGATCCGGGCGGGAGCGTGCGCTCACCGCGATGGTTGCTGGCAGCAACGGTATCGACCTGGGCGGAAGAACCGGGTACGGGCAGTTGGCCGCGCTGCTCCGCGCGGCGTCCTGTGTCGTGGTGGGCAACACCGGTCCGGCGCACCTGGCGGCAGCCGTCGGCACGCCGGTGGTCTCCTTGTTCGCTCCCGTCGTCCCGTCGCAGAGCTGGGCGCCGTGGCGGGTGCCGTACGTCCTGCTGGGCGACCAAGAAGCTTCGTGCCGGGACAGCAGGGCGCGCGAGTGCCCGGTTCCCGGACACCCCTGTCTGAACAGCATCAGCCCGGAGGAAGTGGTTGTTGCCGTCCGCAAACTGATTGAGGAGGCCGCGGGATGAAGATCCTGGTCTGGCATGTCCATGCGGCGTGGATGACATCGTTCGTCCAGGGACCGCACGAGTACTGCGTACCGCTGCTGCCCGATCGCAGCGACGACGGAAAGGGCCGGGCGCAGACGTATCCCTGGCCCGCGAGTGTGCACGAGCTCACCCCGGCGCAGATCGCCGTCACCGATTTCGATGTGGTCGTGCTGCAGCGACCTCAGGAGCCGGCGCTGTTCGAGCGCTGGACCGGGCGGACGCTCGGCAGCAACGGGGTGCCGGCGGTCTACGTCGAGCACAACACGCCCCGAGGTGACGTCAACGAGTGGCAGCACGTACTGGCTGCCCGCTCGGACATCCCGGTGGCGCACGTGACCGAGTTCAACCAGATGGCCTGGGACAACGGCAAGGCGCCGACGGTGGTGATCGCGCACGGCGTACCGGACTATGGCGGTCAGTACGTCGGCGATACCGGCTCGCTCTGCGTCGCCGTCAACGAGCCTGTACGCCGCTGGCACGTCGCCGGGCTGGACCTGGTCGCGGAGATCGCGACCCGCGTTCCGGTTGCCGTGTACGGGTTGGGCGCGGAAGCGCTCCGCGGCCGGATCACCGACGGGCTGGCCGCGGTCGAGGACCTGTCCCAGCAAGCCCTCCACCAACGGATGGCTCGTCACTTCGCCTACTTGCATCCCTACCGATGGACCAGTCTCGGTCTGTCCCTGGTCGAGGCGATGACGCTGGGTGCGCCGGTGCTGGTGAACGGCTCGACGGCCGCTTACGAAGCTGTCCCGCCGGCAGCGGGTGTGGTCAGTACCAACCCTGAACGGCTGGCCGGGACCGCACGACGATGGCTGGCCGATCCGGACGAGGCCAGGCAGGTCGGGCGGGCCGCTCGCGAACACGCCCTGCGCACGTTCGGGTTGCTCAGATTCCTGGACGACTGGGACCGGTTGCTGAAGGAGGTGGCCCGATGAGAATCGCCATGGTGTCCGAACATGCCAGTCCGCTGGCCGTGCTGGGCGGCGCCGACGCGGGCGGTCAGAACGTCCATGTCGCCGCGCTCGCACTCGCACTGGCCGAACTGGGACACGAGGTCGAGGTGTACACCCGGCGGGACGATCCTGGCCCGGCCGAGGTGGTGCCGCTCGGTCCAGGGGTCGAGGTGATCCATGTCCCGGCCGGACCGGCCCTGCCGATTCCGAAGGACGAGCTGCACGGTTACATGCCGGCCTTCGGCGACTGGCTCGCCGCGCGCTGGACCGATCGCCGCCCGGATGTAGTGCACGCGCATTTCTGGATGTCCGGACTGGCCTGCGCGCAGGCGCGTCGTACGGCCGGCTTCCCGTTCGCCCAGACCTTTCACGCTCTCGGTGTGGTCAAACGCCGCCATCAGGGTGCCGCCGACACCAGTCCGTCGATCAGGCAGCCTGCGGAGCAGCGGCTGGCGTACGACGCGGATGCCGTGATCGCCACCGCCACGGAGGAGGTGCACGAGTTACTGGCGTTGGGAGCCCGGGCGGAGTCGCTCCATGTCGTGCCCTGCGGGGTCGATCTGTTCGAAGGGACGACGCCAGCCGACGAATGGTGGCGCGGTAGCGGGGGCCGGGTGCTGTCGCTCGGACGGCTCGTCGAGCGCAAGGGCGTCGACACCGTGATCGCCGCGATGGCCGCGCTACCGGAGGCGGAGCTGGTGATCGCGGGTGGGCCGGCCGCGAACTTCGAGGACGATCCCGAGGTACGCCGGTTGCGTGCCCAGGTAGAGCGGCTGGGGCTGACGGACCGGGTTCGGCTGGTCGGTGCGGTGACGCGGGACCAGGTGCCCGGGCTGCTGCGGTCGGCCGACGTGGTCGCCTGCACACCGTGGTACGAGCCGTTCGGGATCGTGCCGCTGGAAGCGATGGCCTGCGGACGTCCCGTGGTCGGTTCGGCCGTTGGCGGTCTGCTGGACACAGTGGTCGACGGGGTCACCGGGATCCACGTGCCGCCGAGGGACGCGGAACGGCTGGCTGCCGCGCTCGGCGAACTGCTGGCTGATCCGCAGCTGCGCCGGCGGCTCGGGCTGGCCGCCGCGGCGCGGGTCGCGGAGAAGTACACCTGGGCCACGGTCGCCGCGCAGACCGAGGCGGTCTACCGGCGGATCACGACCACGCAACCGATCGTCGTGGGGAGAGCACACTGATGACACGCTTCGGAACCGTCGGGGAACATCTCGAGCATCTCCGGCTGGGGCTGGCCAGCCTGGACCGCCAGGCGGGTCTGATCGACAGCTGGGGGCAGCAGCTCACCACCGCCTTCGTCTCCGGACACAAATTGCTTGCTGCCGGCAACGGCGGGAGTGCGGCCGAGGCCCAGCACCTGACCGCGGAGCTGGTCGGGCGGTTCGAGGGTGAGCGCGAACCGCTGCCCGCCATCGCGTTGCATGTGGAGACCTCGACCGTGACGGCGATCTGCAACGACTTCGGGGCCGAGACGGTCTTTGCCCGGCAGGTCGGAGCGCACGGCCGCTCGGGAGATGTGCTGGTGCTGCTGTCGACCAGCGGCCGCAGCCCGAACCTGCTCGCGGCGGCTGCGAAGGCCAAGGACCGCGGTCTGCGGGTCTGGGCCTTGACCGGACCGCGGGTCAACCCCTTGGCGGAGTTGGCGGACGAGGTGCTGGCCGTCGAGTGCTCCGCACCCACCGCTGTGCAGGAGGTTCACCTGGTCGCGATCCACGCACTCTGCAGCGCGGTGGAGCGTTACCTGCCCTCGGCCCGCTGGGCGGCGGTCGCGGCGGAGGTGTCGCGATGACAGTGCGCGTGGTTGTGGTCGGTGACGTGCTGCTGGACCGCGATCTGGAAGGCGACGTCCGGCGGGTCTGCCCCGACGCCCCGGTGCCCGTGGTCGACCTCGACCGGACCACCGAGCGAGCAGGCGGCGCCGGCCTCGTCGCGACGCTGCTGAACCGGCCGGGGGTCATCCCACATCTGGTCACCGCGATCGCCGCTGACGAGCCAGGTGCACGCTTGCTGGACCTGCTGAAACAGCAGGTGGAGGTCAGTTCGGTCCTCGACGCGTCCGCGACCCGCTGCAAGACGCGGGTGCGGAGTGCCGGTCAGTCGCTGCTGCGGATCGATGCCGCGCCGACCGCGGAGGTGCACGGCGACTGCGATGTCGCTGTCCTGGAGGCGGCCTTGGACGAAGCCGACGTCGTCCTGGTGTCCGACTATGCCGGGGGAGTCGTGAGCCATCCGGTGGTCCGTGCCACGCTGGAGCGTTGTGCCCTGCGCAGGCCGATGGTCTGGGATCCGCACCCCAGGGGCAACGAACCCGTGCCGGCCGTCACCGTGGTGACCCCGAACAGGAGCGAGGCGCTGCAGTTCGGCAGCACGGACGACCTCGATCGGCTCGCGGTCGAACTGCGGGACCGTTGGCAGGCCTGGTCGGTAGCCGTCACCGACGGGGCGCACGGCGTCTACCTCGCGGCCGGCGACGGCCCCTCCTTCGTGCCGGCGCCGTTCCGGTACGCCGGGGACGCCTGCGGGGCGGGCGACCGCTTCGCCGGGACGGTCGCGGCGGAGATCGGGGCCGGTACGACGATGAGCGCGGCCATCGACACGGCGGTGAAGGACACCGCGACCTGGCTGGCGCTGGGCGGGGTGAACCCAGCGGCCGATCCGGCACCGGGCGGGATGCCCCAGGAGGCCGATCCGACGGCGCAGGCCAATCCGGCGGAGGCGTTCGCGGTCGCCGATCGGGTGCGGTCGGCGGGTGGCACCGTCGTGGCCACCGGCGGATGTTTCGACATCCTGCACGCGGGACACATCGCCAGTCTCGAGGCGGCCCGGGCACTCGGCGACGCCCTGATCGTGCTGGTGAACTCCGACGCGAGCGTGCGCCGCCTGAAGGGCGACACCCGGCCGGTGAACTCGCAGGAAGACCGCTGCCGGGTGCTGCGGTCGCTGCGCTTCGTCGACGCCGTCGTCGTGTTCGACGGCGACGATCCGGTGGCTGCCCTGTGCGAGCTGCGACCGGACATCTGGGCCAAAGGCGGCGACTACACCGCGGAAATGTTGCCTGAGGCCCCTGTTATCGCCGGGTGGGGCGGCCGGGTCGTCCTGGTCCCGTTCCTGCCCGGCCATTCCACCACCGCAATCCTCCAGGGAGGAAGCATCTCATGAGTTTCGAGCGAGTCGCCGTCACCGGCGGAGCCAGCGGCCTGGGAGCCGCCGTTGTCCGCGCCGTCCGTAAACAGGGCGGCACGGCCGTCGTACTCGACCGGCAACGACCCAGCGACGAGGCCGGCTGGGTCGAGGTCGACCTGACCGATCCGGCCGCGGCCGAACCGGCACTGGCCGCCGCCGAGAACGAGATCGGTCCGCTGACCGGCGTGGTGACCGCGGCCGGGATCGACGCCTGCGGCCGGATCGAGGACGTGCAGATCGACGACTGGGCCAAGGTGATCAGCGTCAACCTGATCGGCACCGCCGCGATCGCGAAGGCGGCCGTCCCGCGGCTCGAGCGATCCGGCGGACGCCTCGTCACCGTCGCCTCGACGCTGGGACTGCGGGCACTCAGCGACGCGACGGCGTACTGCGCCTCGAAATTCGGCGTGGTGGGCTTCACCCGGGCGCTGGCTGTCGAGACCGCCGGCCGGGTCGGGGTGACGATGCTGGTGCCCGGTGGCATGCAGACGTCGTTCTTCGACGGGCGGCCGGACCAGTACAAGCCGGGGCCGGACGCGATGCTCAACGATCCGGACAAGGTCGCGGAGGTGGTCGTCTACGCACTGAGTCAGCCGCGTGGCGTGGAGATCCGTGAACTCGTCGTCTGCCCGTCGATCGAGCCGTCCTGGCCCTGATGTCCGCACCGGTTCTGGTGCTGCGGGCACTCGGTCTCGGCGACGCACTGACCGCAGTACCGGCTCTTCGGGGATTACGGCGCCGGTACGCCGATCGGCCGCTGCTGTTGGCCGGGCGGGAACCGTTCGCGAGCTGGCTGGCCGGGCTGGGCCTGGTCGACGGCGTCGTCGCCACGGCAGGCCTGTCCGGCCCGTCGCCGGGTCGCGGACTGGGCCGTCATCTCGCCGTGAACCTGCACGGCCGGGGGCCGCAGAGTCATCTGCTGCTGAGGTCTGCGGCCCCCGAGCAGCTGATCGCCTTTGATTGCTCAGCCGCCTCATATCGGAGCAGGACCTGCTGGAGGTTCGGCGAGCACGAGGTGGATCGCTGGTGCCGACTGGTGTCCGATGCCGGGGGAGCCTGCACGGTCGAGGACCTTCGGTTACCGCTCGGCGGCCCGGGAGACGGTGCCGTGGTCGTTCATCCGGGAGCGGCCAGCCGGGCCAGGCAATGGCCACCGATCAGGTGGGCCGCAGTGATCCAGGAGTTACGTGCCGACGGGCAGACCGTAGTACTGACGGGCACTGAGACCGAGCTGTGCGGTCGGTTGGCCGAGAAGACCGGCGCCGAGGATCTCAGTGGTCGATTGTCGCTGGACGAACTGGCCACAAGGATCGGTTCCGCGGCGTTGGTGGTCAGTGGTGACACCGGCGTCGCGCATCTGGCCACCGCCGCGGGGACCAGGTCGGTGACCCTGTTCGGTCCGACTCCGCCCGCCTGGTGGGGACCGGCCATCGATGCCGAATCGCACACGGTGCTCTACCACGGCAGCAGGCTCGGCGATCCGCACGCTGACCGGGTCGACGAGGGGCTGTTGCGCATTACCGCTGCGGAGGTTTTGCTGGCTGCCCGGGCACAGCTTGGGTACGGAACCACTCGACCGTCGAGCTCAGTCCTTCCCGCCAGCCGACCTGAGGTTTCCAGCTGAGGACCTGCTCGGCCAGTGCGGTGTCGGGCCGCCGTACGCCGGGGTCGTCGACCGGACGATCGATGAACTCGATGGCCGAGTCCGAGCCGGTCGCGGCGAGCACGTCACCGGCGATCCGTAGTACGGACCGCTCGTCGGGATTGCCGAGGTTGATCGGACCTGGGTGGTCACTGAACGCCATCCGCAGGATGCCCTCGACCGTGTCCTCGACGTAGCAGACCGAGCGGGTCTGGCTGCCGTCGCCGGCCACCGTGAGTGGCTCGCCTGCCAGCGCCTGGCGGATGAAGGTCGGGATGGCGCGGCCGTCGTTCGGGCGCATCCGTGGACCGTAGGTGTTGAAGATGCGGACGATCGCGGCGTCCACGCCCTCACTGGTCCGGTAGGCGGTGGTCAGCGCCTCGGCGTACCGCTTGGCCTCGTCGTAGACGCCTCGCGGTCCGATCGGGTTCACATGGCCCCAGTAGGACTCCGGTTGCGGATGAATCTGCGGATCGCCGTACACCTCGGAGGTGCTGGCCAGGACGAGGCGTGCGTTGTTCTCCTCGGCCAGTTCGAGGGCGTGCAAGGTACCGATGGCACCGACCTTCAGGGTCTGGATCGGTAACCGTAGATAGTCGATCGGTGACGCCGGGCTGGCGAAGTGCAGTACGAGGTCGACGGGGGCGAGGATGGGGACCGATTCGGTGAGGTCGACCGGCAGGCACCGGAAGCCGCTGTGCGCCTCCAGATGCGCGACGTTGGCCGGTGAGCCGGTCAGGAAGTTGTCCAGGCAGGTGACCCGGTGTCGGTCCGCGATCAACCGCTCACAGAGATGGCTCCCGAGAAACCCGGCCCCGCCTGTCACAAGCACATGCTTCGTGTCCATGTACCGAAGTACCCGTCCGGACCTCCCGAAAACCCGTCACTTGCCCTGCCGCTGGCTGCCGAGGACATCGCGTAGCTGGTCACCGGCCGCGCCACGCCGCCATCAGCGGCCCCGGCGGTGGACCAGAAGCTTGCCTTGAGCAACACTGGCAAGGTGGCCGAGCTGGTCACCGGTCTGATGGGGCCGGTAGCGCTGGAACTGGCCCGGGCCGAGGAACAGCTCCCGGGGCCTCGCGCCATGCCCGGCGGGTCGAGGTTCGAGCTGAAGTGGGACGGCTTCCGGGTCGGGGCTGTCTGCCGCGGCGGTGAGGTGCGGTTGTGGTCGCGCAACGGCAAGGACTTCACCGGCAAGTTTCCCGACATCCAGGTGGCGCTCGCCGAGCAGGTCGGCACCGAGTGTGTTCTCGACGGGGAGCTTGTGGTGTGGACCGGCGAGCGGATGGATTTCGACGCGTTGCAGGCTCGGATGGTGAATACCGCCGCGACCGTACGGCGACGCCTGGTGCGAGAGCAGCCGGCGGCCCTCGTGGTGTTCGATGTGCTCGCGGTCGGCAGCGTCGACGTACGGCCGATGCGTTGGACCGCTCGCCGGGCCCGGCTGGAAAGCCTCGCCAAGACATGGCGGCCGCCACTGCAGTTGTCGCCGGTGACAGCAGATGTCGACGAGGCACGGGAATGGCTGGCGGCCTTCAAGTCCAGCGGGGTGGAAGGCCTGGTGGTGAAAGGCGCGAGCACCCGCTACCAGCCAGGCCGCCGCGACTGGGTGAAGTGGAAGACCAGGGATACGGTCGACGTGATTGTCGGTGCGGTCACGGGCAGTCTGCGAGCACCGGAGGTGCTGGTCGTCGGCCGCTACCGTGGCAAGGTCCTGGAAGTGGTTGGCCGGACCGTGCTGTTGAAGGATGAGCAGGCGGCTGTGATCGGGAAGCTGCTGAGACCAGCTGGAAGCCGGCATCCGTGGCCTGACGAGATCGCCACGCACTGGGGCAAAGGCAGCAAGACACCGCTCATCAAGGTTCAGCCTCGGGTGGTCGTCGAAGTCACCGCGGACGCTGCTCTGCAGGCCGGGCACTATCGCCATCCGCTCCGGCTGGTACGGCACCGCACCGACGTAGGGCCGGACGACGTGGAGACCCTACCCAGCGAGTGATCTGGGTCGAGCACGTTAAGTCGCTCGGCTGTGGGGTACCTGCGGTCCATGCCTACAGCGATAGTTACCGGGTCCGACAGTGGTATCGGCAAGGCGACCGCGGTCGCCTTGGCGAAGGACGGGTTCGATGTCGGCGTCACCTGGCACAGCGACGCGGAGGGTGCTGAGGAGACGGCCGACGAGGTCCGGTCGCACGGGCGGCGGGCCGAGGTCCGGCGACTCGATCTGCTGGACCTGCCTGCCGCGGCTGACGTTGTCGACGAGCTGGCCGAGGCGCTGGACGGTGTCGATGTGCTGGTCGCGAACAGCGGTACCGGCAGCAGCGAACTGGCGGTCGATCTCGCCTTCGAGGACTGGCGGAAGGTTTTGTCGGTCGATCTGGACGGCGCGTTCCTCTGCTTGCAACGTGCTGCCCGCCGGATGATCCAGCAGGATCGCGGTGGCCGGCTGATCGCGGTGACCAGCGTGCACGAGCATCAGCCGCGGGTCGGTTCGGCGCCGTACGACGCGGCGAAGGGCGGGCTCGGTCTGCTGATCAAGACACTGGCCCTCGAGCTGGGCGAGTACGGGATCACCGCGAACGCCGTGGCGCCGGGTGAGATCGCGACCCCGATGACCGGCCAGGAGGACCAGGAGCCGCGCGCTGCGAAGCGTCCCGGCGTACCGCTCGGCAGGCCGGGCGATGCGCGGGAGATCGCTGCTGTCATTGCGTTCCTGGCTTCGCCGGGAGCCGCGTATGTGACCGGCGCGAGCATCGCCGCGGACGGCGGGATGCTCAACATGGGTCCGATGGCCGGTAGCCATCTGAGTTCCGACGACTGGCGTAGGCCCTGAGCGGAAAGGGAAAGTAGTGAACGAGAAACTGATCGATCCGACTACTCAATATCCAGGCCCTGAGCAGCAGGGGCGGGAGTCGCTCGAGCACCCTGGGCTCAGTCGGGAAATGGGGTTGCAGCCGGACTACGGGGAGAAGACGTATCGGGGGAGCGGGAAGCTCGAGGGGAGGAAGGCGTTGATCACCGGGGGCGACTCCGGGATCGGGCGGGCTGTCGCACTGGCGTTCGCGCGGGAGGGTGCCGACGTACTGATTTCGTATCTTCCGAGCGAGGAGACCGACGCCCGCGAGACCTGCGGCCTGGTCGAGGACGCCGGTCGTAAGGCCGTACCGGTGGCCGGCGACATCCGCGAAGAACAGCAGTGTGTCGAGTTGGTCGATCGGGCGGTCTCCGAGCTCGGCGGGCTGGACGTCCTGGTCAACAATGCCGCCTACCAGATGTCGCAGGACGGGATCGCCGCGATCACCACCGACCAGTTCGACCGGGTGATGAAGACCAACGTGTACGCGATGTTCTGGTTGTGCAAGGCCGCGATCCCGCATCTGCCACCGGGCTCGACGATCATCAACACCACTTCGATCCAGGCCTACCAACCGTCCCCGCAGCTGCTGGACTACGCGACGACGAAGGCCGCGATTCTCAACTTCACCAGGGGACTGGCGCAGGAGCTCGCGCCCAAGGGGATCCGCGTGAACGCGGTGGCGCCCGGTCCGATCTGGACTCCGTTGATCCCGGCAACTCTGCCGGCGGACGCGGTGGACAAGTTCGGCGCGGACACGCCGCTGGGTCGCGCCGGTCAACCGGCCGAGCTGGCCGCGGCGTACGTCTTCCTGGCCTCCACCGACTCCAGTTACATCACCGGAGAACGCATCGGCATCACCGGCGGCAACCCGCTGCCCTAGAAGGCGATGGAGAGCAGGAACGATGATCGTTCGCTGCTCTCCATTCGTTCGGGGTCGGCGATGTCAACGGGAGATGTTCTGGACTGTTTCGCCGGTGGCCTTCTCGGGCATCGCGCGGGCGATGTCGGCCTGGGCGAGCATCCCGACCAGGTCGTGTCCGTCGATCACCGGGAGCCGCCGGATCTGGTGCTCGGTCATCGTCGCCAGCGCCTCTTCGATACTGTCGTCCGCGCCGATCGTGACCGGCTTCCCCTGGCCGAACTGACCGGCCAGAGCGGTCGCCGGATCGCCACCCTCGGCGAGGCAGCGGACCACGATGTCGCGGTCGGTGAGCACTCCCTTCAGCCGGTTGTCCTCACCACAGATCGGCAACATGCCGACATCGAGGTCGCGCATCTTGCGGGCCGCATCCACGAGTGTCTCGTTCTCACCGACGCACTCGGCACCGGCGGTCATCAGGTCCCGTGCCTTGGTCATCGTCTTCTCCACTTCTCTCGGGGATTGCCCAGCCGTCACTGGACAGCTGTGCGGTGCCCCTGCGGAGACGGCTCAAACCTGTCAGCGCCTCGGTGTCGGACCGGCTCGGCGAGGCCTTCAATCCATCGCCTGGTCGCGGCTGTCCTGGTCGAGGAGGCGGTTCACGGAGCGCTCCACGGTGGCGCGGGTCTTGTCGTCGTCGAGGTCTGTGCCGACCCGGTCGATCGCGCCGGCGATGGTGCGGCCGTGCTCGTACTGCTCGATCACCCGGGGGTCGACATAGGAGGCACGGGCCACGGTCGGGGTGTTGCCGAGATGGTCGGAGACCTCGTCGAGCATCTGCTTCACCGCGCCGTTCAGCGCCTTCTTCGTCGTCGGCGGATCGGCCTCGGCCAGGTCGACGGCGGCGTGCACGGTGGCGGTCCAGGTGCGCAGATCCTTGACCGTGTAGTCGTCGCCGACCAGTTCGTGGAAACGATCGTTGACCATCGCGGCGTCGATCTCGTGGTAGCCCGAGCTGTCGCGGTAG
This sequence comes from Kribbella sp. NPDC006257, assembly GCF_040613535.1. Taxonomy (NCBI): domain Bacteria; kingdom Bacillati; phylum Actinomycetota; class Actinomycetes; order Propionibacteriales; family Kribbellaceae; genus Kribbella; species Kribbella sp. NPDC006257. The sequence continues at coordinate 162,453 of NZ_JBEXSJ010000005.1, forward strand.
ACGAGAAGTCGTGGACTGTCGTGCCTGGCCCGCTTGAGAGACCGGACCGCGGTTGCCAGCAGGTCGTCGTCCAGTTCGAGGGTGCGCCGCTGCCCACCCTTGGCCACGAAGTCGAACACGACCCTTCCCTTGCTGACCCGGACGTCCTCGCGCAGCAGGGTGGCCGCGCCGCGGCTGCCGTACTCCTCGGCGTAACGGGTGTTGCCGGTCCGGAAGACGCCGTAGTCGAGCATCCGCAAGGCAACGGCCAGCACGCGGCTCCGGCCGAGCCCCGGGGCGCACAGGTCCGCGTCGACGGCCTCCCGGAAGGCGGGCAGCTTACGCGCGAGACGCCGTACCCGGTCATGTTTGTCGGCGTCCTGAGCGGTGCGCCAGTCGTCGTGGTACAGGTACTGACGCCGGCCTGCCTCGTCCGTGCCGATGGCCTGGATGTGGCCGTTGGGATAGGGACAGATCCAGACGTCCTGCCAGGCCGGGGGGATCGCCAGCGTGCGGATCCGCTCCACCACGTCCGCGTTCTCGATCCGATGCCCCTCGGTGTCGAGGTAGCTGAAGCCGCTGCCGCGGCGCCGGCGGGAGAACCCCGGCTGATCAGGATGGCTTCGTCGAAGTCGCATGCAGTCTCGGTACCCAGGCCGCGAACGTCGTGCCCGATCTATTGCTGGACGACTCGGATCGTCTTGAATTCGGGATCGGCGGCGTCGGGGAGCACCATGGTCGCGGCGACCCCTGACCGCAGATAGTCGATCACCCCGGCGGAGATGCGTTCGCCCGGAACGATCGCGGGGATTCCCGGCGGGTAGGGGGTGATCTGCTCCACGGCGATCCGGCCGACCGCGTCCTTGACGTCGATGGTCTCCGGACGTGCGAAGTGCGCTTCGCGCGGCAGAATTGCTTGTTCGAGTTCGAGATCGCTCGGGTCCGGCAGCACGACCGACGAGGGCGCGGGCATCGGCGTACGGGTGAGTTCGGCCAGCGCCGCGACCAGTTGGTCGGCGTCCTCCTGGTTGTCGGCGAAGGTGAACTGGGCAAGGACGCGTCGGTGGTCGGACAATCCGACGTTGATGGCCTTCTGTTCCCGGAGCCAGTCGGCGGCCTGGTAACCGGAGATGCCGGCGTCGAGTACGTCGATCATGATCTGCAGGCGGTCCAGGTCGTGTGACGCCTCGTCGGAGATCAGCCTGTCCTCGAAGACCCGCAGGCCCGGTAGGCCGTCGATGTCGGTACGCACAGTCCGGGCCAGCTTGAGTGCGGCGCCCAGCAGTTCGTGACCGCCCAGTGCCATCTGGCGTCGCCAGCCGTCCATCGCGGCGTACAGCAGCACGTTCGGGCTGGTCGTGGAGAGCAGGTCCTCGCTCTCCTGCAGCCTGACCGGGTCGACGAGATCGCCTTGCAGGTGGAACACCGAGCCCTGCTCGAAACCCGCGCCCGCCTTGTGGATCGACACCACGCAGACGTCCGCGCCGGCATCCATCGCCCAGGTCGGCAGGTCGTCATGGAAGGGCAGGTGTGCTCCCCACGCTTCGTCCACAATCAGTGGTTTGCCCCTCTGGTGGCACAGCTGCGCGATCGACTGCAGATCACTGCAGGTCCCGTACGGCGAGGGACTGGTGACCAGGGCGCCGACTGCCTCCGGATTCTCCTCGAAGGCCTGATCGAAAGCTTGCGGGCTGGGCGGGTGCGCCAGATGCAGGTCGGTGTCCCACTTCGGCCGGACCCAAACCGGATGGATACCGGCCAGGACGAGTCCTGAAACCACCGACTTGTGGGCGTCACGGCCGATCAGCAGCTTCTCGCCCGGGGCGGCGACCGCCATCATGGCGCTCTTGACCGAGAGCGAACTGCCGCAGGTGGAGAAGAAGGCGTGCTTGGCACCGACCGCATCGGCCATCAGCTCCTGGGCCCGCGGCAGAATCTTTCCACTCGACTTCCGGTCGTCCAGACCTCCCGAGGCCAGCACGTCGGAGTAGAACACGTCAGCGCCGAGGACCTGCCGAACCAGCTCGTCGGCACCCTTGCCCTGCTTGTGCCCGGGCGGCGAGAAATTGCGATAGTTGCGGCGGTGGTACTCGCGCAACGCTTCGAGCACCGGCGCGGACGTCTGGTCGAGTTCGGTCATGGTCAACCGGTACCCACGGTGTCGGGCTTCACGCTTCGTCAGTGGCCGAAGGCATCTTTGAAGCTGTGCCGGCGACGCCGTCGATGATGCCTGCGGCAACTTCCGACAGCGTGCGGTGACGTTCCGCGGCCAGCGTCAGCAGCCGTTCGAACGCGGCGTCGACGGTCAGGTCCTCGGTGTACGCGAGCACGCCCTTGGCCTGCTCGATCACGATCCGTTCGGTCAAGGCGGTCCGCAGCTGCGCGACGACGTCGGTGGTGCGGACGGCTCCGGACTGCATGATGACGACGGTGGCGATATCGGAGAACGCCCGAGTGACCGGCTCCGCGCCGTCGGGGACCGATTCGCCCGCGTAGAACAGGTTCACCGCACCAAGTGTCTGTCCGCGCCACTGCATCGGATGTGCGTAGACGCTGCGGAAGCCGCGGGTATGGAACGGCTCCGCCAGCTCCGGCCACCGCCTGTCGAAGGCGGCGCCTTCGGCCAGCACCGGCCGGCCGCTGGCGATGGTGTCGGGGGCAGGGCCACGATCGAGCTGCGCCTGGTACAGCTCGATGTCTTCGGCCCGATGGCTGGTCGCGGCGAGGAATTCCAGCCGCCCGTCATCGGGGCGCCGGACGACGATACCGCTGCCGTCCGCGCGCAGGCACCGCTGGCAGCCGGCCAGCAGGTTGGTCACCGATCCGAGGATGTCATGGTCGGCGACCAGGACCGCGGTAGCGGCCGCGAGCTCCTGCACGGCGTGATCCCTGAGTGCGGCATCGAGCTGGCTGTTCATGATCCTCCTCTGAAGTCTAGTTCGCGATCCACGACCTGGCGTGCGGTTTCGGCCAGCGTGATGTTGTGTGCGTAGGCGTGGGCCCGCAGGATGGCCAACGCGTCGTCCGGTGGCAAGCGGAGCTGGCCGGTGATCATGCCGCAGGCCTGGTGGACCTGGGCGCGGGACGCCCAGGCGCTCTCGGCGGCGAATCCTTCGGCCGTCGGATCACGCAGTAGCGCGGCACCGACAGCATCGGCCAGGAACTGGGCGGCGTCGATCGGCTCCGGAAGCTCCCGATGGTCGGTGAGGTAGACGCTGATGACGCCGAAGGTGCCACCGGCCGGGCGCATCGGGAAGGAGTACATGTTCAGTTCCCCGACGGCCTGCCAGGCGGAGCGGGCGAACTCCGGCCAGCGCGGGTTGGGCTGGTTGTCCACCGCCAAGGTGAAATAGGTGCTGTATCTGAACGCGTCCAGGCAGGGCCCCTCGCCGGTGACGTCCTGGAGGTCTTCCAGCGTTGCCATCACCTGGTCGGTCGTCGACAAGGTCGTCCGGTTGGAAGTGGTGTTCTCTACCGTGATCGCCGCGCCGTCGGCCCCGAGGATCGACTGGCTCGCAGCACACAACCGGGCGGCCAGGTCGGTGTGAACGACATCCGCGGCCGCCAGCGTGGCGAGCCGGACGAACAGCCCTGCCCGGTCCGTCATCAGCCGGTCCCTTCGCGGTCGAGGTCGGCACGGACTGCGGCCAGCAGGATGGCCAGTGCCTCCCGGGTAGCCGTCTTGACGACGGTCGCCGGGTCACCAGTGAAGTGGTACTCGGAAGTCTCGGTGTGTCCGGGCCTGTGCACGGCTGCGAAAACGGTGCCGGCCGGGTGGCCCTCCTCGCTGTCGGGTCCACCGGCACCGGTGACGGCCACGCCGTAGTCGGCGTTCATCAGTTGTACGACGCCATCGGCCATCTGACGCGCGCAGTGCGCGGTGATCACCGGGCCAGGATCGACGCCGAGGACCTTGAACTTGATCTCGGACGCGTAGGCGGTGATTCCACCCGCGAACCACGCACTGGCCTCCGGCGCCGCGCCCAGCTCGCTCGCGATCCTCCCGCTGGTGAGTGATTCGGCCACGGCAACAGTGCCGTCGCTCTGCCGGAGACGCGCAGAGATTTCGGCGGCGATGGCAGCTGCCTCTTCGGACAGTTCCGCGGGCTGGTCGGAGTCAGGCAACGGGTTCCCCCTTCTATGGCGAGGTCGCGGTGAGGCCCCGGGCTATCTGGTACTGGCCGGCGCCGTAGGCAACCTTCAGCAGATAGGTCCGGAGCGGGAAGTCGTGACCGGCCAGCTGAGCGGCGATCAGGCTGTCGGACGCGAGGAAGAGTGCGCCGCCGAGCCCGGTACGCCCGCCGTACCACAGCGAGGTCACGGCCGTCGTGGTCAACATGCCGGCGTACGCCGCGATGGGCCCGCGATAAGCGCCCAGCCCGGGCCAGAGCGTGACCATCACCGCTATCGAGAGTACGGCGTACGCCAGCGGCACCAGGAGCGTCCGGCGTTTCGTGCCACGGCTGAACTCTCCGATATAGCAGGCGTGTGCCAGGGCGAACAGAGCCATTGCCGGCAGCAACAGATTGATCTCCAGCAGGACGTCGCCGACGGCGGAGGCCAGCAGCGCGGCAACGAGCAGCGGAGGCCCCTGCTGAGCACGTACCCAGGCGGCCAGCGACGGCATCAGGGCGGCCTTGGAGATCATTCGAAGGGCGCGCAGATCGAAGGCGACGGCCACCAGGTGGATCGTCGCACTCGCCCAGTAGGCCGTGAGCCGGCGGCGCGTACTGGTCAGTGTGGTGAGGCTCATTCCTTCTTCCCCGGTTCTCGAGGTTCCACTGAATGCCGGTGGGCTCGGGCACTCGTGACCGCCGGTACCCCAACAGTTACGGACTCACTCAGCCCGGCGGACATCTCATGAGTTCGGTTACGCAGCGTGTGCTTAACAGTCGCGGAAACCGGATCAGTGGCCAACGTCCTCGAGGAGGCTGAGACTGGACCTCCTGGGGCGGATGGTTACCCTTCCGTCAGTGATGCGGTCGATGTCGTTCCACGGCAGGTACCAGACGTTTCCGAGGCGGCGGTGGACCAGCCGGCGCAACAGCGCCGGGCCGACCCGGCGCTCGTAACCGAGCAGGCGGGTGGTGCGGTTCTCGACGATGATCAGGCCGTCGACCCGCAGCGCGCGGTTCATCGAGGCGAGGAGTGGTCCGTCCTGGACCAGTCGTACGTCGGCGACCCCGCCGATGTCGGCGCCGGTGCCGTCCGTCACCCGGTAACCGAGGAGTTCATTCAGCTGCATCGCCGGCTCCGGGGATGTGGTTGATGACGTGCTGCCGGACCCAGTCGTCGTGGCGGGTGAGGTCGAGATCCTGGTTGACGATCTTCACCGCGGTGTCGATCTCTGCAATCTGCGATGCCGGGATCCGTTCGCGGCCGGCGATCAGTGCAGTGACGACCGGTGGATCGGAGTCCAGGTCGAGTTCGACGTCGTCGACCTTGCCGAGGAGCCGGCCGTTGCGCTGGTCGATCAGCTGCCGGTCGAGCAGATGCAGTTGCGCGTGCAGGATGCGCCCGGTCATGTCATTGCCCCGCTCTCGTCACGATCATCAACGGTATGGCGGCGATCGACGCGATCACCAGAAGCGCCAGAAAGATCAGGCCGAGGAAATTGCTGACCCGCCCGTTCGTCTGCTCGCCGACGTAGTCGGGATCGTTGGCGATGATCAGGATCGGCAGATAGGTCAGCGGCAGCGCCATCGCGGCGAACACCACGGAGTACTCCGTCACCTTCACCGGGTCGACCGCCGTCATCAGGGTCAGCACCGCCAGCACCAGGCAGACGATCATCACGACATGGAACCGGGACGCCTCGCGCGGCCGGACGAACTTTCCCCACTGCCAGCCGCGGTACTGCGCGATGGTGTAGCCACACGACAGCGCCGTCTCCAATGCCGCTCCGAAGGTCGCGGCGAAAACGCCGAGGAGCACTATCGCCAGGCCAAGCTTGCCCAGGGCAACGGCAACGGGCAGGGTGACCTGCCCCAGTGTGCCGACCTGGATCCCGGCCGGCAGATACAGGACGGCCGCACAACCGGCGATCGCCAGCGACAGCAGACCACCGAGAGGAAACCCGAGAAAGACGTTGGTGCGGGCGGTCACTAGGTCACTCCTGGTCCACTTCTCCTCGACGCCGCCGGAGGAGAAGAAGAACACCTCGTACGGCGTCATCGCGGCACCGAACAGCGCGATCGCGTAGTACGCGTACGTCGACCAGCTCTCGTGGCCGATCGGATGCGGCCTCGTTGCCTGATGCATCAACTGACCCCAGTCCGGGCCGAGTTTGAACAGGGCGACCGCGAACACGACCAGGAGCAGGCCCAGCAGCCCGAAGGTTGTTTCCAGCTTCGAGAATTTCACCCGCCAGATCACCAGCCAGACCGCGAACGCGGCGAGCGGCATCCACAGCAGGTAGTGCACCCCGCTGGCCAGTTCGAAGGCCAGGGCGACACCGCCGATCTCGGCGATCAACGTCAGCAGGGTGACCAGGAACGAGGCCACCAGGGTCAGCAGCCCCGTCCGGCGGCCGAGTCTCTCCCTGATCAGGTCGAACACGGGCCGGCCCGACATCGCCACGACGCGGCCGGACATCTCGGCGTACAGGCAGATCCCGATCACGCCGAGCACGACCACCCAGGCCAGGTGCATACCGAACCGGGCGCCGACCAGGGCGTTCGTGACGAGGTCACCGATGTCGACGAATCCGCCGATCGCGGTCAGGATCCCGAGGGTGACGCCGAGGACCTTTTTCACTTGGCCAGCTCCCCGATGCGATCCAGTTCGTCGGAAGTCTTCTGCAGTTGCCCGGCCTGCTGGACGGCAGCTGCCAGATCGTCGTTGCCCAGCGCGATCCGGATCGCCGTGACCGCTGTCTCCGCGTCGTCCAGCACGTCGGTGACCTGTTCATAGGTCCGGCGGGACGCGTCCGTGGTGGGCTGTTGTGACGAGAAGGTGGTAGCTGCCTTGCCCACGGCCTTCTCGGCATCCTTGACCAGCTGTTCGGCAGGCTGCTGCCACAACCGCCCCGCCTGCAGTTGCTCGACGGCCAGCCGGGCGGTGTTCACCTCCGAAGCCGTCTCCCGCGCGGCTTGCGCCGCGGCTGAACGCATCTTCTGATCCGGGTCGCCGCAGCCCGCAAGGACCATGACAATCACCAGTACGCCGACCAGCCATCGAGGCCTCTGCCAACCCATGCCGGCACCGGTACCCCGGGTTACACCTACCCACGCGCAGCCGTTGCCCTCTACAACCGACCACGCCGGGTGTTAACTGCGGCCGAGCTGGGAACCGGTTCTCCATGACCGATTGTGACCAGGACGGCATCCGGCGGCGGACGGGCGGCGTACTCGTCAAGCTCGTCGCTGGGCTGTGTTGTTTGCTGGTGGTCGCGGGGTGTGAATCGACCGCTGACCGCCTCGAGATCAACATCCAGAGTCTGCAGAGCGATGCCACGGATGGTGCGGTGCTCGCCGGCGAGATCATCGCGGGACGCACGGACGCCAATTTCGCCCGGACCCACGCCCAGGAGCTCCAGGACGACACGACGCAGATCGAGAAGAACGTCTACGACCAGCGCCTGCCGGAGTACGACAAGCTTCAGCAGCTGGCCGACGACATCGGTACGGCGCTCGGCACGATCGCGGTGCGGCCCGATGACCGGTCGGTCGCGGAACAAGCCCAGACCACGCTCCGCAAGCTCGCGGACGACGCCGCCGGGATGATGCCATGAAGAAGTATCTCGGAGTAGCCCTCGGCGTCATCGCCGCGCTGGGCGGATTTCTCGACATCGGCGAGCTGGTCTTCAACAGTCAGGCGGGCGCGCTGTTCGGGTACCGCACACTCTGGGCGATTGTCGTCGGGGTCGTCATCAGCGTGGTGCTGGCCGAGCTCAGCGGCCGGGTCGCCATCGTGGCGAAGAAGGCCAACTTCGACCTGGTGCGCGACAGCTATCCGCGATGGTTGTCGACGGCAACTTTGGTGGCCGGTCTCGCGGTCTGCCTGATCACGCTGTCGGCCGAGCTCGGCGGGCTCGGCCTGATCCTGCACTACGTGCTCGGCTGGAACGAGGGCTTCTTCACCCTGATCGGGCTGCTGATCATCGTCGCTGCCAGTCTGCTGCTGTCGTTCAGCATGATCGAGCGCGTCTTCGGCTATCTCGGTCTCGGGCTGATCGTCTTCATCATCGCGGCCCTGCACCACGGGCCCGCCTGGCACGCGATCGGCTCGGGCCTGGTCCCTGGTGGCGGCAGCCTGCAGTACTGGTACTTCGTGGTCGGCATGATCGCCGCGGCGATGATGCCGTACGAGATCTACTTCTATTCGTCCGGCGCGATCGAGGAGAAGTGGACGACCGACGACATCGGGGTCAACCGGGCGAATTCCGGTCTCGGCTTCCCGCTCGGCGGTCTCCTCGGGGCCTCCTTGACGATCGTCGCCGCCCAGCAGCTGATGCCGCTGGAACTGACCCCGGACAGCCTGGCGACCGTCGTACAGCAAGCCCTGCACGAACTCGGCCCGGTCGCCTTCTACGCTGCCGTCATCGGAGCCTTCGCCGCGATCGGCGGCGCGACGATCGACAGCGCGTTCTCCTGCGGCTACGCCCTCGCCCAGCACCAGCGATGGTCCTGGGGTGAGAGCAAGGGCGTCCGCGGTGCGCCGAAGTGGTTCGGCACCATGCTCGCCGCTGCGGGCCTCGGGTTCGCCATCGTGCAGACCCGGGTCGACCCCGTCAACCTCACCGAGTACGCCGTGATCGCCTCCGCTGTCGCGATGCCGCTGTCCTTCTGGCCGATCGTCCGGGTCTCCCAGAACCGCGAGACGATGGGACGCTACGCCAGCGGCCCGGTCGCCCGTCCGCTGGCCTGGCTCTCGTACGCCGTGGTCTGCGTCGTCGCGATCGCCGGCCCGGTCCTGATGCTCCTGACCCACACCGGGGAACTGCACTGACGCCGCTGTCAGGTCCGGAGTGCCGTCACCGTGGCTTCCCGGGCGCGGCCCGGGATCACCGGCTGAAGCGGAAGTTCGGTGTCGTTGGTGATCTGCTCCAGATGCCGAAGGATGATTCCTTCCCGCAGCGCCCAGGGGCACAGATCGACCTGTTCGACGTTCAGGGCCTTCAAGGTGGTGTTGGCGATCACCGCCCCGGCAAGGATCTGATGGGCGCGGGAGGCCGAGACGCCGCGCAGGCGGGCCCGTTCCTCGGGCGTGAGCGCGGCCAGCCGCGGGATCCAGGACCTGATCTGGGACCGGGTGAGTCGCCGGGTGACGAACGGGCCCTTGCGTTGCGGGGCGCCACCGGCCAGCCGGGTGAGTTGCTTGAAGGTCTTCGAGGTGACGACGACCAGGCTCGGGCCGGCTTCCCAGCGGAGCCGATCGGCCACCTCGGCAAGGTTTTCGGCGACATGACGACGCAGGGCCTTGAGCTGCCGGGGCCGGTTGGGGTGCGCCGGCAGGAACTGCCGCGTCATCCGGCCGACGCCGACCGGGAGGGAGACGGCCAGGTTGGGCTCCGCGTCGCGGCCGAGGACGATCTCCATCGAGCCGCCGCCGATGTCGATCAGCAACAACCGGCCGGCCGACCAGCCGTACCAGCGGTGGGCGGCCAGATAGGTGAGCCGTGCTTCTTGCTCACCGGACAGGAACTGTGGTCGCACACCGGCCGCCGCCTCCACCTGGCCGATCACCTCGTCGCGGTTCAAGGCGTCGCGCACCGCCGACGTCACGAACGGATACAACTGATCGACCTGCTGCTCGACCGCGACCCGCATCGACCTGACGACGGCGTCGACGACCCGCTTGATCCCCTCCGGGCTGATGCAGCCGTCGGCGCCGATCTCCTCGCCCAGCAGGGTCGGGGTCTTCACCGCGAGCGCGGGCAGCGGAGGTGCGCCGGCCGCCACATCCACGATCTGGAGCTGCGCGGAATTGGATCCGATATCAAGAACTCCCAGACGCATGCTCTCAAGTACCCACTTCCAAGCGTCGCTACCATTTTCAGCCGCGCTTCTGGAGCCGAAACGTGCCTGGCGTCCAACGCTCTAGTGGTCAGGAGACCGGACGGGGGCCAGGAGATGGTCGGTGGTGACGGCGGCGACGGACAGGGTGCGGTAGCCGAAGTCGTCGAAGCGGACCACGATCCGGTCGCCCTCGTCACGCAGTACGACGCCGTCGCCGAACTCCTGGTGCCGGACGCGGTCGTTCAGCCGGTACGGCGAGCTGCCGGTGGACTCGGGTCGCCTTGGACCCGCTGCGCAGGTATCGCAGTTACCGCAGGGTTGATCGAGCTCCTCACCGAAGTACGACAGCAGGAACTGGCGCCTGCAGCTCCGGGTCTCGGTGTATTCCCGCATCATGTCGAGCCGCGACTGGGCGACCCGCTGAGTGGTCTCGCCCAGTGCCACGGCAGTTGCCAAGGCAGTGCTGGACCCGTCCACGAGACAGAGTCGGTTGCGCCGGTCGAAGCGGACGGCACCGGCCCGTTCCAACAGCGAACAGCAGCGGCCAACCATGCTCCTGGACAGCTGGAGGTGGTCGGCGAGCGCGGTTCGCAGTACCGGCTCAGCTGCTTCGGCGACGGCTGCGAGGACCTGGCCGACGGCCTTCTCCGGGGGTGGCGTGGAGGACAGGAAACGGCGAAGACCCAGATCGCCGGGCCGGTGGATCAGCAGCGCGCGGGACTTCTCCCCGTCCCGTCCGGCCCGGCCGATCTCCTGGTAGTAGGAATCCAGCGAGTCCGCCAGAGCGGCATGGATCACGAACCGGATGTCCGGTTTGTCGATGCCCATCCCGAACGCGGTGGTGGCGGTGACGATCTCCAGTTCGCCGGCCAGGAAGGCCTCGTGAGTGGCCGCCCGGTCGGCTTTGCGGAGCCCCGCATGGTACGGCGCGACGCGGCGGCCGCGCTCGGTCAGGGCGGTGGCGTACTCCTCCACGTCGCGGCGGGTCGCGGTGTAGACGATGCCGCACCCCGCCTCGGTGGAGGCCTGCTCCAGCACGAGTTCGCGGCGCGCGTCCGGATCTGCCGCGGTCCGGACGTCGAGGCGCAGATTCGGCCGGTCGAGGCCGGCCACGACGAGCGCGGGGGAGCGCATCCCCAACGCCTGCACGATCTCGTCCTGGACCGGCCGGGACGCGGTGGCGGTGAGCGCGAGCACCACAGGACGTCCGAGGGTCCGGACCGCATCGCCGAGCCGCAGGTAGTCGGGCCGGAAGTCGTGGCCCCAGGACGCGATGCAGTGGGCCTCGTCGACCACGAAGAGAGCCGGCTCCGCCGCCGCGAGCCGTTGCAGTACGTCGCTCTTCGCGAGTTGCTCGGGGGCGAGGAACAAGTACCGCAGCTCGCCCTTAGCCAGTGCCTCGTACACAGCCTCACGCTCCGAAACCGCGAGAGTGCTGTTGAGTTCACGAGCCACCGGCCGGCCGCGGCGTCGAGGAGCCCGATGACCTGGTCGTGCTGGAGCGAGATGAGCGGGCTGACGATCACTGCCGGGCCGTCGAGGAGCAGGGCCGGAACCTGGAAGATCGCCGACTTCCCGGCGCCGGTCGGCATCACCACGAGCGTGTCCTGCCCTGCCATCACCGCCGCCATCGCGGTCAGCTGGCCGGGTCGTAGCTCGTCCCAGCCGAATTGCTCCCGGGCAGTCTTCTGCAGAAGCTCTTGCACCCGAAACTCCTCTCTTGGACCGCGATGTCGCCCCACTGTGTCCAACTGCCGGGTTCGTATGCATCGCGCTGTGAAGAGTGAGAGCTCAAGCGCTGTTTCGGCGGGTTGTCCGGGGGTACTGAGCGGGCGCTCCGGCCGATGGGACTTCGGGAACGGCTGGAGACCCGGCGGGGATGGCCGGACAACGAGGCCAGGGGGACGGCCGGCGTGAGGTGCCGGCCATCCCCGCCACCTCGACCCATCAACCCATGGAGGCACCGATGACTACCAGTAGCCCGAGCGGGCGGGACGTGATCGACGTTCTGACTGCCGATCATCGCGAGGTCGAGGAACTGACCCGCGAGATTCTCGCCGCGACGGATGCCGACCGTCGGCGGGACTTCGCCGAACAGATGATCGCAGAACTCGTCCGGCATGCGGTGGCGGAGGAGATGTTCGTCTACCCGGCGATGCGCGACCACCTGCCGAACGGCGACCAGGCGGTCGAGCACGACATCGAGGAACACAAGGAACTCGAGTCCTTGATGAAGCAGATCGAGGGCACCGACGCGGGCGAGCCGGAGTTCCTCGAACTCATCACCAAGCTGCAGCAGGTACTGGCCGATCATGTGCTGGACGAGGAAGGCGAGCAGTTCCCGTTGCTGCGCCAGCACATCCCGGCAGACAAGTTGTCGGGCCTGGCCGACGAGGTCGAGGCGGCGAAGAAGGTCGCACCGACGCGGCCCCATCCGGCGGCTCCGAACAACGAACTGTTCCACAAGCTGGTCGGTCCCGGCGTGGGCTTCGTCGACCGCCTCCGCGACCGTCTCACCAACCGGCCGACCTGACGCAGCGCGGATGCAGAACCGGCTTGTTCGTCAGTCGCAACAGTGGGAGGTGGGCGGAGTGGGCGAGGCACCAGCACAAGCAGTTGAAACGGAGGCCGACGAGTACCGCCAAGGTGCTCCGCGGCCGTTGGGCGGCTATGCGATGGTGATGGCGCTCTTCTCCGGAGTGGTCGCCGTGGCCGGAGGAGTGGCCGCCGTCCGGGGAACGCAGCAGCGCCGGCTCACGCCGTACGAGCTGCTGTTGATGACCGCCGGAACGCACAAGCTCGCCAGGCTGGTGACCAAGGACGCGATCACCAGCCCGCTCCGCGTTCCTTTCACGCGGTACAAGGAGCCCGGAGGACCGGGAGAGGTGAACGAGGAAGTCAGGGAACAAGGCGAACTCCGGCATGCGGTGGGGGAGTTGCTGACCTGTCCGTTCTGCTTCTCGGTCTGGGTCGCCACGGGTTTCACTGTCGGTTTTTTGTTCGCGCCAGGGTTCACCCGGATGATGGCATCGGCACTGACCGCCGTCACCGGCGCCGACTACCTACAACTCCTCTACGCGCGCCTGCAGCAGGCCGTCGAGTGATCTGATTGCCACCCTTCGAGGCGTTCGAGGCGATGCTCAAGGCGGCCGGGAATTCTGCGCCGTGCGGCCAGGGCGGCCGGCAGTCGGGGTACGGCGGCCAGGATTGCCCGTAGGCCGACACCGCCGGCTCTCAGCGCCCGCCACGCCTGTCGGAGTACAACCCGCCACGGGCGCCGCATAGTTGCCGTGAGCAAATTGTTTCTGGTGATCCGCACCTGGTGTGCTTCTGGGTTCCCGCGCGACAGGGACGGATGATGGTGGACGACGATTTCCGGCACGTAGGCGAGTTGCCAGCCGGCCACCGCGAGGTCGAGCGCCAGCCGCTCCTCCTCGCCGCCGAAGAAGATCACCGGATCGAATCCCTGTGCCAACAGGAATGCATCCCGCCGCACCACTGCGGCGCAGGCCGCGAAACCGAGCACCGGCTTGCCATAGCCACCAGGGTCAGGAGGCAGCGGCGAGTCCGCCATCAGATCGCAGATCGGGTCCGGTTCGTTCTCCGGGCCGAGCAGGATCCGCGCCGCCAGCAAGCCGATCCGCGGGTGACCGTCCAGGATGCGGGCGGCGAGTTCCAACGCACCGGGTTCCCACCAGGAGTCGTCATCGGCGAAGGCGACGTACGGCGTGGTCGCGAGCGCGACGCCCAGGTTGCGTGCGGTCGCCCCGCGGTTGCGGTCCAGCCGAACCACCTGGACGGCCGGATGTCGTTGCTCGACCGCCTCGGCCGTGCCGTCGGTCGATCCGTTGTCGACGAGGATCACCGGCTGCCGATGGTGCCCGAGCGACTCCACCAGCTCGGACCTCCGGTTGCGGCTTGCCACGACAACGGTCACGGCCGACGACGGACTGTCCACCGGGGCTCGGTACCCGGGGGCGGCATCGGCATGCATGACGAGCCTGCTGGTGGGCACCCGGGAAGGGTGGAGGTGACAGCTCGTGAGGCTGACTGAGACTGCGGATGTCTGGTGGAAGAACGCGGTTGTCTACTGCTTGGACATCGAGACCTTTTTCGACACCGATGGTGATGGGTGCGGGGAGATCCGGGGCCTGTCGCAGCGGATCGACTATCTGGCCGAGCTCGGGGTGACATGCCTGTGGCTGATGCCGTTCTATCCGACGGCGGATCGCGACGACGGCTACGACATCACCGACTTCTACGGCGTCGACCACCGGCTCGGCACACATGGTGATCTGGTCGAGCTGCTCACGCTGGCGCAGGACCGGGGAATCAGGGTGATCGCGGATCTGGTCGTGAACCACACATCCGATCAGCATCCGTGGTTCCGGAGCGCACGCGAGTCGCGCAGTTCGAAGTACCGGGGCTGGTATGTCTGGCGTGACGAGCCGCCGGCCGATCAGCACGAGGGAGTGGTCTTCCCAGATAAAGAAAACAGCCTGTGGCAGTACGACGAAGCGGCGGGGCAGTACTACCTGCACCAGTTCTACAAGCAGCAGCCTGATCTCGACGTGGCCCATCCGGAGGTCCGCGAGGAGATCATCAGGATCATCGGCTTCTGGTTGCAGCTCGGCTTGTCCGGTTTCCGGGTTGACGCGGTGCCGTTCCTGCTGGATACGAAGGGCGCTCCGGATGCGGCCGACCTGCCGGATCCGCACGACTACCTGCGTGATCTGCGGGCGTTCCTGAGCCGCCGCCACGGTCAAGCTGTCCTGTTGGGCGAGGTCAACCTGGACTACGCCCAGACGCGTCAGTTCTTCGGCGACGAGGACGGCGACGAGCTGACGATGTGTTTCGACTTCATCGGCATGCAGAAGCTGTTCCTCTCGCTGGCGCGCCAGGATCCGACCGAGCTGATCGAGGCGTTTCAGCAGCGCCCGGTTGCGCCGGAGGAGGGCCAGTGGGGCATGTTCGTGCGGAACCACGACGAGCTGACGCTGGACAAGCTGACCGACGACGAGAGGCAAGAGGTCTTCGCCGCCTTCGGGCCGGAGGAGGACATGCAGCTCTACGGCCGTGGCCTTCGCCGCCGGTTGCCGACGATGCTCGGCAACGATCTGAGGCGGATCAAGATGGTCTACAGTCTGCTGTTCTCCCTACCCGGTACGCCGGTGCTCTTCTACGGCGAGGAGATCGGTATGGGCGAGAACCTTGCTGTGGAAGGGCGAAACGCCGTACGGACCCCGATGCAGTGGACCGGTGGAGTCAACGGAGGCTTCTCGACGGCCGATCCCGACGCGCTGTGCAGGCCGATGGTGGACGGTGAGTTCTCACCATCGCAGGTGAACGTCGCGGACCAGCGTCACGACCCGGACTCGCTGCTGAACTGGATCCAGCTGCTGATCCGCCGCTACCGGGAGACCCCTGAGCTGTCCTGGGGCAGCTGCACCATCCTGAAATTGGGGGCGCCGTCCGTCTTCGCCCACCGGTCGGACTACGAGAATGGCTCGGTGATTGCCGTCCACAACTTCTCCGGTACGCCGGTCGACGTCACCATCCCGGTCGAGGGCACCGGCGTCGGTCTCCAGCTCGCCGACCTGCTCACCGGCCGGACCATCGCGGTCGACCTGGATGGCACTGTGCAGCACCACCTGCCGGCGTACGGCGCTTGCTGGCTGCGCGTCCTGCGGCCCGAGGACCGGTATCTCGTGTGATTGGAACTTGATTGCGGAGGGTACTGGCGCCGATACAAGGCGTAACGATGTTGCGCAAGGCAAACAGGGTACGAAGGGCGGAGTGACTCATGAGATCGATCAGGCGGATGGTTGCGATCGTGGGTGTGGTGGCGGCGGTGGCGGTCGGCGGTACGACGGTGGCCAGTGCGCAGAACGTTGGTGTGCAAGGCGAGGGCGAGGTGGCGTGCGGCTACGACTATGGCAAGTGCGTTACCCAGTGGTACGACTACGTTCTCGTCAAGAACTACATCGTCAGCAAGATCTACTACCGCGGCGGCGGCTACCACTTCTACTGGTGGAACTGAGCATTCAGGGGAGTTGATGGTGGATCACCAGGTCCGGGTGATGACGTGGAATATCTGGTGGCGCTTCGGCCCCCGGTGGCAGGAGCGCCAACCCGGCATCCTCGAAACCATCCGCCGGTTCACCCCGGACCTGGTCGGTCTCCAGGAGGTGTGGGGGACCGACGCGGTGACGCAGGCCGATGAACTGGCCGATGCCTTGGGGATGTCCGCCGTCTTCGCCGCACCCTCGTACCCGTCGGCACCCGATTCCCCGGAGAGACCGGACCAGGCCGGCGTCGAACTGGGGGTCGCGCTGCTCAGCCGGTGGCCGATCACGCGGTACGACGCCATCGCGATGCCGTCCCGTCATCGTGCCTGGGATCCGGTCGTCCTCAAAGCCACCGTCGCTCATCCCGCGGGACCTCTGCCGGTGTTGGTCGCCTGTCTGGAGCACGCGACGACCTACAGCGACGATCGGCTGGCTCAAGCCGGTCTGCTGGCCGATCTTGCGACCGATCCGGCGACGGACGGGCCGTGTCCTTCGCTGGTGATCGGCGACCTGAACGCGGCTGCCGACAGCGCCGTACTCCGGCCGCTGCGCGAAGTACTGATCGATGCGTGGGTAGCCGGCGGTGGAGCCCCGGACGCGATCACGTTGCCGTCCAGTCATCCATCGGCGCCGCTCGAAGCGGGTCCGGAACTGGTCGACCAGCGGATCGATCACATCTTCTACCGACCCGGCCATGAGAACCAGTTGGTGAACGTGGAGTCGGCGACGATCGCCGGTGACCCGGTCGACGGGGTCTATCCGTCCGACCATCGGTCAGTCGTCTGCGATCTGCGCTGGCACGACAGGTAGCCGCACAGGTTTCGGATTGCCGGGCGGGCGTACGGGTACTGCGAGAGGACCAACCCGTGCACGTCTTGGGAGGAAGCTGAAATGGGTAACACCACTGAGTCGATCGATGTCGAGGCACCGATCACCGCGGTCTACAACCAGTGGACGCAGTTCGAGTCGTTCCCGGAGTTCATGGACGGCGTCGACAAGGTCGAGCAGCTCGACCCAACCCACACGCACTGGGTGACGAGCATCGCCGGGGTCACCCGCGAGTTCGATGCGACCATCACCGAGCAGCACCCCGAAGAGCGGGTCGCCTGGACGTCGGACACCGAGCCGCGGCACGCCGGAGTGATCACCTTCCACCGCATCGACGACACCACGACGCGGGTGACGGCCCAGATGGACCTGGAGCCGGAAGGCCTCGCCGAGCAGGTGGGCGACAAGGCCGGCCTGATCAGCCATCGGGTCAAGGGAGACCTGAAGAACTTCAAGGAGTTCATCGAGAAGCGCGGCCACGAGACGGGCGGCTGGCGCGGGGATGTCGAACGGCCATGACGTCAGTACTGATCACCGGTGCGGGCAGCGGGATCGGAGCGGCCACGGCACTCCGCCTCGATCGGGCCGGGATCCGGGTGTTCGCCGCGGTGCACAACCCGGTCGACGGCGAAATCCTTGCCAGGCAGGCGTCTCCCGGTCTCAGTGTGCACACCGTTGACGTCACCGATCGTGCCTCGGTCGAAGGTCTGGCCGAGGCGGTGGCGTCCGAGCTCGCCGGGGACGCACTGACTGCGGTCGTCAACGTGGCGGGCGAAGGGATCGCGGGTCCGCTCGAACTCCTGCCGATCGACAGCCTCCGGCATCAGCTGGACGTCAACGTGGTCGGTTCGGTCGCGGTGACCCAGTCGGTCCTTCCACTGCTTCGGCGTGGCCGAGGTGGCCGGGTGGTGTTCGTCGGCTCGGTGGGTGGCCTGGTGTCAGTGCAACTGGCCGGCGCTTACCACGCTTCGAAGTACGCGATCGAAGCCATCGGTGACGCCTGGCGTCAGGAGCTGGCGCCGGAGGGGATCTCGGTGTCGATCGTCGAACCCGGACCGATCGCGACGCCGTTGTGGGCCAAGGCGGTGCAGACCCTGGACCGGCTGCCGGCCAGTGAACGGTACGCCGAACGCATCGACGCCTTCCGTGAGTCCTTGCGCAGCGCGTCCAAGAACGGCGCGAATTCGGCCAAGGTCGCCGCGGCGATAGAACACGCGGTCACGGCGCCGAAACCGCGCACCCGCTATCCGGTCGGCGCTGCAGCGGTGATGCTGCCCAAGGTCCGTCGCCTGATTCCGGATCGCCTGTTCGACAAGGCGGCACAGCGGGTCACGGCCACGGCATCACGACGCGACTGACGACAAACCCGCGGAGCTGATGAACGGCTCCGCGGGCGGTTGACGCCGGTTTGGGTTCGGGTACCGGCTGATCAGATTTCGGTGGTGGTACGGAAGTGTGCCACTTCACTCTCATTCCTGTTGCGAGGCAGAGAGATACGGCACCGACCTGCTGATCAGGCACTCGCCTCGCGACGACCATCACATCTCCTAGAGGAGTAGTTGCATGTCGTCCTTCACGAACAATCAAGCAGACGTTGGCAGTCCGCCCGCGGACGGCGTTACCGCGACAGCCCGGGACGAAGCCGGACAGCTGAAGGAGACTTCGGCACAGGCTGCGCACCAGGTGGCGGAATCCGTTAAGGACAAGGCGTCCTCCGTGACCTCGGATGCCCGCGAGCAGACCCGCCGGCTGGCCGCGCAGACGCGGGACGAGCTGATCGGCCAAGCCGGCCAGCAGAAGGAGCGGGCCGTCGGCAGTCTTCGCGCGGTAGGCGACGAGCTGCGGGGGATGGCCGAGCACGGTCGGTCCGGACTAGGCGCCCAGTTGGCGAACCACGGCGCCGACTTCACGACCCAGGCCGCGGACTTCCTGCAGCACCATGAGCCCGGCGAACTGCTGGACGAGGTGCGTGGCTTCGCACGGCGCAAGCCCGGCACGTTCCTGCTGCTGGCAGCCGCCGCCGGCGTCGTCGCTGGCCGCCTGACCCGCGCGCTCGCAGCCGGTGACACTGGTTCGCCCGGCAGTTCGAGCAGTTATCCGTCGGCGAATGGCCTCAGCACTTCGGCGAACGGTCTCAGTACGCCGGCGCAGGCCGACGATGAGTACCTGGTGCCACCGACGTCGACCCCGATGAGCGCTCCGCCGATCGGCGAAACCGCGCCGCCGCCGCCGACACCGACGCCGGTCGCGCCGGACCCGGATCCGGGCGCTCCGGTGACGCCTCGTTTCGGGCCGGGGCAGGTGCAGTGAGATGACCGTCGACGGATCACCGCCCGGCAGCAGCACGCATCGGCCTTCGGTCGACGAGTCGGTCGGCGAGCTGGTGACGCAGTTGACCAATGATCTGGGCCAGCTGACCCGCCAGGAACTGGCGCTGGCCAAAGCCGAACTCCGTGCAGAGGCGAAGAAGGCAGGCAAGGGCGCAGGGATGCTCGGCGGCGCGGCTTTCGCCGGCTGGATGGTCGCGCTGTTCCTCTCGCTCACGGCGATGTGGGCGCTGGACGAGGCGATGGATCTCATCTGGTCGGCGCTCATCGTCGCGGTCATCTGGGCCGTTGTCGCCGCCGTACTGGGGTTGACGGGCCGCAAGGAGCTCCAGGAGGTCAACCCCACACCCGACCAGACGGTCGAATCACTCAAGGAGGACGCGAAATGGCTGAAGACCCGGAAGAACTGAAGCGCAGGATCGAGCACACCCGGCGCAATGTCGGCCGCGACGTCGACGCCCTGACCGAGAAGGTCAGCCCCAGCCGTGTCGTCGGCCGCCGGGTCGAGCGTGCCCGCGGTGGCGTCCACCGGCTGAAGGAGCACGTGATGGGCACCGCCGAATCGGCCGGTGGATCGGTCGCCGATACGGCCGGATCAGCAGTCGCGACGATGCAGGAGGCGGGCAGCAAGGTCGGCGACGCAGTCGGTTCGGCGCCGCAGATGGCGCGGTCCAAGACGCGCGGTACGCCGTTGGCCGCCGGCTTGATCGCCTTCGCGGCCGGCTGGGTCGTCTCCTCCGCTCTGCCTGCGTCGACGCAGGAGCGTGAGATCGCACAGGACGCGAAGGACAAGGCGATGGAAGCCGCCGGTCCGGTGAAGGAACAGGCCGCGCAGGTTGCCCAGGAGATGAAGGAACATCTCCAGGAGCCGGCGCAACAGGCGGTCGAGAACGTCAAACAGTCCGCGTCCGAGGCCGCCACCGAGGTTGCCGACGAGGGTCGCTCGGCCGCTCAACAGGTCGCCGAGGGGGCCAAGGACTCGGCCGGCAACGTTCGCCAGGCCGGCTCACCGAGCTGATGATCGACGAGCGACGGCCGGAGGTCCCGGGAGTCGATGCCGACAAGCCCAGCCAGATCCCTGCGAAAGGATGGTGGCAGGTCAGCCGGCGCGCGTGGCGGGAGGCCAAGACCGATCAGGTGCCGCTGCTCGCGGCCGGGGTGGCCTTCTTCGCCTTTCTTTCGCTGTTTCCGGCCGTCGTCGCCGCAGTACTGACCTATGGGCTGGTCGCGGACCCTGCTCAGATCCGTCGCCAGGTGGAGGATCTGAGCAAGGCGATGCCGGCGTCGGGGCGCGATCTGCTGCTTCAGCAGCTCGACGCTCTGACGTCGGCGCCGCGCCAGAGCCTGGGAATCGGTGTCGCCGTCGCCGTGGTGGCCGCATTGTGGAGTGCCTCGGGCGGGGTCGGCTACTTGCTGACCGCGGTGAACCTCGCGTACGACGAGGAGGAGACGCGCGGCTTCGTCCGCCGGAAACTGCTGGCCTTGGGGATGACGCTCGGCGCGATCGTCTTCGTTCTTCTCGCGATCGCCCTGTTCGCGGCAGGAGCGGCGATCGGGAGTGACGTGGTCACGCCAGTGCGCGTCGCACTCGCTGCTGCACGTCTGTTGCTCGCCGTGATTCTGATCACCGTGGCTCTCGCGGTCGTGTACCGGCTCGGGCCGGATCGCGATGCTCCGCGGTTCCGCTGGATCTCTGTCGGGGCGGTTGTCGCGACGGTGATCTGGCTGCTCGCATCGATCGGCTTCTCGGTGTACGTCGAGACGTTCGGCAACTACGCGAAGACCTACGGCAGCCTGGCCGCTGTGGTGGTCCTGTTGCTGTGGCTCTGGCTGACCGCGTACGCCGTACTGCTGGGAGCCGAGATCAACGCCGAGGCGGAGCAGCAGACGGCTCGAGATACCACGCGAGGGGAGCCGCGGCCCCTCGGCGAGCGCAACGCGGTCAAGGCCGACTCGATCCCACAGTAGAAACCGGCCGCTGCAAGCTGTGCAGCGGCCGGTTCGTTGGGTCAGCTGCTCTTGGCGGCTGCCTTGCCGCCCTTGCGGCCGGCTTCCTTCTTCTGGGCGGTGGTGCCGCCTTGGCTGCTGTCGCCGCCCTTGCCGCTCTGCTTGCCGCCGTGTTCGCTCGCCTTCGGTGAGTTGGCGATCTTGGCGGCGCGCTCCTTGGACATTCCCTTGTCCTTGAGGGCTTCGTACTGCTTCTCGTTCTTGACGTTCGACGACTTTCCAGGCATCGCCCTCTCCTTCCCGCGGTAGTTACTCCTCGGCTGCGCTCTGAACCTTCTTCTGGAGTTGGTCCTTGGACAGGCCAGCGGTTCCGGACAGATCGGCGTTGCTGGCCTGCTGGGCCAACTGCTCCTTGGTCATGTCGCCGGGCTGCTCGCCGAGGTGTTCCTTGCGGCTGGCGGCAAAGGCCTCACCGAGCTCGCTGCGGCGCTCGTCCGACAGGTTGGCGCGCATCCCCGGCAGGACCTTCGTCTCTTCCTCCTCGACGTGATGCGACACCGCGTCGATGAGGTTCTGCAGTGCCTTGTCGAAATCCGCTGACGTCGGGTCGGTCTGCGCCAGCTTGGCCAGCAGTTGGTCGGCCTCGATGTGCTCCTGCTGGCTGTGCGAGACCTCTTCCTTCTCGCCCGCCTCCGCCGCTGCGACCGGGTACACCTCGGCCTCTTCGGCCCGGCTGTGCGCGGTCAGCAGAGTGGTCAGCACCGGCAGTAGATTCGGGCGCTTCTCAGGTTCCTCCTTGAGCTCGTCGAACAGCCGTTCGACCTCACGGTGGTCCTGCATGATCAGATCGACAACGTCCCCGGACATCTGGTGATCCTTTCGGTTCGGAACTTCGCAGCCGCCCTGTACCCCGCCCTAATCGGTCTTTAACGCTGCGTATTTGTCACCAGCCTGCGATGAAGATGCAGAAGATGTGCCCGACCGGGTCGGCGAGCACCCGCACACCTTCCTCCTGCGGCTGCCAGTCCATCAGCGTCGCGCCGGCGTCGACGGCCCGCTGTTGGGTGGCCTCGAGATCGGTGACCTCGAAATCGAGGTGGATCTGCATCTGCTGCACGTCGGTCTTGCTGGGCCAGGTCGGCCGCTGGTGGTGCGGTTCGCGCTGGATGGAGAGCTTGCTGCTGCCGGCCGGTCCCTCCAGCGACACCCAGTTCTCGTCGGCTTGGACGATCTTCCAGCCGAGCAGCCGGTGATAGAAGTCGGCGAGCGCTGGCGGCTCGGGTGCGTCCAGGACGATGCCCGCGAGCGGGATCGGCTCTGTCATCGGACTACCTCCGTGATGCAGTGGTTGACGAACTGGGGGCCTGGCTGGGGTTGCCTGAGGCAATGAATTTTTGGCTGGGGTGGGCGGCGAGGTGGTCGAGCCAGTAGGTGAATTCGAGGTCGCCGTCGTGGGAGCTGCAGCGGATGCGGGGGATGGCCATCGGGTCGAAGTCGCGGTGGAAGGGGGAGTGGCAGGGACCGGCGCCGACGAGGAGCACACCGAGGTTGCGGTACGCCGTACCGTCTGCCGCGCCGCCGGCCAGTACGGCGGGGTCACGAGGGTGTACGCCGAGCGGAAGCGCCAGCGTTCTCGCCGGGGCCTGGGGGATGGCTCGGTTCACCAGAGCGGCGAGCTTGCCGATCTCGGCTTCGGCCTGTGCCCGGGTCAACGTGCGGAGGTTCGGGTGACTCCAGGTGTGGTTGCCGATCTCGCAACCCAGTTGGTTGAGACGGACCAGGGCCCGAGTGACGTCTGCGCCGGAGAGGCCGAAGGGGCGCCTGTTGATGTAGAAGGTCGCCACTGCAGGGAAATCGGGGTGGGCCGCGTGGAAGGTCTGCAGGATGCCCAGGGCGCAGTCCGGGGCGACGCGTCCCGCGGAATCGAACGCCACTTGTCCGGGAGTGCTGTCGTCGAAGGTGAGGACGACGGGAGTCTTGCCGGCCGGGACCGACGTGAAGTTGCGGCGGACGAGGTCGATGGCGCGGATCGGGTGGTAGTTCTCGCGGTACAGGCGGGCGAGTTCCGCGCGGAAGAAGGCCGGCGTCATGTCGTAGGTGCCGGGGGAGGACGCGACCAACCGGTGGTGCATGAGAACCGGGATCGCACCGAGCTCTCGGCCGGCCGGCCGAGGAACCGGCGTACGGTGTGGTGCTGTTCCCCCTTGGCCGGTCACGACCGGTGCTGTGTCGGCGGCTGTGTCGGCACACCCTGCGACGACGGTCGATGCTGCTGCCAGGGTGAGGAAGCGCCGGCGGCTGAGACCGGTCATTCGTAGATCACCAGCTCCGGTTGCGGCCGTACGGCGAGGACCTGGGCCGGCGTCATCAGGGCACCGTGGCGGGTGTCTTCCTGGTAGAAGAGCTTGAAGCCGGGCCGGATGCCCTTCGGGATCGTCTTCGTCAGTCCCCGGTAGGTGGCGAGCTTCTGGCCGCGGTTGCCGATCCCGTCGACGGACTTCACCGTCGCCACGCCCGGATGGGTCCGCAGCGAGGCTTCGTCGCGAACGATCGGTTTGGCCAGTTGATGAAAGACGAAAAGCTTTTCCGGCAGGCGATATCTGGTCACCAGGGCGGACAAGTAGGCGCCGATGCCGTTGAGTTCGGTGCCGGTGGTTCGGCCGAAGACCCGGCCCGGGACCTGCCCTGCCCCGACCTCCCATTCGGGATCGACGGCCAGGCCGACATCGGGTTGCTTGAGCCAGGGCTCGAGCCTTCGTACCTCGTCGAGCGGGGTGGCGCGGCCGGGCTGCACATCCAGCATCAACAGCATCCGGTACTTCCGTGCGGTCGCGAGGTACTTGTCGATCTGGCGCGGATCGATCCGCGACCGGTACTTACCGTCGCGACCAGGTGCACCCTGCGCCGTGACGACGATCAGCTCCAGTACGGGAAGGATCCGCCGACCAGTCCGGTACGACGAGGCGAGGCGCTCGAGTCGCCGGGCCCGTTCGTCGAGGTTGCTGTCGAGCGGTCCGAGGGCCGGCGATCCCGGCGCCCCGACGAAGGCGACCAGCTGGTACGCCGGAAAGATCTGCCGGCCACCTCGCGGTAGCTGCGCGAGGGGCTGCTGCGTCGGCCTGGGTCTCGGGATCACGGCGGGGTGTTCGGCGAGCTGGTCGGATGCCGGCAGGTCGGGCGGCACATCAGCACACCCGGCGAGGCCGATCACCACGAAGAGAACAAGCAGGCAGTACGCGGTCTTCGCCATCAAGGAACCCTGCTCTCAAGAGCTGCAACTCTCCGGGCAACGTCCCTGTACCCATTCGGCCACTGATCGTAGTCGATAAGTCGCAAAATGTAATCTAGCCGCACCGGACGATCAGCTTGCTTCTTGTTGATCGGGGAGGGCGTTCCAAGCGCTGAGCAGGTGGGTGGCGAAGAGGTTGTCGATGCCCAATGAGCAGGCGGCGCCGAAGAGGATGTCGGGAACCGCTTCGGGGTGGTCCTTGGCGTAGGAATCGCACAGGTCGTGGGCGGCGATCTGTTCGTGGACGGCGTCGGCTTCGACGTGTTCGGTGAAGTAGCGCGCCTGCTCCGCGGTCGCGCCGAGGCGGGTGGCGCCGGCGGCGTACCGGCGGTTGGGAAGGGTCGAGGTCATTTCGAGGGCCGCCAGATGACCGACGAGGGCACCGGTCCATTGGCGGTGGAGCGCGAACAGCGACATCACGTTCGACAGCGCCAGCGTCACGGCCGGTACTTCGGGGACGTAGTAGCCGTAGCTGTCATCGAGCCCCAGCCAGCGCATCGTCGTACGGAACAGTTCCGCGTGCATCCGCTCCGGTCGTCCGCCGCCGTATTCGTCGGCTTGGATCTCTACCAGGGCAGCCTTTGCGGCGCCGTCGAGCCGGGGGATGCCGAAGCTGTGCGGGTCGGCTTCCTTGAGTTGGTAGACCGATCGGTTGGCGACGAACTCGGCGAACTGTGCGAGGTCGGCATGCCGACGCAGGTACGCCGCCAGCGACGGACCGTCATCGGCGTCGACCATCCGGCGCAGCTGGGCCGACACCGGCTCGGTTGTTGCCTCCGGCCACCAGGTCGCGCGGAGCCACTGCGACCAAGGCTTCTCGAGGCTCGCACGGAACGCGAGGATCTCCGGATCCCACTCGGATTCGGCCGGTACGGCTTCGAAGCCTCGGTAGCTGAGCTCGTAGCAGCACCACAGTGCCAGTTGAAGGTCGTCGTCGGCCCATGGCGCTCGTTGCTCACCAGGAATCGTCGGTGGTGCCAGCTCCGCGCCGCCTCGCAGCCGGTCGGTCAACCAGCCGCTCAACGGTCCCCGTGCAGGTGGTAGTTGCATCGTTGTTCTCCTTGTCCGCACCGCCGGTACCCGCCTGGAAACCGGATGCATGAGTTTGGGCACTGGGTAGTCATGGGAGAGCCGAAAAGCCGTGACTGCGCCGTGATCCAGGCGTACGCCGATGGGCCGCTACTGGTGCGCGGCGACTTCGAGCTGCGCGACGAGGCCGGCGAGTTGATCGACCCCGGCCGGGCGACGATCGCCTTGTGCCGCTGCGGACGCTCAGCCTTGAAACCGCTGTGTGACGGTACTCACGCCCTGACCAAGAAGCGCCACCAGGAATGACCCCTGGTCAAGAGGCCGCCTGAGACCGGCGATCAGGCAGGTCGTCTGAGACCGGGGATCATGCAGGCCGCGAGACCGGCGAGGGCGCAGCCGAGGGCGGACGCCGCCAGGATCGCCGCCGGCGAGAACTTGTCCGAGGCAAGGGCCCCGACGGCGGCGCCCAAAGGTGAGGCGAGAGCCAGCAGGGCACGTTGGGTTCCGAAGATGCGGCCGTGGTCGGCTGGGTCGGTCCAGCGTTGCAGGGCAGTGGTTTCGATGGCGGAGTACGGACCCCAGATCGCGCCGGCGACGGCGAAACCGACCGCGGCGACGGCTAGCTGGTGGGTGAAGGCCAACGGGAGCATGAGCAGGCCCCAGGCGATCGCGCCGGCTGCATTGACGAGTCCGGGGCGGTGGCGGGAGAGGGGTGCGGCGGTGGGCAGGGTGAGGAGCGCAGCGGCTCCGAAGAGGGCCCAGAGCAACGTGTAGCCGCCGAGGCCGGAGGCGAGTTGTTCGCGTACGTAGTACGGAAGAACTGTTTCGTAGGGGCCGTAGGTGAAGTAGTAGGCCACGGACAGCGCGACGAGACCGATGACGCGCGGCGAGCGGCGGGTGGTCCCTGGTCGTGGTGCTGGGGTGCTGATGCGGTTTCCGTACTGCGGAGCGTCGCGAAGGTGGACGGTGATCGCGGTCACGCCCGCCATCATGAGGCAGGGGAGCAGGAAGGCTGGGCCGGTGCCGAGCAGGGCAAGGGCCGGTCCGGTGAGGATCGCGCCGAGTAGCAGCGGTAGTTGATCGCCGATGCTGAGCAGGGCGTTCGCCTTGCCCAGCAGGTCCTGTGGAACGAGACGGGGTACGAGGGTTCGCGCGGCCGCATAGCTCAAGGGTGCTGTCGTTCCGGCGGCTGCTCCGAGCAGGAGCACGATCCAGATGTTCAGTGTTCCGCCGACGCTTGCGACGACGAGGCCGGCCATCAGCAGGGTTCGCGCGACGCCGTCGACGAGCATCATTCGGATGGGCCCGAACCGGTCGACGGCCCGGCCGCCGAGGATTCCGCCGGCCAGGGTGGGGAGGCGCATCGCGATCACCAGGACGGCGGTCTCGATGCCGGTCCAGCCTTGCGGTCCAGCGATCCAGAACAGGACGAAGAACAGGAAGTTGTCGGCCGTCGAGGCCAGCGTCCAGGCTGTCGCGAGCCACCACGTCGCGGCGGTCAGCCTAGGCGCCTCAGTAGCTTTCACGGCTCCGTGACGGAACGGTCGACGGGGCATCGCTTGCACGCTTGCCAGTCGCAGAGCCGGCAGGTCGAATCGGCTTCGACCCGGACGCGCTGCGTACTGCGCAGTCCTAACTCCAGCAACTCCGCCAACTGCTTTCGTTGCGCGCGATCCAGCCCACTCAGTACTGCGGTGCTCGCTTCCTCGCGAGCCTGGTTCCAGCTCTTGAGCGCATCCTCACCGGCTTCGAGAAGTGTCAGCCTGAGCGATCGACCCGCCCGCTCCCGAGCGACGTACCCAAGGCCTTGCAGCCGGTCGACCAAGCGGACGGTGCCCGACTGGGTCAGCCCGATCCGCGCCCACAACCAGTCGGCCGAACATCCTGGGTGACTCCCGATCAAGGTCAGCGCGGACGCATCGCGCAGGCCCAGCCCCGTCGGCAGAGCCGCCGTCAGTGCATCGTGGCTCCGCAGCGTCCACGCGGCCCAGAGATTGCTCTCATGCATGAGTCATTCATATATCGACGCTGAGCCGGGGGCAAGCGGTGGCTACGACGTGCCGTCTGTCGGGGTGATCTCGTGGCCGGGGTGGCCGGGGGTGATGCGGCGGAGTTTCAGTTCTGCTTCTCTGAGGTGGCGTTTGCCGTCGGCTAGTTGGTCTCGGGCCAGGCGCTCCATGGCGACGAACACGTCGTAGTAGTTGTCGTCGTAGTCCTCGATGATCTTGAACGACCATCGGCCGGGGTTGACGTTGCGGCCGATCAGCTCGGTGCTGATGCGCTCGGCCAGCTCGTCGTGTCCTGCCTCGCGGAGGAGGTCGACGGCGTCGTCGAGGCGGTGGTCGGCACGGCCGGTGAGCTGATGGAAGGCGTACAGATGTCCGCGGGCTCGGATGGCGGTCTCCAAGGCATCGGTCAGCGTTCCGAGGGCAGCGACAGAAGCGTCGTCGAGACCCTCCGGACGCTGATGATCCGCCGGCAGCTGCGGATCCGGGCCCTCGACTTCCAGTTCAGGTCTGAGATCAGCTGGTTCCATGCGCGCCCGGTACCCCCTGTCCTGCCGAGGGAATCGGCGGCCTAGGCGAGGGGAGTGTCGTTCAGCGCCTTCGTCAGGTCAGCGGGGGTGTCGTAGATGGCGACAGCGCCGGCCTCGCGGAGTTCGTCGTCGCCGAAGCCGCCGGAGCGGACCACGAGAGCGGGCATGCCGACCTTGTTCGCCGCCTTGACGTCCCAGACCGAGTCGCCGACCACGACACTCGAGGCGTCGGGTGATGCGCCGACCGTCTTCAGTGCCACCTGGAGGAGGTCAGGCGCCGGTTTGGACTTCTCGACGTCGTCGCTGGTGGTCCAGGCGTCGGCGATGTCGCGCGCGTTCAGCTTGTCCAGGAAGACGTCGACGTGGCGCTCCTGGCCGGAGCTTGCCAGCACCAGCCGGTGACCGCGCTCCTTGATGGCCACCAGCAGATCGCGGGCCCCAGGCAACGGCATCATCTCGTCGAGCAGCGCGTCGACCTCCTTGCCCTGCGCTTCACGGGCCTGGTCGCCGGCTCGACGTTCCAGTTCCTCCCCGCCGATCGCGGTGACCACCTGGTCGCCGCCCATGCCGATCAGCCGGTGCAGCCGCCAGACCGGATAGGTCTCGCCTACTGAGCGCAGTGCTCGGTACCAGGCGAGTGCGTGCTGGTAGTTGGAGTCGATGAGGGTTCCGTCGATGTCCAGAACGGCGATGAGCGATTCAGTCACGGCGTACGGGTACCCGTCGGTCCGATGCGCCAACCAGAGTGGTTAGTCGCTGCGGCGGGCGGTGGCGCGGACGTACGCCGGGAGCGCGTACCAGAGGATGAGGAAGCAGAGCAGTACTGCGGCGACGATGGTGAACGCGACGGGGCGAGAGAGAACGGCGTCGAGGGCGAGTAGGACGCCGCCCGTGATGGCGGCCATCAGGAAGACGAGACCTGCGCCGACCAGGTGATGGCTGATCGGGACCAGGCGGTGTCGAAGGCCCTGCTGGTAGAGCATGCGATGGAGTGCGACGGGCGCCAGGAACAGTGCGACTGCCAGTGCTGACGTGATCAGAGTGACGGCGTAGACGTCATGCGTGAACTGATCGGCAGCCTGGAACTGGTTCTGGTAAGCGATGGTCAGCAGGAACGCGAAGAGGATCTGGGTTCCGGTCTGAGCGAGCCGAAGCTCCTGCAGGATCTCGCTCCAGTGCCGATCCAGTCGCTCACCGGCGTCTTCATCCTCACGGACGTAGGGCGGACGGCTCATCGCATCCTCACAAGCTCGAGTGGGTTGAGGTCGGTTCGTCGTCTCAGCCGTCCTCCTGCGCACGGGCTTCGGCGCCGCTCGGGCCGGTCTCCGCGTCGTCACCGGCGACGCGGCCGACGAACTCGCCGCTCGATCCCGTGCCGGTGGTCGTCGGGGATCCGCCTCGCGGTTCGCCGCCTTCGGCTCTGGTCATCGCCGTACCGGTGTCAGCCGGCGCATCTGCCTCGTTGAGCTTGTGCGCCAGCCGCCACCTTGTGAACCGCTCCAGAATCGACATCGCCGCCACTCCCGCCTTTCGCCGGAAACCGTCGCGGCTCCGGTGCCCCACCGTCACGCTCCGGAAACGCGTTCGTCCGCCTGCCCGGGGAATCGATTTCGTAGCGGCGCCGGGGCGGAGATCGAAAGGTTTCGGTGGCGGTTGTTACGAGACCGTGACGCCCGCAAGGCTTTCCGATGACTTGACCGATCACGATGTGAAGGCAAACATGTGAGCGCTAACAATCAGGCCTCGTTGCTACACCAGTGACGTGTCCCGGAAGGGGAGAAGTTCGTGAGGATGAAGTTCGTGGCCACTCTCAGTGGCGCATTGCTGGTGCTCGGCCTGGCGGGGTGTGGTGGTTCAGGGGCGGGTGCGACCACCGACACCGCCAGTCAGAAGCCCGGCGATCTGACCATCGGCGTCTCGATGCCGACGCAGACGTCGGAGCGCTGGATCGCCGACGGCAAGGCCGTGAAGGAGAAGCTCGAGGCGAAGGGTTACAAGGTCGATCTGCAGTACGCGAACGACGACATCCCGACCCAGTCGCAACAGGTCGACCAGCTGATCACCCAGGGCGCCGATGTGCTGGTGATCGCGGCGATCGACGGCACCGCGCTGAGCAGCCAGCTGCAGGCCGCGGCCGACAAGAAGATCCCGGTCATCTCGTACGACCGGTTGATCCGTGGCAGCGCGAACGTCGACTTCTACGTCAGCTTCGACAACTACAAGGTCGGCGTCGCCCAGGGCAAGGCGCTGCTGCGCGGGCTGGGCCTGGAGAACGCTGACGGCTCGAAGGGGACCAAGACCGGCCCGTTCGACATCGAGCTGTTCGCGGGCTCCCTGGACGACAACAACACGCACTTCTTCTTCCAGGGCGCGATGGACACCCTGAAGCCGTACTTCGACAACGGCTCCCTGGTCGTCAAGTCCAAGCAGACCAAGCTCGAGCAGGTCGCGATCCTGCGCTGGCAGCAGGAGGCCGCGCAGAAGCGGATGGAGAACCTGCTGACCTCGAGCTACAACGACGGCAGCAAGGTCGCCGGCGTGCTCTCGCCGTACGACGGAATCTCGCGGGGCATCATCACCGCCCTGCAGAACGCCGGCTACGGCAAGACGGCCGGCCCGATCCCGGCGATCACCGGTCAGGACGCCGAGATCGCTTCGGTGAAGCTGATCAACGACGGCCTCCAGAGCTCCACCATCTTCAAGGACACCCGGCTGCTGGCCGAGCAGGCCGTCAACGCCTCCGAGGCGTTCCTGCAGAAGAAGACCCCCGAGGCCAACGACTCCAAGACCTACAACAACGGCGTCAAGGTCGTCCCGGCGTACCTGCTGCCGATCCAGACCGTCTTCAAGGAGGACATCAAGACGGCGCTCATCGACTCGAACTACTACACGGCCGCCGAGGTGGCCGCCGGCCAGGCCAAATGACGGCCGGCTGATCGGGAAGGAGAGCGGATGAACGACGTGCTGCTCGAGATGCGCGGGATCGGCAAGAGCTTCCCCGGCGTGAAGGCGCTCGAGGACGTCTCGCTGAGCGTCCGGCGAGGCGAGATCCACGCGATCTGCGGTGAGAACGGAGCCGGCAAGTCGACCCTGATGAAGGTGCTGTCCGGGATCTACCCGACCGGCAGCTACGACGGGGAGATCGTCTTCGACGGTGCGCCGGTGCATTTCACCGGCATCCGGGACAGCGAGGCCGTCGGCGTCGTCATCATCCACCAGGAGCTCGCTCTCGTTCCCTACCTGTCGATCGCCGAGAACATCTTTCTCGGTAACGAGCGCCGCGGCCGCGGCGGGCTGATCGACTGGAACCGGACCAATGCCGAGGCGCGGCAGCTGCTCACCTCCGTCGGGCTCGACGAGAATCCGGTCTCGCCGGTGATCGAGCTCGGCGTGGGTAAGCAGCAGCTGGTCGAGATCGCCAAGGCGTTGTCGAAGGAGGTCCGGCTGCTCATCCTCGACGAGCCGACCGCCGCCCTCAACGACGTCGACTCGGCCCATCTGCTCGAGCTGCTGCGCCGGCTGCGGGACCGGGGGATCACCTGCATCATGATCTCCCACAAGCTCAGCGAGATCACCGCGATCGCCGACTCCACGACGGTGATCCGGGACGGGCGCACGGTCGAGACGCTGGACATGCGCTCCGGCGAGGCGACCCAGGAACGCATCATCCGCGGCATGGTCGGCCGCGACTTGGCGAGCTTCTACCCGGAGCGGACTTCCGAGCCGGGCCCGGAGGTGCTCCGGGTGGAGGACTGGACGGTGTGGCACCCGGTCCAGGCGCGCAAGGTCGTGGACGGCGCCGCCTTCAACGTCCGGGCCGGCGAGGTGGTCGGCATCGCGGGACTCATGGGTGCCGGGCGGACCGAGCTGGCGATGAGCATCTTCGGCCGGTCCTACGGACGCAACATCAGCGGCCGGCTGTACATGCACGGACAGCAGGTCCGGGCCCGAACGGTCGCCGAGGCGATCAGCCAGGGGATCGCCTACGCCACTGAGGATCGCAAGCGGTACGGGCTGAACCTGATCGCGGATGTCCGGGCCAACGTGTCCGCGGCGGCCCTCGGCAAGCTGTCCCGGGCCGGCTGGGTGAACGGCAACGAGGAGATCAAGGTCGCCGAGAACGGCCGCCGGGAGATGAACATCAAGACCCGCACCGTGATGGACGTGGTCGGCACACTGTCCGGCGGGAACCAGCAGAAGGTCGTACTGTCCAAGTGGCTCTTCACGGATCCGGACGTGCTGATCCTCGACGAGCCGACCCGCGGCATCGACGTGGGCGCCAAGTTCGAGATCTACACGATCATCAACCGGCTGGTGGCCCGCGGTAAGGCCGTCGTCGTCATCTCCTCCGAACTGCCGGAGCTGCTCGGGATGTGCGACCGGATCTACACGCTGTCGGCCGGCCGGATCACCGGCGAACAGCCGGTCGGCCAGGCGACCCAGGAAAGTCTGATGGCCCTGATGACCAGGGAGAAGGAGCTCGCGGGATGACCAGCATCAAACCGTCCGCACCGGTCGAGGACACGGTGGCCGAGAGCGCCCCCGCGGCTGCGTTGCACGTCGGCACCAGCGATCCACGGACGCTGATCATGCGGAACCTGCGGCAGAGCGGGATCTACATCGCCTTCGTCGTCATCGTGGCCCTGTTCGCCTTCCTGACCGACGGCGTCCTGCTCAGCCCGGGCAACATCACGAACATCGTGCTGCAGTACTCCTACATCCTGGTACTGGCGATCGGGATGGTGATCCTGATCATCGCCGGTCACATCGATCTCTCGGTCGGCTCGATCGTCGCGCTGACCGGAGGAGTCTCGGCCGTCCTGGTGATCCAGCACGGCCAACCGTGGTGGATCGGCGTCGTGGCGGCCGTGGCGGTGGGTGTCGCGGTCGGCGCCTGGCACGGTTTCTGGGTGGCCTATGTCGGGATGCCCGCGTTCATCGTGACCCTGGCGGGCATGCTGCTGTTCCGCGGGCTGACCCTGCAGGTGCTGGACAACGTCTCGCTGTCGCCGTTCCCGTCGGAGTACCAGAAGGTCGCCAGCGGCTTCCTGAACGGCCTGATCGGCGGTCAGGGGTACGACGCGTTCACCCTGCTGATCGCCGCGATCGCGATCGCGGGATACGCGGTCAGTGTGTTCCGCACCCGGCTGGCGCGGATCCGGTACGAGCAGCCGGTGGAGTCGTTCCCCTTGTTCGTCACCCGGGTGCTGGTGGTCGCGGCGGTCGTCCTGTACTTCGGTTGGCAACTCGCGCACGCTCGCGGGCTCCCGATCGTGCTGATCATCCTGGCCGTCCTCGTCATCGTCTACGGGCTGATGACGAAGAACACCGTGCTTGGCCGGCAGGTGTACGCGATCGGCGGCAACCTGTCCGCCGCGATGCTGTCCGGGGTCAAGGTCCGCAAGGTCAACTTCTGGATCTTCGTCAACATGGGGTTCCTGGCCGGTGTCGCCGGGGTCATCTACTCGTCCCGGTCCAACGGCGCCCAGCCCGCGGCCGGCAACATGTTCGAACTGGATGCGATCGCGGCGGCCTTCATCGGCGGCGCGGCGGTCGCCGGTGGTGTCGGCACCGTCGTGGGAGCGATGGTCGGCGGTCTCATCATGGCCGTGATGAGCAACGGCATGCAGCTGATGGGCATCGACCAGTCGACGCAGTCCGTCGTCAAGGGCCTGGTGCTTCTGCTGGCCGTTGCCTTCGACATCTACAACAAGCGCCGGGCCGGCACCGCCCGCTGAATCAATTGAGGCGGCGGTGAGATAAGTCCTCCGGCGTACGCTGGTTGCGCCAGGTGAGACGGTGGCCGCGGAAGAGCACGTAGGTGATGACCCCGACCAGCACGGCGACGACCACGACCGCGGCGATGATCCACGGTGCGCCGGACCAGTCGTTGGGGTCGGAGTCGTTGTCGCCGGGGATCGGCCGGTTCGGCTGCGACGTGGCACCGAGGCTGGGGGAGGGGGAGTCCACGACGGGGTTTGCCGAGGCAGCAGCCGACTGCGAGGTCGATGACGCCGCCGATGACGCGGTCGAGGTCGCGACGGAGCCGAGGGCGAGCAACAGGAGCAGCGCGACTATGGCGCCGGCCCGGGCGAGGAGCTTGCGGTAGTTCTCGGTCACTCTTCCGCGGTACCCAACCAAGGTCGCTGCAATCCCGCGGTCGAAGATGGCGGGCGGTCAGCCGGGTTCGCCGTGGGCTTTTCGCCGGATGACGATCACCAGGTCGACCGCGGCAACCAGGGCCGCGAGCGCCACGATCACGATAAGGGCCGCCGGAAGTCCGTAGTACGCGAAGAGCAGCGCGGCACCCGCGCAGACGATCAACCCGAACCCAGCGAGCACCAATCGCAGCGTCAAGGCGCTCCGCGGAGGCGGTGAGGTGCCGCTGAGATTCGTCACGGTTGATCCCTCAGGAGTTGATCTCCTCCGGTACCCGCTGGGAAACGCGGAGATCGTGATTGCCCGATCGGACCGCCGGGTACCCGGAGGCGGTCTGTTACCGCGTTAGGAGGCATTGCGATGACCGCCACGCCTGTACCGCCCGTGCCACCGGTGGTGCCGGGGAACGATCCCGATGGACCCGACGTCAGCACGCGGCCCGGTGATGACAGTCCGCTGGAGCAGCCGGTCCCGGAGCCCGATCCGGACGAGGATCCCGACGAACAGTTGCCGCGAGAATGACCACCGCCGAGCCCAACCCGATCGAGCCACTGGGCTCGCCGGAGGAATCCGAACCGACGGGTCCGGATCCGGTGCATCCGCTAGGGGTACCGGACCCGGACGAACCACCGGACCTGGACGGCGTACCGGATCCGCAGCCGACCGAATCGGAGAACCGCTCGGCGGGCTGATGATCTGCGGCGCCTGAGACGGCATCGTTTCTGATGCGTTCGGGTGGGTACTCCGCGACCATGGACGCGAGCAGACTGAACACGGTGTTCGAGGCCGATGGGCCCTTCGCGACGGCGACCGTGGACGTGAGCCACGACAGTGAGTCAGGTGCGCAGGAGCACGAGCTGCGAGTCCGTTCTGTTTGTGAGCAGCTCACTCAGCAGGGCGCCGGCGAGACGGTGGTCCAGCAGGTCGCCGGCAGGCTCATCGAGCAGGTCGGCGAGCCGGCGCCGGTGGCCAGGACGGTGGTCGCGAACGCTGGTGGGGTGGTCTTCGACGAGACCTTCCATGAGCGGATCGATCAGCCGTCGGTGCACTGGGGACCGCTGCCTGAGCTCTCGGGATGGATCCGGTCGGCGGAGCGGAACATTCGCTTCGTTCTCGCCCTGGTGGACCACAAGGGTGGTGACATCGCTGTCTACCAGTCCGATGTTCCCGAGCCCGAGAGTGAGACGTCGGCGGGCGGCGAGACGACGCACGTCCACAAGGTGCCGGTCGGTGGCTGGTCGGCGTTGAGGTACCAGCACGAGACCGAGAATGTGTGGCGGCGCAATGCCCAGGCCGTCACCGAGGAACTGGACTCGGTGATCGCCTCCGGCGTACGGCTGGTGTTGCTGGCGGGTGATCCGCGGTCAGTGGCTGAGGTCGAGGAGCGGTTGAAGAAGCCGCAAGCGACCGTCGTACGGCTGGAGACGGGCAGCCGGGCGGAGGACGGGGGAGACGAAGCGCAGCAACAAGCGATTCGCGAGGCCCTGCTCGAGTACGCCGTGGCGCGCAAACTGGAGTTGCACCACCAACTCCAGGACCGGCTCGGGCACCGCCGTGGCCACCGGCGTACGAGACATTGCCGACGCTTTCGTCCAGGGCCAGGTCGACACGCTGCTGATCGATCCTGACGGAGTACGCGACGTCCAGCTCGTACCGGGCGACCACCCCGGCCTCGATCTAGGGGCGGTGCCCACCGACCAGCCCCTTCCGGCGGACCAGGCGCTGGTGGCGGCAGCGGCGCGGACCGGGGCGAATATCGCAGTCATGCCTCGCGCAGCCCTGGGCGGTGCTCCTGCCGCGGCCCTGCTCCGCTGGAACGGCTGATGTCCCGGCGGTGCCGTTGGCGCCCAAGTGCTGACCCTCAGTGGGTGAAACCTTTGTTCTGGGTGGTTTCGTCGGCTACCCGGACGCCGTAGGTGTAGGCGAGTTTGCCGCCGAGCCAGCCTGAGGCGCCGAGGATGGCCAGGGCGATCAGGGTGAGCACGAAACCGAGGACGGTCGCTTCTTCATAGTCTTGGGCGGCCCGGATGATGAAGTTGACGACGAACAGGACGACCACGATCAGGTTGAGCGTCATGTGCGTGAGGCCGGTGGTGAAGGCGCGGGTGCCGCGGGGGATGGCCAGCAGATCGAGCAGACCGAAGACGGCCGCCAGTACGGCGCCGACGATGCCGATGCCGATCAGCCAGTAGGCACCTTCGGCAAAGGTGCTCTCCTCCTCGTTCGAGGCGAGCGAGACGATGTCGAAGACCAGGGCGGCCACCCACGCGCCGATCGGGACGGTCACCAGCACCGGATGGAACGGGTGGCCGTACGGTCCGGCGAGAACGTTCTTAGGTTGCTTCGCCTGCTGCTGGTTGGTGTCCATGGTGTCCTCCTTGGTTCGGCAGCGCCCAGGTACCCGCCGTAGCCGCCAGAAAAACAGCGCTAGAGGTACTGTCAGCGATTGGATGACAAAGATGATTGTCATCGTTCCGATGACGTGTTATAAGAGAAGTGCGTGTTGACACCACCGTTGATCGAGACCTTGAGGAGGTGCACTGACGATGTTGATGCGCACTGACCCGTTCCGGGAGATCGACCGGCTGACCCAGCAGTTCTTCGGGAGCCAGGCACCGGGCACGTGGTCGCGGCCGACCGCGATGCCGATGGATGCCTACCGGCACGGCGACAAGTACGTCGTCTCGTTCGACCTGCCGGGCGTTTCGCCGGACGCGATCGACCTGGACGTCGAGCGGAACGTGCTCACGGTGAAGGCCGAAAGGCGCCCGGTCGAGCTCGGCGAGGGCGTGGAGATGCAGGTCGCCGAGCGGCCGCTCGGTGTGTTCTCCCGGCAGCTGTTCCTCGGTGACACCCTGGATGCCGACCGGATCGAGGCCTCCTACGAGGCCGGTGTCCTGACTCTGACGATTCCGATCGCCGAGCAGGCCAAGCCGCGCAAGATCGCGATCGCTGAGACCGACAGCGACCGCAAGCAGATCGACGCCTGAGCAGTCATTCCGGACCGTCGGCGGCGGGACCGCTGACGGGGTTCGTTGTCGATGAGGTGAGATCGATGAGGGCGACCAGCGCACAGCAGCCGGTCGGCGCGCCCGAGGTCTTCCTGGACCTCGTGCTCTCCGACGACGATCTGATGCGGGCGGAGTTCGACGCCCTGATCGCCGCCTGCTGGGAGTCGCCCTGCGAACCGCCCCGCCGCCGGCCCTGTCCACCGGCCGGCGCCTACGCCGATCGGCCGTCGGCTCGCTCGCCGCGCGGTCGCGGCCTACCCCTGGCGCCGGCACCACGGCGACGCCCGGAGAGCCGTCAACGCGGACCTCCGGAGCGCTGATGCGATGTCCCTGACCCTGCTCGAAGGAGGTGAGTACCACCCACTGTCCACGCATGATCTGACCGGTGATGCGGCCGCCCGCCAGTCACCCCTCGATCCGGCGGCCCCATTTCTGCCGCCCGTCCTTCCTAGGACACAGCTTCGCGCGGGCCGCCGCATCACCACGTCGTCGAGTTGGAGCCAGCCATGACCGCGTCATCACATCCCGATCCGTACGCGATCCTCGGGGTGAGTGCCACCGTCTCTGCCGACGACCTCGACCACGCCTTCCGTGGTCTGGTCCGTCGACACCACCCCGACACCCGTACGCCGGACGCGGCCGCCCCCGATGCCGACCGGCGCCTGCAGGAGATCCTCGCCGCCTACGCCACCCTGCGGGACCCCGTACGCCGTGCCGCCTACGACCGTCTGCGGATCGGACCAGCCACCGCAGCTCAGGCCTCGACCGAGTGGGTCGCCGCTCCGAAGCCCCGGACCGAACCAGCGATCCGGGTCGGCCCGGTGCGATGGAGACCGTTTCCGCGGGATGCTCCACCGCGATGACGAGGGGGCGTGCGATGCCGGTCTCGCTACTTGCCGGTGCACAACTTATGGTGAGCCTACGACTGTTGTGCTCTGAGGAGAATTGATGACTTCGGATCCTTCCGACGACCTTGCCGCGGTGATGACCGCGGCCGCCGCGACGCTGCTGGCGCCGATCGATCTGGACAAGACCCTCGAGCAGCTCCTGGCCAGCGTGATCGACACTGTTCCGGGGATCGATGAGGCGAGCCTGTCGATCACGACGCGCGACGGCCGGATCGAGACCCTGGCGCCGACCGATCAGCGCGTGGTGCTGGCCGACCAGTTGCAGTACGAGCTGATGGAAGGCCCGTGTCTGGAGGCGGCTTTGGCGGAGCCGGTGGTGGAGGCAGCCGATCTGGCCACGGATCCGCGCTGGCCGCAGTACGGCCCGAAGGCCGCGGCGCTGGGTTTCGGTGCGCAGATCGCCTTCCAGTTCCGGGCCGAACCGCACGCCCGGGGAGCGTTGAACCTCTATTCGGAACGGCCCCACAGCATCGATACGGACACCCGCGCACTCGGTGCGTTGTTCGCCGGGCTGATCGCGGTCGCGATGGGATGGGCCCGTCAGGACGAGAGTATGAACCAGGCGCTCGTGACGCGGAACGTGATCGGCCAGGCAATCGGGATCGTGATGGAGCGTTACACGATCGACCCCGAACGTGCCTTCGCGTTCCTGGTCCGGATCTCCCAGGACAGCAACACCAAACTGAGAGCCGTCGCCGAAGGCATAGTCACCGACATCATCAAGAAGGCCGGCGCGGCCCGGTAGATCGCATTACTGCTCAGCCACCAGGTAGGCGAGCTGCTACTCGACCATCACGACGGTGTTGTGCAGGCCGCTCGAACCGTTGGGCCGTGGGGCTACCCGGTCAGCGGTCTGGACGTATCCGTCGGCGTCGGTCGCCCGGACGGTGAGTTTGTGGTTGCCGGGGGTCGCGTTCCAGCGGAAGGTCCATTGGCGCCAGGTGTCGATGGTGTCCTCGGCCGCGAGGGTGGCCGGCTGCCAGGGACCGTCGTCGACCTGGACCTCGACCTTCTCGATCCCGCGGTGCTGCGCCCACGCGACGCCGGCGGCAACGGCCGGGCCGGCCTTGATCCGCGCGAAGCCCTTGGGTACGTCGATCCGCGACGAGGTCTTGATCGGCGCCTCGACGGACCAGCCACGATCGGTCCAGTAGGCACTGAAGTCCTCGAACCGGGTCACCTCGACATCGACCACCCACTTGGTCGCGGAGACATACCCGTACAGACCCGGCACCACCATCCGCACCGGGAAGCCGTGCTCGAACGGCAACGGTTCGCCGTTCATCGCGACGGCGAAGATCGCGTCCCGGCCGTCGGTGAGGGCCTGCAGCGGAGTACCGATCGTCAGTCCGTCGACACTGGTCGACCGGACGGCGTCGGCTCCGGCCTGGACGCCGGCTTCGCGGAGGATGTCGGCGATCGGTACGCCGATCCAGCGGGCGTTCCCGACGTACGGCCCGCCGACCTCGTTGGAGACGCAGGTCAGGGTGATGTCGCGTTCGATCAGGCGGCGTCCGAGCAGGTCGGCGAGGTTCAGGCGGAGCTCGTGGTCGACCATGCCGTGCACCCGCAGCTCCCAGTTCCGCGGATCGATCTTCGGCACCGTGAGCAGCGTGTCGACCCGATAGAACTGCTTGTTCGGCGTCATGAACCGGCTGACTCCCGCAACATCAGCAGAAACCCCAGCCGGTACGCCGAGCGCTCGGCTAGCCGGAGTCGGGATCTTGATCCCCATCCGAGTCGCCTCGCTGACCGCGTCGGGCAGCAACCGCGATCCAACCAGGCCACCAACCCCCGCGGCCCCAAGCGCCAGCGCACTCACCAGGAACCCGCGCCGGTCGAAACCCGCCGGAGCATCACCCTGAAGCTTGCCCTGGGCAAGTTGGTTGGAGCCTTCGGTGGCGGCGGTCTTCCGGCGCCGACCGCCACCGAAGGGGTTCAGGTTGAGTGAACGCTGGACCCAGACGATCCCGGCGGTTGCCACGAGCAACGTGATGATGCCGGGAAGTACCTGGACGAAGTGGTTCGCCGCTAGCGTTCGCCCGGTCGCGGCGGCGAGGATCGCCAACAGACCGAGAAAGACGGTCATGACCACGGCAACCCGGGGGATCGATGCCCCGATCGCCCCGGCCAGCAAGGCGAAGACGGTCACCGCGAGCAGAACGACCCCGATCAGGATCGGTTTGTCCGCAGTACCAAGATTCTTCACCGCCCAGTCCTTGGCCGGCCCCGGCGCCAGATCCACCAAGTGAGTCGCGACCCCCACAACAGGCGACGTACCCCCAGCCAGCCCCGCCGCCAGCTCACCGAGCCCGAGCCCCGCCCCCGCAGCCAGCAGCCCACCAACCGCCCCCACCATCCGCCGCCGCTTCGTCACCGTCATACCGACACTTCGGACCCGGTCGCCCTTCGGATGGGTGCCGACCCGCGGAGGGGCAGTCCACCTGGCGTGCCCGGTCGCCACCTCCACCCCGATCCGCCGGCCATCCTGGACCACTGCGTGGCTGGATAACCGCCCCCGCCCACCCTCGCCCGGTTGCCCACGCCCGAACCGAACCGATCCACAGACATCGGCAGCCGTACCGACGGACATGAGGTATCCACCAATCCCACCCTCACGCCGCCCCACCCGAGCGTGCCCCCATCCTCCCGACACCGACACCTCATGTCGGTCGGTACGCTCCCTCACTTCGCCGGGTTCCCCGGCCGGGATCTTCAGGAACAACGTGGAGGTGTGGTCAGCGGTTGGGGGACTTGGTGAGCAGCTCGTCGAGTCTCCGGCGGAGGTCGTCCTCTTCTCCGGCGACGTCGACCAGCTTGTCGCGACTGGTGGTGCCTCGGATCAAGGTGACAGCAGCACGCCGTACGCCGAACGCCGCGGCGACGGACTCCAGTACCGCCTTCGTCGCCTGGCCCTCTACTGCGCGGGCGGCGACCGCGACCACCAGAGCCGGTCCGGCGACCCCGTCATAGCGCCCGCCGACCGCCGAACGGGAGGCGCCGGGGCGCACCCGCAACAGGATTCTCACGTCCGCATTCTCGCCGATCCGCGCCCTGCTGCACCGGTCGCTCGCTGAATTCTGTTGTCGACGCCGCACCGACCGGCAACGGGTGAAGCACGACTACCCACCAGGCCACTCCAACCACCTCTTCCGGAAAGACCTCTGACGCACACCAGAACGAGAGGGGTCTGCTGGGATGGGTCAGTGCAGGGTGATCTCGTCGCCGATCGACTGGGTGCGGGCGGCGGCGATGATCAGGGCGGCGGCTGCGGCGTCCTGGACTGCTACGCCTACTGATTTGTAGAGGGTGAGCTGGTTCGCTGAGGTGCGTCCTGGTTTGCTGCCGGTGATGAGTTCGCCCAGTTCGGCGTACACGTGGTCAGCTGTGATGAGGCCCTGGCTGATCGGTGTCAGGAGATCGTTGCTGCCGGCCGGGAACGGAGCCAGCGCGGCGCGCCGTGATTCGACGCAGACGAGGGCATCGGCGACGGTCGCGTCGTCGAGCTCACGGCCGGCCGGGTTATAGCCGACCGAGGTGACGTGCGTTCCAGGCGCCAGCCACTCCCGCCGGATCACGGGGGTGAGAGCGTGGGTGGCAGCGGCGGCGATATCCGCGCCATCGAGGGCGTCGGCGTAGCTGGCCACGGGCCGCACCTCGACCTCGAGCGTGGATGACAGCTCGTCGGCCAGGGCCGCCGCCTTCGCCGGATCCCGGCCGGCGATCCTGATCTGCCGAATGGGGCGCACCCGGCACATGGCGCGGGCGTGCGAGCGAGCCTGTACGCCGGTGCCGAGAATCGCCAGCACCGTCGCGTCCTCGCGGGCCAGCAGTCGCGCTGAGAGTGCCGAGCAGGCGCCCGTTCGGGCGGCCGTGATGACCGTGCCGTCGAGCAACGCCACGGGCTCGCCCGTCTCGGGGTCGAACACGACGATCAACGCCTGGTGGGTCGGCAGCCGCGTGCCGGAGTTGCGCGGGAACAGGGTGACCAGCTTGGCCGTGAGCGCGCCGGCCGACGGCACATAGCCGGGCATGGCGGCCAGAAGTGCCTCCTGCTCGGGCACCAGCGAGGCGATCCGGTCGGGCGCTGATGCGCGGCCCGCGCTGAGGTCTGCCATCGCGGCCGACAGCGCGTCGATCAACGCGTCAAGGTCCAGCAGGGCATCCACCTGAGAGGACCCGAGAACAAGCACGCGCTTCGACCTCCAGCCTTGCTTCGCCAGAAGCCTACTCCTCACCACTCGGCTCTCCCGGACCCAGTCGCCTCTCGGATGGGTACCGATCCACGAAAAGGAATGGAGGTGGCCAGGGTCAGGACTGCTTGGAAGGACCAGAAGTAGACGGCTATCCAGGCATCGCGGGGACCGATGGTCGAGGACTGGGTGAGGGTGGCGATGAGCCAGCCCGGGACCGGCCCGAGCGCGAACACACCGGCCGCGATCCGGAGAGGCCGACGGCCGCGACCGGCCAGCGCATAGCCACCCGCTATGGCGAAGAGCGGAAGGGCGAGAGCTCCGCCGCCGATGCCGTCGGCCAGAAAGCTCGCAGGGTCGGCCAATCCTGGCAGCAGGACGCTTGCGAAGAGCAACGGGGAGAGCGCCAACCACCGTCGACGCTCACCGCCTGTCCGGCGTTGGTGTTCGGACCAGCCGAGCAGTACGCCGACCAGCACACCGGGGAGGAGGATCCAGCCGAACGTGCCCGACCACGACACCGACGAATCCGGGCCGGCGACCTGGGCCATGAAGCCCCGCAGCCCCGAGGCCCAGGCCATTCCGCACACTCCGCCCCAGGCCGGCAAGCGCAGGCTCATTGCTCGATCCGGGCGCGGAGGCGCTCGGGCCGGTCGTCGCCCGGGCTGGTGTGCAACGTGTAGACGGCGAGGTACAGGCCGCACAAGGTGACGCCGTAGATCGCGACCCCGACAGGCAGCGCGCTGGTGAAGCTCAAGCCGATCATGAGCAACGACCAGACACCAGCCACCACCGGTGCGTACCGCTGCCACCCTTGCCAATCCTGCGATCGCAGTACGCCGACGCCCGCAACAAGCAGTCCGATCGCGGTGAGGGCGACCCCGAGACCGAAGGCTCCGCCCACCACCTGTGGCCCGGTCTCGTTCATGCGCTGGTCGGCGAACGGGATGCTGGCGAACTCCGCGAGGAAGAGGAGCAACGTCCCGGCCAGCGCGACGGTCGCGCCGGCCCGTCCGCGGCGAAGAGTACGCGCGAAGGCGAGCATTCCGAGGAAGACGAGTAGGTGCACCCCGGCGAACACGATCGACACCGGCGTCAAGGCGTCGCTGCTCCACGGGTAGCTCCAGCGGTCGTCGGATACGTCGGACGCCGGCTTGACGATCGCCTCGATGACCACGCCGGACAAGACGGTGAGGACAGCGCCGGTGAGTCCGGCCACGGTGAGCCGTCGGATCGAGAGGTTGTTCATGATGTCCCACTCCTTCGGAGGAAGCTGATGCCTTCGACGCTAGGAGCGAGCGGTCACCGCGGGCATCGGCGCCAGCACGAGACCTGGATGGGTGATCACGCGCGGATCGCCGTAAGTGCCAGCACTGTTGGCCGCGACCGTTGCGCGCTGTCACGATGGGCGGGTGGGCCGACGGACTGTACCGGCAGTGCTCTTCGGAGCGACCGTGGTCGTGGAGATCGCCGCGGTCGTCCTGTCGTGGCGCCTGGAGCCTGA
This sequence comes from Kribbella sp. NPDC006257, assembly GCF_040613535.1. Lineage (NCBI taxonomy): Bacteria > Bacillati > Actinomycetota > Actinomycetes > Propionibacteriales > Kribbellaceae > Kribbella > Kribbella sp. NPDC006257. Next base: position 206,190 of record NZ_JBEXSJ010000005.1, read on the forward strand.
GTACGACACCATCCTGTACGGCGTCTTCGGGCTGACGACCGTCGGCGCCGGTGCGGTGATCGCCTGGCGCCGGCCGGAGAACCCGATCGGCTGGCTGTTCTGCGGCTTCGGCCTGCTGAACGCGATCGCCTCGGACCTCTTCCAAGGATGGGGACTCCGGGCCGCCGCCGAGTCCTGGCCAGGCGGACCACTCGCCGAATGGATCGCCTCGAGCAGTTGGCTGGTCAGCGGCTACGGCTGGGCACTGACCTTCGCCCTCTTCCCGACGGGCCGCCTGCCCGGTCCCCGGTGGCGGGTCCTGCCGTGGGTCGGTGCGCTCGGCCTGGTGCTCGGTACGGCGGGGTGGGCGCTGAGTCCGGACCGCGGTCGCGACTTCAGCAGTGGCCGCAACCCGTGGGCGGCCGAGTCGCTGCCGACCGGGCTCCTGCTCGCCGTCGGAGTGCCGCTGTTGCTCGGCTCGCTGATGGCCGCCGTACTGTCCCTCGCGGTCCGTTTCCGCAGGTCGAGCGGTCTCGAACGTCAGCAGCTGAAATGGTTCGTGCTCGCGGCTTCGGTCGCCGGAGTGGTCCTTCCCGCCACCTTCGTGCTCTGGTACGTCACGCCGGTCGCCGGTGTCGGCGCCGCCCTCGTCCTGTCCGCGCTACCGCTGGCGGCGGGGGCGGCGATCCTGCGCTACCGGCTCTACGACATCGACCTGTTCATCAGCCGCACAGTCGCCTACGCCACCCTCACCGTGTCGCTGGCGGCGGCGTACGGCGTACTGATCGTTGCCCTCGGCATCTTGTTCGGCCGGGGCTCGGGGTGGGCGACCGCCGCGGCCACGGTGGTGTGCGCGATCTTGCGGTTGCAGCTGAGTGAGGTCGAGGCTTCCCGGGCCCGGATCGTTGCGGCCGGTCACGCCGAGCGCCGCCGGATCGAACGGGACCTGCACGACGGGGCGCAACAGCGGTTGGTGTCCATCGGGCTGGCGCTCCGGCATGCCCAGCATCAGCTGGGCCCCTCGCCGGAGGCCGTCGGCGCGACGCTGGACCGGGCGGTCGCCGAGGTCAGCATGGCGATCGGCGAGTTGCGCGAACTCGCTCGCGGTCTGCCACCGACGCAGCTCGACGCCGGTCTGCGGCCGGCGGTCGACGACCTGGCCCGCCGGGCCCCGCTGCCGGTCTCGGTGGACGTGCCCGGTGAGCGATTCGACCCTGGCGTGGAGGCAGCGGCGTACTTCCTCTGCTGTGAAGGCCTCACCAACGCGGTCAAGCATGCGAACGCAAGCTCGGTCGGACTGACAATTCGTTGTCGTCAGCAACGATTGCTGGTGTCGGTGACGGACGACGGCGTCGGTGGCGCCGACGCTGGCAAGGGCACCGGGCTGACCGGCCTGGCGGATCGGATCGCCGCACTCGGCGGCACTTTCCGTCTGGACAGCGTCCCTGGTCAAGGGACGACACTCTCCGCGGAGTTGCCATGCGGATCGTGATCGCCGAGGACCAGGTGCTGTTGCGCGAGGGACTGGCGATGCTGTTCGTCGATGGTGGCCACGAGGTGGTGGCGACGCTCGGCGACGCGGAGGAGTTGCTCGCCGCGGTCACGTCGTACCGGCCGGATCTGGTGGTTGCGGACATCCGGATGCCGCCGGGGTTCAGCGACGAGGGAGCCCGGGCGGCTCAGGCGGTGAAGCGTGCGCATCCCGAGGTCGGCGTGCTGCTGTTGTCGCAGCACATCGAGACCCAGCCCGTGGTCGACCTGGTGGCACTCGGCGGGTTCGGCTACCTGCTGAAGGACCGGGTCCTCGACGTGAGCGAGTTCCTGGCCGCGGCCGAGCGGGTCGCGCGGGGTGGGTCGGCGCTCGATCCGCAGGTGGTGGCCGGGCTGGTGGCCCGCAGCGACCCGCTGGCTCTGCTGACCGATCGGGAACGGGAGGTGCTGGAGCTGATGGCAGAGGGACTGACGAACAGCGGGATCGCGAAGCGCCTCTACGTCAGCGAGCGCACAGTAGAGGCGCATGTCCGCCACGTCTTCACCAAGATGGCGCTCCCCGAAACCGAAGACGGCCACCGCCGCGTTCTCGCCGTACTGACCCACCTCAGCGCCGGCGCCCGCTAGCCGGCTACTGACGCAACCTTGCGTTGTCGGCGGTGCCTTCTACTTCGACGATGAGGCCCTTGACGATGCGGTACATGTCGAACTCATGGGTTTCGACCGGGGAGCCGTCGCCTGGCGCGCCGAGGAACTCGTCTCGCCGAGTGCCCGTGTCGTAGAGGTGGACGGCCAGCCATTCGCCTTCTTGGACGGCCCGGCGAAGTTCCCATCGGTAGTCCGGAAAGATCGAGAAGGTGTGCTGAACGTCCGCTATGTACTCCGAGCGGGATCGGATGATTCCGTTGACCAGCACCGAGTCCGCAACGAACGTCCCGATCTCATCCCACGCCCGCCGGTTACACGCGTCCAGGTAGTCGCGGTACCGGCGGACGACTTCGTCTCGACTCGACATACCTCGATTCAACTGCTGATCTTGAATTTTGGCGACGTGACCAGGTCGGCCAGTTGGAGGTTGGTGAAGATCGGTTGCGTCAGGGGTGACAGGTCCGGGTCGTCGGTGGCCTTGGCCTGCGCGAGATAGACGACGGTGCCGTCGTCGTGGCGGTAGGCGGCCCATTGGTTGTAGCGGCCGGCTCCGTTGTCCGTCACCACGCCGACCTTCTTGCCGCCGACGTCCACGATGGTGCAGCTACCGGCTCCACCCCAGAACCTCTGCGCCAGCCTGCAGGGGTCAGTCGCTGGTTTGCCGTCGGGCGTGGTCGACTGCACCCGCAGTTCGCCGACCTTGTCGCCTTGCTGCACCGGAATGGCTGCCGAGTACTCCCAGTAGTCCGGCTCGCCGTCATTCGACGCATATTGGCCCTGCGGCCACCTCATCGCACGACCATCGGGGTACCTCAGGTTCGGCGTACCGAACCCTGCCGGTACTACGGACGTCAGGTCGTTCATCAGCGTGACGGCTCGTTCGGCGCGAGGGCCGGCGGTCGCCGTACGGTCCGTCTGACCCTCCGGCCAAGGGTCACCGGTCTTTCGCGTCGTCGTCGGCGCCACGCTGGAGACCGGCGCCTTCGTCGTCCCGCCCACCGTTGTCGGGGTGCCGCCGCCCGCCACCATCTGGTCCGTCGGCCGGTGACCGGTGAAGTTCGCGACCAGCGCCGGGCCTGCTCCGACGCCGACCACCAGCGGTACGACGGCGACTCCTGCCCAGGCCACCCTGCGCCGCTTGCGAGCGCGGCGACCCTGGGCGATCACCGGCGCCGGATCCATCGACGGCGGCGGACTGCTCCGCGTCATGACGTCGTGCAGTGCCTGGTTGAGATCCTCTTCGTTCATCGAATCTTCTCCTCCTCGAGCAGACCCCGCAGCGTGGCCAGCCCACGGGATGCCTGGCTCTTGACAGTTCCGGTAGAGCATTCGAGTAGCGCGGCAGTCTGCTCGACGGAGGCGTCCTCCCAGTACCGCAGTACCAGTACGGCGCGTTGCCTCGGCGGCACCTTCGCGAGCGCCTCCAGCAACACCACCCGGTCGTCGGCATGGCCGATCGGCGGCGCGGGCCGATCGGTCGCCGGAGAGCCGACCGACTCGTGCCGGAACCAGCCGCGGCGCCGCTCGGACAGGAACGTCCGGACGAGCGTCTGCCTGGTGTAGCTGTCCATCGACTCGTGCCGCTGGATCCGGCGCCACGCCAGGTAGATCTTCGTGAAGGTCAGCTGGACCAGGTCCTCCGCCCGATGCCAGTCGCCGCACAGCAGATACGCCGTACCGCGCATTGCATCCGACCGCGCCGCGAAGTACGCCTCGAAGGCGGCGTCCCGATCACTCATCTGTCCTCCGCCGTCCTCGCTACCGGGTTAGACACGCCCGCGGGGGAGAAGTTGGTTGCATCCGCGCGCCGATCGACGAGCTATTGACTGGAAAGGTTCTTTATATATGGTTACTTCTTAAATATATTGAACAGCTGCCCGGAGGCCGCCATGATCCGCCCCAGATCACGTGTCCTGCTCTTCGCCCTCCTAGCCTTGCTGGTTCCCTTCGGTGCTGCGCCCCCGGCGACGGCGGCGGGATCGGTCACCGCGGCGTATGCCCTGACCGGTGAATGGAACGGCAATTTCCAGGCCGCCTACACGATCACCAATGGGACCGCGGCAACCATCAGCACCTGGCGGGTCGAGTTCGACCTTGCGGCCGGGACGAACATCACCAGCTCCTGGGATGCCGTCATCACCCGCACCGGGAATCACATCGTCGCCGGGAACGCGAGCTGGAATGCTCCGTTGGCCGCGGGTCAATCCGCCACCTTCGGGTTCATCGCGAATGGTCCGGCTCGTCCGGCGAACTGCCGGGTCAACGGCGGCCTGTGCGAGGGCGGTGCGGGCGACACGAGTGCGCCGACCGCACCCGGGAACGTCCGGGTCACCGGAACCACCACGAGCACCGTGTCGCTGGCCTGGAACGCATCGACCGACAACATCGGCGTCACTGGGTACGACGTGTATTCGGGCAGCGCGCTGTTGATCAGCACTGCAACAACCACCGGCACAGTCGGCGGACTCAATCCGGGGACCACTTACACGTTCGCCGTACGGGCGCATGACGCTGCCGGGAATTCGTCCCAGCCTGGCAACTCGGTCACCGCGACGACCGTGTCCGGGCCGGCCGGGTCGCTGGTGCCGGTCGCGCCGTACGTCGACATGGGTGCCTGGCCGACACCCTCGCTCACCGAGATGGCCACCGCCGGCAACCTGCATTCCTTCTCCCTGGGATTCATCACCGGGAACGGCTGCAAGGCGAGCTGGTTCGGCGCCTACGATCCCCGGACGGCCTGGGGCAAGGACCAGACCGATGCGATCCGGGCCCGCGGTGGCGACGTCAAGATCTCCTTCGGTGGTGCGGCCGGCAGTGAGCTCGCGCAGGTCTGCCCGACCGCGCAGGCGACCGCGACGGAGTACCAGGCGGTCGTCGACGCCTACCAGTTGCGCTATCTGGACGTGGACATCGAAGGTAGTGCGGTCGCAGATCCGGTCTCGATCCTCCGGCGGTCCCAGGCGCTCTCGATCCTCCAGCAGAACCGGCCGAACCTGAAGATCTCGCTGACGCTGCCGGTGCTGCCCGAGGGCCTCGACGCGAACGGGTTCGCGGTCCTCAAGTCCGCTCGCGACAACGGCATCAACCTCGACCTGGTGAACATCATGGCGATGGACTACAACCGGGCCTCGGGCAACTATGGCGACTTCGCCGTACAGGCTGCGCAGAGCACGTTCAGCCAGATCAAGTCGCTCTGGCCGGCCCTCACCGATGCGCAAGCCTGGCTCAAGGTCGGCGTCACGCCGATGCTCGGCCGCAACGACGACGGCGGCACCTTCAACCAGACCCACTCCACCCAACTGGTGAACTTCGCCCGCACCAAACACCTCGGCATGCTGTCCTTCTGGGAGATGACCCGCGACCGCAACGCCTGCAACGGCTCCCTCACGAACTGCACCAACGTCCCCCAAACCCCCTACCAGTTCAGCCAACTCTTCGCCGCCTACACCGGCTGATCCTCACAACTCGGCTCACCGCTGATTGGGTGACTGCCGTCCCCGGATGGGGCGGGCCGGAGACGGCAGTCGGAGTGGGGTCAGATCTTGCCGGTGCCTGCTCCGCCGGTGACCATCGACTTGACGTTCTCGGCGGCGTCGACCACGTAGGAGTAGGGGATCGCCGCAACGCTGGCCGCGTTACGGGAGACCGGCGTACCGGAGTTCACCAGGTAGTTGTTGAGTAGTTTGACGTTGCCCTCCGGTGAGTCGCCGGTCTGGGCGACGACCGTGTTCGCGACACCGTCGAAGTAGTTCCGCTCGACGTAGACCCCTGCGTTGCAGGTCGAGGCCACGCCGTACCCGCTGTTGCCGCGGTAGTAGTTGTTGAAGACATGCACCGGGTTGGCGAAGCGGACCCGCGGGTGCCGTTGCGTCGTACCGTCGAACCAGTTGGCGTAGTAGGTCACCCGCAGCTTGCCGCGGTCCTCGGCGCCGTTGTCGTCACTGTGGCCGATCAGGCCGACCTTGTCGTGGTTGGAGAACTTGTTCCACGACACGGTGACGTAATCCGATGCACGCTTGATGTCGACAGCACCGTCGTACCCGTGATTGAAGCTGTTGTGATCGATCCAGACCCGGGTCGAGTACTGCACGTTGATCGCGTCGTCGCTCCAGTCGTGGAAGTTGATGTTCCGGATGATCACGTTGCTGACACTCGCGACATTCAGGCCGCCGCCGGTGATCGCGGCACCGCTGCCGACGCCGATGATGGTTTTGTTGGCGGCGACCTTGTTCATCCCGGACAAGGCGATGGTGCCGGAGACCCGGATGACCCGGGCTCCGGAAGCCTGCATGTTGCTGATCAAGGCGGAAGCAGTGGTCACCGTGACGGCAGAAGCACTGCCTCCGCCGGATGTCCCGCCTCCTTGCGTTGCCCAGCCCTGCAAGGCGTAGGTCGACGCTGACGCTTTCGGGAGGAGCTCAGGAGCAGCGACGGCGGAAACGGTCGTAGCGGTCAGCACTGTTGCCATCACCAGGTACGGCAACCGGCGCCGGGCAGGCGTCATCGATGGAAAGAATTGCATCGGAAACCTCCAGTTGGGGCGGAGAATTTAACGGGAAGCGCTTTCCAGGACGAAACCTATAAACGCCCGGCGTGCCGGTCAATAGCTCACCCCCTGTGATTTCGAAGCGCTTCGATCAACCGGGAGGACCGACCCAGCTCTGGTTGCGGGTGCCGACGCAGTCGTAGATCTGCAGCTGGCGGCCGTTGGTGAAGTCGGCCTCGGGGAGATCCAGGCACCGCCCGGAAGCCTGGTTGACGAGTGAACCGAAGTTGCCGCGATGCCACGTCTGATTGCTGCTGCCTGAGCAGGTCGCGACGCGCAGCAAGGTCAGGTTCGCCGTCTGGCCGGACGGCACCTCCAGGCAGACGCCTCCTGTCTTCAGTTCTCCAGAGCTGTCGAGAGTCCACGTCTGGTTGGAGTTCGCCAGGCATGACCACAGCTGAACCTTGCCGCTGGCAACATCCCGGTCGACGCAAAAGCCCTGGCGTGTTGTCGACACGATCGCGCTGGCGGGAGCCGTGCCCTCGGGGGCGGGAGTCCAGGTCGCCCCGATGGGGGAGAAGCTCAGCGACGTGAGGGTGACCGCACCGCCGACGGCGTACAGGTGAAGCCCGAGACTTGTGGGAGAAGAGTTGAAGGCGACGTTGTCGCTCACGACGGTCTTGCCGTCATTGCCGAAGACCTCTAGCTGCCCGCGGTCCACCAGGAGTCTGATCGTGACCTGGTTCGCGATCGGCGGCATCGGTACGCCGTACAGGGACTGCGCCGGAACGCCATAAGCGACAGTGCGATCGCTCGATCCGTCCGGGCGCACGTGCAAGCGGAAGCCGAACTCCGAAGCGGTGGTGCCGGTGAGGTCGAACCGCGCGTTGATCTCGTAGGTGTCGGCCGAGCTGCCGCTGAGCGGATCGGTCGCTGGATCCGTTGTGATCGTGCGCGTTCCCCAGGTCTGCGTCGACGTCCGGAGGGTAGAGATCTCGCTGACCGGATTGCGCGTCAAGCGGATGCCTTCCGGATAGGTCTTGAGGGCGAGCTCGACCGGGAAGGACGCGTTGCCGGTCCAGGTCACGCCGGCGTTGCTCGGTTGCCAGGCCAGTTGGACGATGCGGCCGTTCGGCAGCTGGTTGAACGTCTGCGGTGCGTACCAGGTCGAGGGGGGAAAGGCCGCACCGGAGACTCCCCATTCCATCCGCTGTGGGGTCGCCGAGTCCGCGACGAACAGTCCGTTCGCGTCGAGTGAGCCGGTGACGTACTCGCCGCTGGCATCCTGGAGGACCCATTTCCGGACGTTGGTGTTCCCGTCGACCGGCAGTTGGTAGAGGTCAGGACATTCGACGAACCAGCTGGCCGCGTAGGCGCCGCGATAGGACCAATCGAGCAGGTTCGTCGAGGTGTAGAAGGCGGCGCCGGTCCCGGCCCGGAACGTGACGAGTTCCCAGCGGTTGTGCTGTGGGTCCCATTGAACCTTGGGGTCGCGGCTCTCGACCGGATCGGTGATGACCTTCGCGCCGCCGTTGTACATCTGGAAGGTCTTCGCCCCGTCGGTCGAGTACGCGATGCTGACGCCGTTGGTATTGGTGAACAACAGGATCGGATCGTCGGCCCCGGTCTTCAGCCCGGTCACGTTGTTCACGTCGACCCAGCCCGATCCCGACCAGAGATTGCCGCTGTGCACACCCGGTTCGAGGGAGATCGCTTGCTGCGTCCAATGCACCAGGTCCGTGCTCGTTGCGTGTCCCCAGTGCACCGCGGCGTCCCAGCCGAGCCCGTGCGGATTGTGCTGGAAGAACAGGTGGTACACGCCGCGGTAGTACAGCGGAGCGTTGACGTCGTTCATGAAGCCGTTCTGCGGGCTGAAGTGGAACTGACCACGCAGCGGTTCGGTGTAGTCGGTGGCGGCGTACGGGTACTCCGGATAGTCAGCAGGTGAACCGGCTACGGCGGCCGGCAGCGCCGTGAGACCGGTGAGTGCGAGAACCCAGGCCAGGAACGACGCGACCCGGATCATGGCGTGGCCCGGAATCCGTACGTCGCTCCGCTCAGCGCCTGGAACTCCGCCGTGCTGCCGCAGTCGAGGACCTTGGTGTTGACCGTCGATCCGTCCAGGACGACGGTCCGTACGGCGACGTTGGCGGCCGTGTGATTGGTGGCGACGTAGTTGTTGCTCCCCGACTTCACCAGGACCATCGTCGGGGTCGCTCCGGCGGGCGTGATGTTCGCCGGCGGCACGTCGTACGAGAAGTGATTGCCGACCACGGTGTTGCCGCTGCCGTTCAGTTGCACGAGGCCGAACAGATCGTCGAGCCCGTTGTTGAAGCCGGTCATCGCCGGGAACGACTCGGGGACCCGGAGGAAGTGGTTCGACCCGATCAGGTTGTTGTGGCAGGCGCCTTCGCACTGGATCATCCCGGGATAGAAGGCGTGCAGGCGATTCGCGCTGATGTTGTTGTTCGTGCAGTTCTTCAGGTGCACCGAGCTCTTGCCGCGCGGGAAGATGTTGTTCCCGGAGGTGATCAGGCCGAAATGGTTCTCGGCGAAGATCGAGTAGCCGACATAGCCGGCGCCGATCATGTTGTCGTTGACCATGCTGGCCTGTCCGGAACCGACGAGCTCGATGCAGCTGCCGTTCTCGCAGAGGAAGTTGCCTTGGATGTGCAGCGCGTCGGCGTCGGTGATCACGAGTCCGCGCTGCAGGTAGACCATCCCCAGGCCGCGGATCCGCAGCGAGTCGGTGGCGGTGGCCGACCGGATCCCGATCTTGCCGTTGAGATAGCTGTTCTGGTTCGGCGTGAACGAGATGCCGTCCAGGCAGAAGTCCAGCAGTTCGATCGAACTGAGCCGAGGGTCGCCGCTCCGGCTGATCAGGATGGCCTCGGCATTCCCGTCGGTGTTCTCGACCCGGATCCGGCTGCCGCCGGGCCAGATCTCGTGCCAGCTCGAGGTGTTGCCGGAGTTGTACCGGATGCTCGACGACGTGAACCCGTGCCCGGATCCCTTGAGCTGCAGGTAGCTGATGTCGATCACGATGCGGGTCTTGAGTGAGTAGTCGCCGGGCGGGATGTAGATGACCGCGCCGGGCTTGGAGGCTTGGTTCGGCTGGTTCGTCTTGATGTCGGCGATGATGCTGTTCACGACCGCGCCGATGTCGGTGTAGGCGGTGGTCGACGGGCTGCTGGGGATGGTCCAGGTGGTGACGTCGTAGATCGTCGAGGGCATCGTCTTCTCCTTCGGGGATGCGGGGATGGCTGGATCGTTCAGAGCACGCCGAGGAGCGTGTTGTGCGGTCGAGGCGCCGGGGCCGCGGCGACGGCCGGTGTACTCGGCAGCCGGAGCAAGCCCGCGGCGCTCGCGGCGGCCGCTGCAGCCAGGAAGGCCCGGCGCGAGAGAGGGTTGGAGGAGGGCATGGCGGCTCCTTCTCGAGAGGTGCCAAAAGGTTTTGGCAGAGCTGAATTGATCCGAAGGTAGGACGGTCGCCAGGCGGCGGCAAGGTCGTCGTGGCTGCCAAAAGTTTTGGCAGCTGTTTGGCGGAAGTTTGGCGTTGACCGCGTGGCCCCGGCGGGCAAACACTTCTGCCAAGACGTTTTGCCAAAACGTTTAATCACAAGCTTGGGAACGGAGTCGGAGTATGAAGCTTCGTAGTACGGGCGGTCGTCTCCGGACCGCGATGGCCGGTATCGCCGTGGCGACGAGTGTGGCCCTGGCCATGGCCGGTTGCGGTGCCGGTGGTAGCCCGGAAGGTGCCGCCGGCAAGCTCACCGTCCTGGTGGAAGGTGGCGGCAAGGCCGAGCTCCAGCCGATCGCCGATCTCTATCAGAAGGAGACCGGCACGACAGTCGAACTCGTCGAACTGCCCTACGACGGTCTCTACGACCGGATCCAGACCGAGCTCGGTGCGGGCAAGACGTCCTTCGACGTCGCGGCGCTCGACGCCATCTGGCTGAGCGCCTTCTCGGCCGGCGTCGCGCCGCTCGACGATCTGTTCACCGACGACGTGAAACGCGATCTGTTCCCGGGCCTGGTGACCGAGGCACAGGTCGGCGGATCGTACGTCGGGATGCCGGTCTGGACGAACTCCGAGATTCTTTACTACCGCACCGACCTGTTCGGCGACCCGAAGGAGAAGGCTGCCTTCCAAACGAAGTACGGGTATCCGCTGGTGCCGCCGACCACCTGGAAGCAGTACAAGGACGTGGCCGAGTTCTTCACCCGGGACACGAACGGCGACGGCCAGACCGATCTGTACGGCACCGATGTGAAGGGTGCGGTGGAGACGGAATGGCTGGCCACGGTCTCGCAGACCGGCGAGAAGACGATGGTTCTCGATCCGAAGAGCGGCGACGTCACCATCGACGACGCCGATCACCTGGCAGCGTTGAACTTCTACACCAGTTTGTTGCCTTCGGCCCCACCAGGTGCCGCGCAGCTCGACTGGGCCGGTGCGCAGAACCTTTTCTACCAGGGGAAGCTCGCGATGATGCGCTTCTGGGGACACGCCTACACCCAGACTCCGGCCAACGCAGCGGTCAAGGGCAAGATCGGTGTCGCGCCGATGATCGCGGGGCCGGGCGGCGTCGCCGGCGTACCAGGTGCCTGGTACCTCTCGGTGCCCAAGGCAACCAGCAAACAGGCCGAGGCGAAGAAGTTCATCACCTTCGCTTACGCACACAACGATCTCTCGATCAAGACGTCATTGGGCTTGGTGGCAAGGATCTCGGCCTTCGAATCGCAGGCCGGTGTCGCCGGGCACGAGAACTACCCGGCCATCCTCACGACACTGAAGTCTCCCGCGACGGTCGCGCGGCCGGCCACCCCGAAGTGGCAGCAGATCGTGACCTCGGTACTGACACCGATGCTGCAGAAGGCGGTCGCCAAGGGTGCGGACAACGCGGCCCTACTGAAACAGGCGAAGGCTCAGATCCAGGCGATCGTCAAGTAGACCGGACACTCTCGTGCGCCTTACCGACCGCCGCTTCGCGCTCGCACTGATCGCGCCGGCCGCACTTTTCCTGGCCGCGTTCGTGGCGTGGCCACTGCTCAGATTCGTCACGAACGCGTTCTACGAGATCTCGCCGATGGCCGGCGGCCCGCGGAGTTTCGTGGGATTCGACAACTTCGCGACCGCGTTCGGTTCGCCGGCCTTCCAGGGAGCCGCCCTGCGGACGATCGTCTACATGGTTATCGTGGTCGCGCTCGAGTTCACCTTCGGGCTTGCCGTGGCGCTGGTCTTCGCGGCGATCGGCAATCGGTCGGCAGTGTTCCGGACCGTGTTCATGTATCCGCTGATGGTCGCCCCGGTGGTAGCCGGCCTGCTGTGGCGATTCCTGCTCATCGACAACTTCGGCATCCTCAACGAGCTCCTGCGCCGGGTCGGACTTTTGCACAGCACGGACCAGATCGCCTGGCTGAGCAATCCGGACATCGCCTTGTTCTCGGTGGCGCTGCCGGACATCTGGCTGACGACTTCGTTCATCACGCTCGTCCTGTTCGCGGGACTGCAGAACGTGCCGGGTGACGTCATCGAGGCCGCCCGGATCGACGGCGTACGGTTCCCGACGCTGCTGTTCCGGATCATCCTGCCGCTGCTGCGACCGGTGATCGCGGTGGCGCTGATCGTCCGCGGCATCGATGCGGCCCGCGCGTTCGACATCATCCTGATCCAGACCAACGGCGGGCCACAGGACAGTACGACGACGTTGAGCCTGCTGATCTACCGCACGATGACGCGCAACGGCGATCCCGGTCTGGCCAGCGCGATGGGCACCGTCTATCTGATCGGGATGCTCGTGGTCGCCACGATCGCGATCTTCGCCATCTGGCGGCCCGGGGGTGATCAGGCATGAACGGCCTCGAGACCCGTCGCCGGCCGGCGCGCATCATCCTGTGGGGCGCGCTGATCGCCGTACTGGTGCTGTACGGATTCCCCTTCGTCTACCTGCTGCTGACGTCGTTCAAGACGCCGCTCGACGCGATCGCCGTACCGCCCCAGGTGTTGCCATCGCAGTGGACGCTCGACAACTACGTCGCAGCGCTCAGCAAGGAAGGCGTCGTACCGGCCCTGATCAACAGTGTCGCAACAGCGGTGCTCAGTACGGCGTTCTCGCTCGCTCTCGGGGTGCCGGCGGCGTACGCGATCACCCGCTTCCGGACGCCGAGCGGGCGCATCTTCGTGGTCGCGGCACTGATCACCCGGATGGTGCCGACGATCGCGGTCGGGGCGCCGCTGGTCGAGACGATGCGGCGGCTCGGCATCTCCGACACCACGATCGGGCTGGCGATCGCCCACACCACGATCTCGCTGCCGCTGTCGATCTGGCTGATGTCCAGCTTCTTCGAGGCGGTCCCGGGCGAGCTCGAAGAAGCCGCGAAGGTCGACGGCAGCGGCCGGCTCCAGGCGTTCCGGTACGTCGTACTGCCGGTCGTCTCCGGTGGCCTGGCGGTCACCGCCATCTTCGCCTTCCTCGCGTCCTGGAACGAGTTCCTGTTCGCGCTGCTGCTCACGTCGGTGCGGGCCCAGACCACACCGATCGTGATCGCCAACTTCCAGACCCAGTTCGGCCTCGACTGGGGCGGGATGACCGCGCTCTCGGCGGTCTACTCGGTCCCCGTCATCCTGCTCACCCTCGCACTCCAGCGGCACATCGTCGCCGGCCTGACCCTCGGCGCCGTCAAGGGCTGACACCACTCGACCACCGGAGAAAAGATATGGAATTCTGGCAACCCAACAGCCCGCTCGGCGGCCTGGCGCACGTGAAGTCCGGCCGATCGCGCCGCGAGTCGAGCTGGGACCGCACCGGCGGCAACCGTGACTTCGCGGTCGTCCCCGCGGGCGAGACCTTCGTGATCGCCGACATCAGCGGGGCAGGACGGATCGAGCACATCTGGCTGACCACGCGGTGCTACTCGGAGAAGTACCTGCGCAAGCTCGTCATCGAGATGTTCTGGGACGGCGAGCAGAACCCGAGCGTCCGCGCGCCGCTCGGCGACTTCTTCGGTGTCGGGCACGCGGTCGCGAAGCATTACATCTCCCTTCCGCTGAATGCCGTGTTCGGTCCGCGGCGGGGTCCCAAGGGTCCGTTCGCGGCCGCGATGAACAGCTACTTCCCGATGCCGTTCGGCAGCCACGCGAAGATCCAGATCCGCAACGAGAGCGATCAGCCGATCGAGAACCTCTTCTACTACGTCGACTACGAGCTCAGCGACCAGCCGATCCCGGACGACGTGGCTCGCTTCCATGCGTATTACCGGCAGGAGAAGCCGACAACCGCCGTACGGCACAGCTCTGGTCTGGAGAACCCGGCACCGTGGGACCTGCCGGGGACGAACCTGACCGGTGACGACAACTATGTGATCCTCGATGCGATCGGCACCGGGCACTACGTTGGCTGCGTGCTGAGCATCGACAACTTCGACGCCTCCAACCAGGTGTTCACCTGGCCTGGGGAGGGCGACGACATGTTCTTCATCGACGGGGAGGTCTGGCCGCCGTCCTTGCACGGGACCGGCACGGAGGACTACTTCGGCGCCGCCTGGGGATTCCCCAGTGGGGAGTATGCCGGTCCGTACCACGGCATCACGCTCGGTGCGAGCCCGCAGGAACACTTCGGTTTGTGGAGTATGTTCCGCTGGCACATCGAGGACCCGGTCCGGTTCGCGAAGAGCCTGCGGGTGTCGATCGAGCACGGACATGCCAACGATCAGGGCAACGACTACTCGAGCGTCGCCTACTGGTACCAGTTGGGCGAGCATGCCCCGCATGCCGAGCTGCCACCGGTCGAGGAGCGGCTACCGCGACGCTGGCCGGAGCACGGCCTCTGGGACGAGTGAGGTCGAACCGATGAGCGGGGCAGACGAGGAAGCGGTCACGCCGAAGGTGGGCATCCGGGATGTCGCGCGCGCGGCGGGGGTGTCCGTCACGACGGTCTCGCATGTGCTGAACGAGACTCCGCACACGCGAACGAGTGAGGCGACCCGGGACCGGGTGCGATCGGTCGCCCGGACCCTGGGGTACACCCCGAACCGGCTTGCCCGCGGGCTGCGAACCCGCGCGTCGGACATGATCGGGCTGCTCACCGAGGAGATCGCGACCACCCCGCACGCCGGCCGGATCATCCTCGGCGCGCAGGAGGAGGCGAGCCGGCACAACCTCACGCTCGCGATCATCAACTCGCATCTCGACGCCGGCGCGGACGCCCGCCGCGCCGACGCGAGGGCGCTGATCGAACGTCAGGTGGACGGCATCATCTACGCCACCGTCTTCCACCACGAGGTGTCGGTACCGCGCGAGTTGCGCGCGGTACCGGCGGTGCTGATAGGAGCCCTCGACCGGCAGGGCGTCGTACCGGCCGTGCTACCGGACGAGGCCAATGGGGCGGCCGATCTCGTCGCCCTGTTGGTCGACGCCGGTCATCGGCGGATCGCGTTCGCAGACTCGAGCATCGAGGTTCCGGCGACCCAAGGCCGGCTGGCCGGGTACCTCCGGGGTCTCGAGCAGGCAGGGATCCCGCGGGACGACCGGCTGATCGCCTCGGGGGTTTCGGAGGCCGGCGGCGGGTACACGACCAGCCTCGAGTTGCTTGATCGTGCGGATCGGCCGACGGCGATCTTCTGTTACAACGACCGGATGGCGATGGGCGCCTACCGGGCGGCTCAGGAGCTCGGGCTGCGAATTCCCGATGACGTGTCGATCGTCGGCTTCGACGACCAGGCGCCGATCGCGGCCAGTGTCTACCCGGCGCTCACCACCGTCGCCCTGCCGCACTACGAGATGGGCGCCTGGGCGGTGGCCACCTTGACCCGGCTCATCCAGAGCAGCAGCACCTCGTGGTACCGATCGACGCACCCGACCTTGCTGCCCTGCCCGGTCGTCGTTCGTGAGTCTGTTGCCCAGAACAACCATTGACACCACCGGAAGGCCGGCATGCGTCCGCGATATTACTTCACCCCCGCAGCTTCTCGAGATCGATGGCCGGCACGTCCACGACTTTCCGCGCTCCGGCACGACTAGCGGTTCGTTTAGCATACGTATGATGTTTGCACCAAGGCCACGATTCATCGAAGGAGTTCGGCCGAATGAGAGTGCGACTGGGCCGGGCCTTCCGCCCGCGTCTGCATCCTGCCGGAAGGCCCGCAAACGATCCCCTACATCGCCTGAATCATCTTCCTGGCGCAGTACAAGGTTCATCTGCGGACTCTGGCGGTCTGAGTTCCGGTAAATCACCGGCCGGGAACGGTCGGGGATGGCACCATCGGGGCATGCGAGTGCTGATTTTCGAGGGTGATCGGACGGTACTGCGTCCGCTGTTCCGGGAGGCGGACGATTCCGATCGGGCGATCGACGGGTATCTGCAGGCCGGCGAGGTGTTCGTCGCCGAGGACCGCGGCGAGCTTGTCGGCGAGCTGCAGTTGGTGGGTGGCGAAAGCGGCGAGGTAGAGCTGAAGAGTCTGGCGGTCGCCGGCGACCGTCGAGGTGGTGGCGTCGGCAGTGCCCTGGTGGCGGCAGCGGTCGAGCGGTGCCGGGAGCAAGGGATTCGGAGGATGATCGTTTCGACTGCCGCGGCGGACACCCGCAACCTGCGGTTCTACCAGCTGCAGGGTTTCCGGATGCTGCGGGTCGAGCGTGATGCCTTCGGCCCGGACCAGGGGTACGCCGAAGGCATCGTGATCGACGGCATACCGCTCAGAGACAGAATCTGGCTCGACCGAGAACTCTGACAGCCGCCGGTGTCAGAGTTCCCGGGCAGCGGCCCGGAGGTGGTTAGGCTTCAGGTATGGGAAGCAGCGTGTATGTCGCGTCGGTGGAGGGGTACACCGGGAAGTCGACGGTTGCGTTGGGGGTGTTGCAGCAGCTGTCGCGGCGGGTCGAGCGGGTGTCGGTGTTCCGCCCGATCGTGCGGCCGGACGGTGCCTTGTTCGGTGGGCGCGACTACGTGCTGGATCTGCTCATCTCGCAGGACGCCGTTTCACTGACGTACGACGAGTGCGTGGGTGTCACGTACGACGAGGTGCACAAGGACCCCGATGCCGCGCTGGACCGGATCGTGCAGCGGTATCGCGATGTTGCCGAGCGTGGTGACCCGGTGCTCATCCTGGGAAGCGACTACACCGACGTGGGTACGCCGACGGAGTTCTCCTACAACGCGAGGATCGCTGCCAATCTGGGTGCGCCGGTGCTGCTGGTGCTGAACGGTGCCGGGCGTAGTCCGGAAGACCTGGGGACCTTGGCCGACATGGCGGCGGCCGAGTTGGCGGCGAATCACGGTTCTCTGCTGGGGATCATTGCCAACCGGGTCGCCCCGGACGAGCTTGAGTCTGCCGTGGCGGCGATGGCGGGTCCCGGCGTACCGGCGTACGGGATCCCGGAGGAGCCGTTGCTGAGTGCACCTACCGTGACCGATCTGATGGGTGCGGTCGACGGCCGGCTGCTCAGGGGGGACGCCGGGCTGTTGTCCCGTGAGGTCACTGGTTTGGTGGTTGCCGCGATGACGATGCCCAATGTGCTCGACCGGCTGGTCGAGGGCGCTGCGGTGATCACCGCGGCGGATCGTCCCGAGGTGGTGGTCGGCGTCCTGATGGCGCATGCATCGCAGAGTTTCCCGCAGGTGTCGGCGATCTTCCTCAACGGCGGCTTCGCGCTGCCGGAGCAGATTCTCCGGCTGATCGAGGGGGTCGGGAGCACGATGCCGTTGATCGAGACCGGGCTCGGGACGCATGCGACCTCGACGGCGGTGACCGCCGTCCGGGGCCGGTTGACGAAGGACTCGCCGCGCAAGGTGGACATGGCGCTCGCGTTGTTCGACCGGCACGTCGACGGCGTGACGTTGCTGGACCGGCTCGAGGTGGCGCGCAGTGCGGTGGTGACACCGTTGATGTTCGAGCACCAACTGGTCGACGAGGCGGTTGCCCATCGCAAGCACATCGTGCTGCCGGAGGGGGAGGAGGAGCGGATCCTGCGCGCGGCGGACGTCGTACTGCGGCGTGGTGTCGCGCAGCTGACGTTGCTGGGTGACCCGGTGGTGATCAGCGCCAAGGCGGCTGCGCTCGGCGTCGACATCTCGTCGGCGCGCGTCCTCAGCCCGGACGACGAGGAGTTGGGGGAGCGGTTCGCCCAGGAGTACCACCGGTTGCGGCAGCATCGCGGCGTCGACCTGGACAAGGCTCGCGAGGTGGTCCGGGACGTTTCGTACTTCGGCACGATGATGGTGCAGCTGGGGCTGGCCGACGGGATGGTGTCGGGTGCGGTGCACACCACCGCGCACACGATCCGGCCGGCGCTGGAGGTCGTGAAGACGCTGCCCGGTGTGTCCGTCGTGTCCTCGGTGTTCTTCATGTGCTTGGAGAACCAGGTTCTGGTGTACGGCGACTGCGCGGTGAACCCGGATCCGTCGGCCGAGCAGCTGGCCGACATCGCGATCTCGTCGGCGGCGACCGCGGCGGCGTTCGGGGTTGAGCCGCGGGTCGCGATGCTGTCCTACTCGACCGGGACCTCCGGCACCGGGACCGATGTCGAAAAGGTGTCGAGGGCAACGAATCTGGTCCGCGAGCGGGCACCACAGGTGCCGGTCGAGGGGCCGATCCAGTACGACGCGGCGATCGACAGCGCGGTGGCGCGGACGAAGCTGCCGGACTCGGAGGTGGCCGGCCGGGCTACCGTGTTCATCTTCCCGGACCTGAACACCGGCAACAACACCTACAAGGCAGTGCAGCGTTCGGCGAATGCGGTGGCGGTCGGGCCGGTGCTGCAGGGGCTACGGAAGCCGGTGAACGACCTGTCCCGGGGAGCCACTGTGCGCGACATCATCAACACCGTGGCGATCACCGCAGTACAGGCTCAGAAGGGCGAGCTGTGAGTAGCCGCGTTCTGGTGATCAATGCGGGGTCGTCGTCGCTGAAGTACAGCCTGATCGACGGAATCTCCGGTGAGGCGGCCGCTTCGGGTCTGGTCGAGCGAATCGGGGAGCCGTCCGGTCAGCAGGTCCACCGCGGTCCACAGGGCGAAGTACGGACGAGTCTCGAGATCGCTACGCACGAGGACGCGCTCCGAGCAGTGCTGAACGCCTTCTCGTCTCACGGCCCGTCCTTCGACGGGGTCGTTGCCATCGGCCACCGAGTTGTCCACGGTGGATCCCGGTTCGGCGACCCCGTTCTGATCGACGACGAGATGGTTGCCGCGGTCACCGAACTCGTGCCGCTGGCGCCACTGCACAACCCGGCGAACCTCGAAGGTATCCGGGTGGCTCGGCGGCTCTTTCCGCAGCTCCCGCAGGTTGCGGTCTTCGACACGGCCTTCCATCAAACCCTTCCTCCGGAGGCCTACACGTATGCGGTCGCGCTGGACTGGCGTGACGATCATGGCGTCCGCCGGTACGGTTTTCACGGTACGTCGCACGCCTTCGTCTCCGCGGAGGCGGCGCGCCTGCTCGGTCGCTCTAGCGGCGAGGTGAACCTGATCGTGCTGCACCTGGGCAACGGTTGCTCGGCGACAGCGGTGCGGGGTGGAGTCTCGGTCGACACCTCGATGGGGATGACTCCGTTGGAAGGTTTGGTGATGGGCACCAGGTCCGGTGATCTGGACCCGGCGATCCATGCCTATCTGGTCCGCGAACTCGGCTGGAGCCTCGAGGACGTCGACCACGCGCTCAACCATTCCTCCGGCCTGAAAGGACTCGCCGGGCAGAACGACTTCCGCGAACTGGACGCCCGCCGCGCAGCCGGTGATCCACACGCGCAACTGGCTTTCGACATCTACTGCTACCGGATCAAGAAGTACGTCGGCGCGTACTACGCCACCCTCGGCACCGTCGACGCGATCGTCTTCACAGCCGGCGTCGGCCAGAACTCCGCACCCGTCCGATCCGCCTCCCTGACAGGTCTCGAACGCCTCGGCATCAACCTCGACGCCGACCGCAATCTTGCCGGCGCCCTCACCATCTCCACCGACGACAGCCCCGTCGCCGTACTAGTCATCCCCACCAACGAGGAATGGCAAATCGCCCGCGAAACCCTCGCCCTTCTGCATGAGAACAAGCCGTGCCTACTGGGTGTCGCGGAAGGCGGTTAGGCCTTTTTGCCAGGTGGGGTCGAGGTTTGCGGTGGGTGGGAAGCGTTGGTTGAGTTCGAGGATCACCATGCCGTGGGCGAAGGCCCAGAAGGCTCGGGCTTGGTCCAGGTCGCCGTGGGTGGCGTCGAGGAGGGCTTTGGCGGCGGCTGCTTCGACGCCGGGGGTGAGGCGGTCGCGGGGGAGAGGCCGTTCAGTCATCAGGCGGTAGAGGTGCGGTTGCTTGTGCGCGAACTGCCGGTACGCCGTGGCGAGAGCGGCCAGCGGGTCGTCGCTCGCTGCTACTGCGTTGTCGAAGAGGTCGGCCTGTTCCTCGAATCCCAGTGAGATCAAGGCTGCCTCCAACGTTTGCTTGTCGCGGAGGTGCTCGTACAGCGATGCGGCCCGTATCCCGACCAGGCTGCCGATGCGACGCATCGAGAGCGCCTCAGGGCCCTCGCGGTCCAGTAGTTCGCGGGCAACCCGGACGATCTCCTGTGCTCGCGGCGTGAGCCGGCTGAGCGTGGCCGAGGCGATCGGTCCATGGCGCAACGCCGGTCCTGCGCGCATGGGTGAAACCCCTTTCCAGCGGCACCCTAACAGCGTTAGGGTACCCCGGAACGGTGCGGCACCCAGCGGACAGAGGAGACAAGCGAATGCCGGACATTGCGCCCGATGCGTTGACTGCATCGGTACCGCGGTTCCTGGTCGAGATCATCGCGTGGGTCGCGGCACCCTGGGCGCTGGCGCCGCATTCCGTCTGGCTCGCGGTGCTGGCCGATGTCTTCTTGATCGGCCTGCCCACCATCTTCGGCATGCCGGGCGCGAAGAAGCAGAAGAACCCGGTCGCTCTGTCGGCCCGGCCGGCCATCGCACTGGAGTTGCTGCAGCCGGTCGCCGCGTGCGTCGCCGCTTTCGCCGCATGGCCGCGCATACCGGCGTACCTGGTGGTCCTGCTGGCACTCACCGCCTGCATCCTCCAGTTCCGCCGCTGGAGCTGGATGCTCTCCCACTGACCTGAGCAAAAGGACGGCGTACGTACTGACTGGGGAAGGACACATGTCCGAAGCGGAAACGGTGGAGACGCCGAAGGCCTATGGCTTGGAACGCATGCTCTTCTTCTCCGATGCGGTCATCGCCATCATGCTCACGCTGCTGGCCATCGAACTGCCGGTGCCCGAGGCCGCCGATCCGTCGCACCTGTGGGCGGCGCTGAGCGAGCACGGCGCGCACTACCTGGCCTTCATCGTCTCGTTCGCGGTGATTGCGCCTGCCTGGATCGCGCATCACCTGTTCTTCACCTACGTCAGCCATAGCGATGCGCCGCTCATCACGCTGAACCTTCTCGTCCTGTTCGGCTACGTGTTGATTCCGTGGGCGAGCAAGACGCTCGGCGACGTGCCGAACAGTGTGGGTGTGATCGTGCTCTCGGCCGCTATGACCTTCCTGAGCGGCGCCATGTATCTGCTGGTGCGCCATACCGTCCGTGCCGGACTCGTCCACGCGACGGCGCCGCGTGTGGTGATCAGTGGCATCCGGGCGTGGACCGCCGGAACAACGATTCTCTTCTTGTTCTCGATGCCGATCGCACTCCTCATCGGCCGGTGGACGATGCTTGTCTGGGCCGTGGGCTATCTGGCCCTGCGCGGCTTCGTCGAGTACCAGAACCGCAGATCGCTGGCATCAGCGCGCTGACCAGCTGAGTCGGGCAGGTCGTAGACTCAGGCGCGTCTTGTGCGATGGGCAAGGGGGTGTGGGGCGCTGGAGTCGTTGCACCAGTTCGATTTTCGGATCCTCGGGCCGCTGTCGGTGACGTGTGGTGGCGAGGAGTTGCTGCTGGGTGGACCGAAGCAGCGTGGGCTGCTGGCGGCCTTGCTGCTGAACTCGAACCGGCGGGTCGCGCTGGAACGGCTGGCCGACCTGCTCTGGGACGAGCCGCCGCAATCGGCGACCGCGAACCTTCGTACCTACGCGTCCGGCCTGCGCCGGGTGATCGGTGATCGCCTGCTGGCAAGGGACGGCGGCTACGAGCTGGTCATCGGTCCAGGTGAGTCGGACGTCGAACGGTTCAGCGAACTGGTGTCGCGCGGCCGGGCGGAGCTGGCTGCCGGAGATCAGTCGGCGGCAGACAGCCGACTGCGCGAGGCACTCGACCAGTGGCGCGGCCGATGTGGTGAGGACCTGCCCGGCGATATCCCGCTGGCGCGACACCTGGGCCTGCTCGACGAACAGCGCCTGCTTGTTCTGGAGGACAGCCTGCTGCTGCGCCTGGAGCTCGCTGACCTGGGCCAGACGGTGACCCAAGTGCGGGTGCTGCTGACCGATCACCCCACCCGCGAGCGGTTGTGGGCGGTGCTCATGACCGCGCTGTACCGCAGCGGTGATGTCGCCGGATCATTAGCCGCCTACCGGGCGGCAACCGATGCGCTGGACCGGGAACTAGGCATGCGGCCAGGCCAGGAGCTTCGTGACCTGCAGCAGGCGATCCTGGCCCGGGACCCTGCCTTGGAAGCAGGCGTCAGAACTTCCGGTACGCCGGTGCCCGAGGTTCCGCGACAGCTGCCGCGGGACAGCCGGGTGATGGTCGGCCGCGATGACGAGTTGGCCGCGATCATCGCGGTGTGCTCCGGTGCAGCCCGGGATCCGGCACAGCCGAGGGTGGTGTCGATCGACGGGCAGGCAGGCGTTGGCAAGTCCGCGCTCGCGTTGCGGGCCGCGCATCTGCTCACCGCCAGACATCCCGACGGACAGCTGTACGTCGACCTCCGCGGAACCACGACCGGACTTGAACCAGTGTCCAGCGTGCACGCGCTCGCCGGACTCCTCCGTGCGTTGGGCGACCCGCATCAGACCAGCCTGGACGAGCACGAACTCGCCGCTCGGTTCCGCACCATCACAGCTGATCGCGCCCTCCTGCTAGTACTCGACAATGCCAGTCACACCCAACAGGTGTTGCCACTGCTTCCGGCTAGCGGGAACTGCACCGCCCTGGTGACCAGCAGACGTCGACTCACGACGCTGGACGCTTCTCTGTGTCTCTCGCTGGACGTGCTGTCTCCGGCAGCGGCCCGCACCACACTGACGGAGTACGGCCCACCCGGTGAGCAGGACGAGAGTGCGGTCGCCGATGTGGCGGAGCTCTGCGGACGGCTGCCACTCGCTCTTCGCATTGCGGCGGCTCGCCGTGCCTCACGCCCGGACTGGTCATTCGGCGAGCTGGCCCGGCAGCTTGCTGACGACCGCCGCCGGCTGGACGAGCTGAGCACCGATGACGTCAGCGTCCGGGCGGCATTCGCGGCGACCTTCGACGCATTGCGCTTCGGTGACAAGCCCGGCGAATCCACGGCCGCCGAGATCTTCCGGCTGATGGGTGCGCTGCCGCTGCCGTCGTACGGCGAGGAGGTGCTGGCCTCACTCGCCGATGTCACCCAGGCAGAGCTCAAGTTGGCGCTTTGCCGGCTAGTCGACCTGCATGCGGTCGAGCCTCGGGCGGGGCGATTCGTGCTGCACGATCTCCTGAGGTTGTTCGCTGCTGAACTCGCTGAGCACGAGCTGACCGAGCATGAACGCGAGGCTGCCCTGAAGCGTGTCTTCAGCTACTGCGCCGAGGCCTCGCGACAGGCGCGCGAGCAGCTCCGGCCGGTACGACGTGATCTTCCTCTGGTGCTGTCGATTGCCAAGCAGGCAACGCGTCCCCAGTGCGACACGATCCACCAGGCGGCGGTCTGGTTCGAGTCCGAGCGCGAGGCGCTCCGGGCGATGGTGCGGATCGCCGATCGCGGGCCGGCCGCGCTCTACCGGCCGACCACGGTCATCGTCGACGCGCTCTCGGTCGACCTGGAACGTGACCAGCGGTTGCCTGAGGCAATCGAACTCAACGAGACGCTGGCCCGCATCGCCGAGCGGAACGGCGACACCGTCGAGGCGGCCGACTGCTGGCGTTATCTGGCCAGCTGCCATCAGCGACTCGGCAACCGGACGCTTGCCCGCGAGTACGTCGCGCGTGGTATCGAGCTGGCCCGGAAGGCGGGGGAGACCGCCAGGCTCGTGTCGGCACTCAACACGTTGGCCATCTTCAGCACCGAGAGCGGTGACTTCGATGCTGCCGAGTCTCTGGTGACGGAAGCGCTGGATCTGGTCGGCGATAGCGACGAGGTTGCCCTCGGAATCCTCCTGAACACCCAGGGGATGAATGCGCGCTGGGCCGGCGACAACGCGAAGGCAGTCGAGCATCTGCTGGCGAGTCTGGGCATTCGGAAGCGGGTCGGAGACCGTGTCGGGCAGGCCTACACGCAGTACCAGCTAGGGCGGGCGTATCTGGCCGCAGACCAGTTGGAGGAAGCCTTGCTGCACCTGGATGCCTTGGTGGAACTGACCGTCGATCTGTCCGCCAGGGATCTCGAGAGGGAAGGCCGGATCGCCCGGATGCAGGTCTTCAATCGTCTCGGCCGCGTTGTCGAGGCCAAGGACGATCTGGCGAGGGCACTGGAACTGTGCGAGGTAGTGGGGCAGCTGACTGCCCGATCCCAGGTGCTCGTTGCCGCTGCGGATCCTGCCGCCGACCCGGAGCGCGACACGGCATTGGCCACCAGCTGACGAGTGCCGGCCTTGGGTGGCGAGGCGTTGCAGGCCGGCGATGTCCCGGGGTGACGCGTGCCACCCCGGGACGGCGTACGGTCAGCAGCTCCCGACGTGCTGCCAGGCACCGCAGCTGATGGTCGCGCACTCGACGTTCCGGTAGCACGTCCGCCGGAACTTGACGTGGTCGAGGCACTTGTAGTCGTAGTAGGTCACGGGACAGGCCGAGGCCTCTGCCTGGGGCACGATCCGCGCCAGCGCCTGGTCCGCAACAGCCCTGATTCTGGTGAGCATGCGAGTCCTTCCTGGGTCAGCCGGTCGGGTCGACCGGATTGACGGTGACGCTAGGCGCGCGGCGTACAGATCGGGATCGATGGTGCATACAGGCGCTGTCATCGGCCGAGTTGGCGCAGGACGACGCCGAGCACCCGGTCGCCGGCGTAGTAGCCGGCCGTCCGCGAGTCGATGCTGTTGGCCGAGTTGTCTCCGAGCAGGATCAGCTGCCCGGGCGGAACGGTCTGCTGTCGCACGCTGCGGACGACCTCGGATGGCACCTCCTCCCCGGGCAGGGCCGCGATCCGCTTCACCACCCATCGACGGTCGCCGACAGCGCCGTACGGAGGTGACGTTGCCGGGGATGCGGTCACGACGACGACATCCCCCTGCCGAAGCCGGTCGGCCGACGTCCGGCGTACCAGCAGTCTGTCTCCGGGCCGGTACGCCGGTTGCATGCTGGTGCCGTCGACGGTGACGACGACGTAGCGGGCGCGCATCCAGCACAGGATCGCCCCCGACAACACGGCCGTGGCGAGGAACGGCCGGATCACTGGGCCAGCTCCTCCAACTGGTAGCCAGACGCCTGCTTGCGGAAGAGGCCGGCGTACACGCCGCTGCGGGCGAGCAGGGCGTGATGGCTGCCTTGCTCGACGACGCGGCCATCGGACAAGGTGATGATCAGGTCCGCTTCCCGGAGCGCGCCGAGCCGGTGTGAGATGAGGACGCTGGTGCGGCCTCGGCGGAGAGCGCGGAGACGGTGGTGCAGGTCGTGCTCGGCGTCGGCGTCCAGACCGGAACTCGGCTCGTCGAGAATCATCAGATCGCGGTCCTCGCGCAGCATCGCCCGGGCGGTGGCGAGCTTCTGCCATTGGCCACCCGACAGGAACGCGCCGGTCCCGGCCGGCTCATCGCCCTCGTCGGACTCATCGGACTCATCGCTCTCGTCGGTCTCGTCGGTCTCGTCGGTGAAGTTGCGGCTGAGCAAGGTCCGGTAGCCCTTGCCCAGCGCGCGAACCGTCGCGTCGACACCGGCGTTGCGACCCGCGGCCTCGATCCGTTCCAGGTCGTCGATCGCGCCCAGGTCGCCGAGACCGATGTTCTCGGCCGCGGTCAGGTCGTAGCACATGAAGTCCTGGAAAACCGCTCCGATGCGCACTCGCAAATCGGCGACGGGGACGTCCCGAAGATCCACCCCATCCCAGAGGATCGCGCCACGGGTCGGGTCGTACAGACGGCAGAGCAGCTTGACCAGCGTGCTCTTGCCCGCGCCGTTGTGTCCGACGAGGCCGACCGCGGAGCCCGCGGGGATTGTCAGGTCAACCCCTGCCAGCACCCAGGGCAGGTCGTCGCCGTAGCGGAACCAGACGTTCCGGAACTCGATCCCATGCCGTAGTACCGGCAAGGCTCTGGGCTGGGCCGGCTCGAGGATGTCCGGCTCGGTCCGTTCGACCTCGCGGAAATGCTCGAAGACCAGCAGATCGTGATTGAGCTCGGCAACCGCCATCACCGCACCGCTGATCCCGCTCTGCAACGCGGCCACCGCGGCGACCACCATGGTGAGGTCACCGGCCGTGAGGCTGCCGCCGACCGCTGTGAACGCCGCCCAGACGAGGCCCGCGCCGCTGACGAGTGCTGCCAGCAGCGCGAGGCCGGTCTGGGTGGCGAAGTCACGGCGGTCGACGCCGCGACGCAGTACGTCGGCGGACCGTCGCTCCGCCAGCATCCGATCACCGAAGAACCCGGCCAAGCCGAACAGCCGGATCTCCTTGGCTGCCTGGATCTGGGTGAGCAGACTGCTGTAGAAGATCTCCCGTCGTTCCAGCGGACTGGTGTTCCACAGCAGTGCCGCGCGCCGCCGGCTCATCGCGAGCTGGGCGAGTACGGCCGGCACCGCCGCCAGTACGACGACGGCGGTGACCAGCGGACTCAGGGTGAGCATCGACGTCACGAAGCCGCCGACCACGACCACCGCTTTTCCGGCGCTCAGCAGTTCGCTGAGGAGCTGGCATGGTGTGCTGGATCCCGGTGAATCGGCGACCCGGAGCCGGTTCAGAAACTCGGGATCCTCGAACCGCCGCAGGCCCTGCAGCCCGGCGACGGCATCGAACAGACGGCGCCGGGCAACGAGCCCGGCGCGCCGGCCGAGCTCGTTGCCGAGGTAATTGTCGACGGGCGTAAGGACACCGACCAGCAATGCACTGAGGGCGAGCAACAGAACTGGCGGCGCAACGAGGGAGACGGTCGGATCGGGCCCGGTCAGGCGATCCAGCGTGTACTTCGTGCACCACGCGGCGGCAAGCGGTGCGATGCCCTGGACGACCGTGACGAGGGCCCGGCCGATCACCAGGTGCGGCGCCGCCTGCCAGGTGAGATACACAGCCGAACGGGTGGCGGCGAATCTGCTCACCGCGCGGTCACCAGCGGCAATCCGTCGACGGTCGTGTCGGCGGCAAGGACCCGGCCGTCCTCGTCGAGCAGGAACACGGCCGGATAGCCGTACGCCGACAGCGCCTCGACCACGCTGTCACGTTCACTGGCTCGTGCCACCCGAGCCACGGCCGCGAGATCATCGGTTGCGTCTTCGGCGGTGCCGTCGACGATCACGGCAAGCACGCGCTCGCGATCCAGCCCGGCGGCGTACGCGACGAACCGCGGACGCGCGGCCTCGCAGGGCGGACAGCCGGGGGAGAAGTACCCGACCAGGGACCGGCCACCGCGCAGGTCGCGCTCCGAGACGATCTGGCCGTCGATCGTCTTGGTGGTGAACGGACGGATCGCGTTCCCCTGGATCAGCGGTTCGGGTGGCGGCTGTTGATTCATTGTTCGCAAACGCCGGACGATGGCGAGTGTGAGCAGGAGATTGAGCATGCCCAGGACAGCGAGGAGAACGACGGCGGCGGTCAGATACGGCATCGGAACTCCTGTGTCAGCGTGCGGTCGATGGCATGAACAACTCGGCGAGATCGTCGAACGAGACCAGCAGTGCGGCGCCGATCAGTCCGGCGAACACTGCGGTGAGAACGCCGGCCATCTGGAGCTCGCCAGCGGTGTCGATGTTCGTTACCAGCCCGCTGAGCGCGATCCCGGCGAGTAGGCCGTTGCGGACCAGATGCTTGCGGCCGAGAGGAGCCCCGCCGGCGCCGAAACAGGCGCACGATGCGCTGACCCCGCGCACCAGCAGCACACCGATCCCCAGGCAGAACACTATGAGCACCCCGAGACACGCCATCAGGCCGACCACGGCCGACACGGGAACGGCCAGCGCACAACCCGATTCGGCCGTGACGATCGCAGCCGCTACGACACCGACGTACCGGCCGGGCACCATTTGTCGCAGAGACTGCCGGAAGCTCGCGAACGTGCGAACCTTCGACACCGCCGCCCACCCGAAGACCGAGGTGAGCAACGCCTGGCTCGCAACAGTCAGGTACTCCACATTCGCTCCTAGGTTCGTTGACTCCCGGAGTGGAGGCTAGGAGCCCGGCATACAGACACCTGCACAGCCGCTGTACAACCGCGATCGGCCGACCGGACGTAGGGTTTCGCCGTGAAGACTCGCACTCGCCGTCCTCGTCCGGCCGATATGGCAGTCCCCATCGGCGCACGGACCGTGTTCACCGACGGAGCCTGCTCGCGGAACCCCGGACCTGGCGGCTGGGCCTGGGCGCTGTCGACGACCGAGTATTCGGCCGGTCACGAGGCGGCCTCCACGAACCAGCGGATGGAGATCCGTGCCGCCCTCGAGGCCGTACGGGCGAACGACGGTCCGCTGCTGGTCGTCTCGGATTCGACCTACGTCGTCAACTGCTTCCGCGACGGGTGGCACACAGGGTGGATCGAGCGAGGCTGGCTCACCTCGGCAAGGAAGCCGGTCGCCAACCGGGACCTGTGGGAACCCCTGGTCTCGCTGGTGGTCCAGCGAGGCGATGTCGCCTTCCAGTGGGTGAAGGGCCATTCCGGCCACGAGATGAACGACTTCGTCGACACCCTGGCCGTCGCCGCCTGCTTCCCCCAACTCTGACGAGAGTGACGAGGTGCAGTCTTTCAGCGCACAGGGTTACCGGTCTGGACCAGAAAGGCCCTTGGCGGTTAGGGCTGGTCGGTTTGCAGGCCGGTGATGAGGGTGTCGATCAGGAAGCGGTAGCTGCGGTCGATGTTGCGGGGGAGGCCGAAGCCGCCGGAGCTCTCGATGTCGGTGAAGCCGTGGATGGCCGAGCGCAGCGCGCGGGCGGCGTCGATGGCGCGGGCGTCGCGGAGCCCGAAGCCGGCCAGGATGTCGAACAGCACCTGGACGGGTGCACCGGCGGCGGCGAGGTCCTCCTCGTCGTCGGGTGCGGGAGCGCGGACAGTGGCCGTATGCCGGCCGGGGTGGTCGAGCACCCAGCGGCGATAGGCGCCGGCGAAGGCGTGCACCGCGTCCGGGCCGGATCGTCCGACGGCGGCCCGGGCGAGCGTGCCGGCAAGTTCGTGTTTGGACTGGATGGAGATCCCGCGGCGAAGCGCCTCGAGGGAATCGACGTGCTTGTACAGCGACGGAGTCCGTACGCCGAGGCGCTCGGCCAGCAACCCCATGCTCACCCCTGCGAAGCCGACCTCGTCGGCAAGGTCGGCACCGGCCGCGACGACCACGGCCGGCGCCAGACCTGCTCTAGGCACGGCTGTTCGTTTGCACGAAGGCGGACACCAGAGCCACCACCTCGTCGGGGAACTGGAGGTGCGGGTAGTGACCTGCGCCCTCGATCATTTCCAGCCGGCCGAGACCGGCCGGCAACGCGGCGACGATCGCCTCGCCTTCTTTCCGCGGGTCCGCCCAGTCAGGGTCGAGCGAACCCTCGACGACCAGGACCGGGCAGCGCACGTTGCCCAGCTGGGCGCCGGCATCGGTGGGCGGCGACTGGCCCATCTTCTGGAACGCCTTCATCCGGCCGGGCTCGCTCAGCGTGGCGTCGTTCTGGGCCAGCCACTCGGTCCAGTCGGCCGGCTTGGTGCCTGGGGTCGCAACGTCGAGGTAGCGGTGCCAGATCGACAGACTGCCGAACAGAACTGTGCCCATCACCCGCAGCATGCCTTTGCGGTAACGGCTGATCCGCATCAGGTCGCCCAGCTTGATCGACTGCTTGCGGGTGAACGGCGCCAGTTCGACGATTCCCGAGATCAGCTCGGGCGCCTGGGCGGCCGCGATGGTGGCGGCGCCGCCGGAGACCGAATGACCGACCAGGACGGCTGGACCGCCGAGGTGGCGGACCACGGCGAGCAGGTCGCCCGCTATGTCGGTCCGGCTGTACGACGGCCACTGCACACTCGACTCGCCACAGCCCCGCAGGTCGACCGAGACCACCCGGTACCCGGCGTCCACCAGGAGCGGCGCCATGAACCGGAACCCCTTGCGGTCATGACCGATGCCGTGGGCAAGCACAACCAGCGGCCCGTCGCCATCGAACACCTGATAGGCGATCGAGCCGCCGTCGACGCTGACGAATTCAGTCATCACAAGCTCCGAGCTTAGGCGAATTTGATTAGCCAGAGGCTAACAGCATTAGCCAACCCCGCCAAGCAGTCTTACTGCCCGAAGCCGAAGGTGCTGTCCGGTCAGCCGAAGACGCGGCGTTGGATTTCTCGGCGGTAGTCCTCGAGGGTGTTGTCCAGGTGGACGGCGGTCGCGCGGGCCGCTGCTTCCGGGTCGCCGTCGCGGATCGCCTGGTAGATGGCGGCGTGCTCCTCGGTGGCTTCCTGGGCGTGGCCACCGATACTGCCGTGCAGACCGATCGCGGTGGACTGGTATTGGAGGCGGCGGGCCTCGCGTACTGAGGCGACAAGGAAGCCGTTGTGTGATGCGGTGGCGATTCCGAGGTGGAAGTCGTCGTCGCCGCGCTCGAAGAGCGACGCTTGCCCGGTCAAGTGACCCTGGCGGCAGGTCTCGGCCGCTGCTTCGATGGCCCGCAGCTCCGCCGGGGTGGCGCGGGTCGCGGCCAGCCGGCTGGCCGCGGTCTCCTGGACCCGGCGGAACTCGAAGAGCATGTAGACGTGATCGAGGTCGGTCGGATGGAAAAACCCTCCCCAGCGGGCCGAGCCCAGCATCCCGTCGTCGTCCGAGACGTAGAGCCCGCGGCCCTTCTGGGCCCGGATGCGGCCGATCGCGGAGAGGATCTTGACCGCTTCCCGCACCACCGTCCGGCTGCAGCCGAGCCGGGCGGCGAGTTCGTTCTCGGTCGGCATGCGATCACCCGGCCGCAACTCCAGCTCCGCGATGAGCCGCAAGATCTGCTCGGCCACCACTTCGTAGCCCGGCCGGTACGCACCGGGCTCCCGCGTGGATGGGCCGGCCGGAAGGGACACGCTGTCCACCTGGCTGCCTCCTACGTCAAGGGACGTCAGAAAAGAGTCTGGCTCTTCCTCGACGCCGGTCCTGAGGATACAGCCAGCCGAGCCCCCGGGATCTGACGAGCGGAAAAATATTAGTAAGTCTCATCTCTTGACGGACCGTCATCTGACAACTGTTATGTGTTACCTATTCTCGTGATCAGCCGGTGACACTGCGTCAGCCGCCTCCCGACCGGACTGCCCGACCGAACCCGCCCCTCCGGAAAGGTGAAACACCCATGCATCCAGGCATCAGCTCGTTGATCGCCGCGGTCATCGCGGCGCCCACCGCCCTCATCGGGCCGCTGCTCGTCGTCCCTCCCGCGCAGGCCGCGGAGACGACGATCGTGCGGATCGTCGTTGCCCCCGACGGCAACGACCGCAACCGGGGGTCCACCGGCAGTCCGGTTGGCACCCTCGCCAAGGCCCAGGAACTGGCGCGTGCCCAGTCCGGTCAGGCCGACGTCGTCGTGGAACTCGAAGGTGGTGTTCACCGGCTGTCCGAACCGCTGAGGTTCACCGGTGCCGACTCGGGCCGCAATGGCCACAAGGTCACCTGGCAAGCAAGCCCCGGCGCGACGCCGATGGTGTCCGGCGGGCAGCCGGTGAGCGGCTGGACGCAGTACGACGCCGGCCCGAACGTCTGGGTCGCCTCCGTTCCGCAGGGCGCCGATTCCCGGCAGCTCTACGTGGACGGAACGCTGGCGCCGCGCGCCTCGATACCCCTGTCGCGCAACGACGTACGGTTCACCACCAGCGGCATGACCATCACGAACTCCGCGCTGAACTACCTCGCCACGTTGCCGCAGCAGAACCGGATCGAGCTGGAGAGCCTGAACTCGTTCACCGACCGGTACGCGCCCGTACAGAGCATCAGCGGCACGACCATCACCATGCAGCAACCCGCCTGGAACAACAACAACTGGGGTTACGACACCCTCGCCAGGCCCTTCGCCGGCGGCACCCTGACGCTGCACAACTCCTATTCGTTCCTGCGTAACGCGGGCCAGTGGTACCTCGACCCGCAGGCCGGAAAGCTTTATTACAAGGCGGCAGGCGGTCAGTCGCCCGTCGGCCATGACATCGTGTTGCCGCGCTTGACCTCGCTGGTCCAGGTGAGCGGCACTCTCGCGAACCCGGTCCACGACATCACCCTGCGGGACATGGTCTTCGAACACACCACCTGGCTGCAGCCCGGTACGTCGATCGGCTATGCGAATCAGCAGAGCGGCGCGTTCATCCCGGCCGCCTATCAGATGCCCGGCGACTTTCTGACCTCGTGTCAATCGGGCTGCCAGCAATTCGAGGCCACCCGTAACGGATGGGGGCAGGTGCCGGCCGCAGTACAGGTCTCTGCCGCCACGGGTATCACCATCACCAACAACACCTTCCGCCACCTCGGGCAGATAGGTCTCGGGATCGGCAACGACGCGAACGCGAACCAGTCGGGTGTCGGCCTCGGCGCCGCGAACATCACCGTTTCCCAGAACACCTTCACCGACCTTTCCGCTGGCGGGATCCTGATCGGCGGAGTCCGTCCGGACGCGCACCACCCGAGCAACCCCGCGATGGTCAACAGGGACATCGTGGTCAGGAACAACCTGGTGACCGACGTCGCCAAGGACTACAAGGACATGGCAGGCATCCTGTCCACGTACGCCACCCGCGCCTTGATCGAGCACAACGAAGTCTCCAACCTCGCCTACGACGGCATCGACGTCGGCTGGGGCTGGGGCGCCAACGACCCCGGGGGAAGCCAGGACTACCGCAACCGTGGTCTGTACAACTACCAGCCGGTCTATACGACTCCGACGACGCTGCGCGAGACCATTGTCAGGTCCAACGTCGTCCACGGCACCAAGAAGTCTCTCCACGACGGAGGCAGCCTCTACAACTTGTCCGCCAACCCTGGTGGCTCGATCGATCACAACCTGGTCTACGACAACCGCAGTACGGTCGGCCTGTACCTCGACGAAGGCTCGCGCTATGTCTCGGTGGCGAACAACGTGGTCATCGACAGCGGCGTCCTTGCGTTCACCAACGCCAGCAGCACCAACAACACGACCGACAACGTCTTCGACGGCAACTGGTACAACACAGGCTCGATCAACGTGGCCACCGGAGCGCCGCACAACAACGTTCTCCGGGGCAACGTCCAGGTCAGTGGTTCCTGGCCGACTGCCGCGCAGCAGGTGATCGCTGGCGCAGGCATCGAAAAGGCGTTGCGGCCCAGCACAGGCGAGCTCTTCGGGCTGGCCGCTGGGAAGTGCCTGGACGTACCGAACAACAGCACCACTCCAGGGACGCAGCTGCAGATCTGGGGATGCGTCGGCGGGTCCAACCAGACCTGGAGCCGTACATCGACGGGTCAGCTGACGGTCTACACCGGGGGCAACCTGCGGTGCGCGACCGCGCTGAACAACCAGACCGCCAACGGCACCCCGGTGGTGATCTCGCAGTGCACCGGCGGGGCCAACCAGCAGTGGCAGTTCAACACCAACGGCACGATCACCGGCGTACAGTCCCGGATCTGCCTGGACATCAGCGGGGCCGCCACCGGCAACGGCGCCAAGGTCCAGCTCTGGGCCTGCAACGGCGGCGGCAACCAGCAATGGACGCTGTCATGATGGCGACAAGCAGGCGCGCAGTCCTGAGCTGCCTTGCGGCCTTCGTGCTCCTCCTCGGAGCTCTTGTCCACCAGGCGACGCCCGCCGCAGCGGCGTCCTTGGTCGAGGTGACGAACTTCGGTGCCAACCCGAGCAATCTGCGGATGCACATCTACGTGCCCGACCGGCGCCCGGCCAAGCCGGCGATCCTGATGGCCGTTCACTACTGCGGCGGCTCCGGCCCGGCCTTCTACGGCGGGAGCGAGTTCGCCCGGCTGGCGGACCAGTACGGGTTCATCGTGATCTACCCGAGCGCGACCCGCAGCGGCAACTGCTTCGACGTCTATTCGTCTCAGGCACTGCGCCGCGACGGCGGCAGTGATCCGGTCGGCATCAAGTCGATGGTCGACTGGGTGGTGGCCAACCGCTCGGGTGACCGGGACCGGGTGTTCGTCACCGGGGCCTCCTCCGGCGCCATGATGACCAACGTCCTACTGGCCGACTATCCCGATGTCTTCAAGGCCGGCGCGGCGTTCAGCGGCGTACCGGACACCTGCTTCGCCACCACGCCGCCCAACACATGGAACGGAGCCTGTGCCGGCGGCAACGTCATCAAGACCGCACAGCAGTGGGGTGATCTGGCCCGCGGCGCGTACCCCGGCTACACCGGACCGCGTCCACGCGTGCAGCTGTGGCACGGCACCACGGACGACACCCTGCGCTATCCCAACTTCGGGGAGGAGATCAAGCAGTGGACCAACGTGCACGGCCTGAGCCAGACCCCGACGTACACCGACAGCCCACAAGCCAACTGGGCCCGTACCCGGTACGGCGGTACTGGCACCACCGCACCGGTTGAGGGCATCAGCCTGCAGGGCGTCGGGCACAGCCTGCCGATGCCCGGCATGGCCGCCATGGCGATCGCCTTCTTCGGCCTGAACTCTGATACACCGCCACCGCCCACCGGCTCGGTACGCGCGGTGGGCGCGGGCAGGTGCCTGGACGTCAACGGGGCCAGCACGACGCCGGGGACGCAGCTGCAGATCTGGGACTGTAACGGCGGCTCGAACCAGACCTGGAACCGTACATCGACGGGTCAGCTGACCGTCTACAGCGGCGGCAACCTGCGGTGCGCGACCGCCCTCAACAACCAGACCGCCAACGGCACCCCGGTCGTGATCGAGCAGTGCACCGGCGGAACCAACCAGCAGTGGCAGTTCAACACCAACGGATCCATCACCGGTGTGCAGTCCGGGAGTTGCCTGGACGTCAGCGGCGCAGGCACCGCCAACGGCGCCAAGGTCCAGCTCTGGACCTGCCACGGCGGCACCAACCAGCAATGGTCACTGTCCTGACCAACGCTCTGTAGGTGCCGGACCACCACCGTCAGAGGGTGGTCCGGCACCCTTGATCTGATGTCCTGGTGAGCTCTGGGTTACAAGCCCCAGCCGTACCTGACCCGGTCGCGACCGGAGCCGTTGCGGACAGTAAGATCGATGTTGGTGCCACTGCCACCCTGGGAAAACATCGAATACCAGTCGAAACCGCCACCGTCGGTGCGCTTTCCACCGATGCCTGGCCAGTAGGTGCCGCCCATCTGGTTGTCACGCATGACCTGGGTGGCGGCCCGCAGGTAGCGCACGAAGTTGTCGGTGCTGGACGCGTTGGCGTAGTTGAGTCCGTTGGACATCGGAGCGCCGTACTCGGTCATCACCGCGCGCGAGGCGCAGTTGCCCAGCCGCGTCTGGATGTAGCTGCGCCAAGCGTCGTACGTCATCGAGCCGGCGAAGAACGTGTACGTGTGGAAAGACATCAGCGTGCCGTTGAAGCGGCTGTCGTTGCAGATGTCCCGCAGGTCCTGGCTGAAGCCGGTACCGCCGATGAGCACCCGGCTGGGCACGGCCGAATAGTGATACCTGAGCCATTCGGCGGCGACATTTCGCCACTCCGTCGAGCTGTAGCCGTGCGGCTCGTTCATCGGCTCGAAGTACACATTGGTGTTGGCACCGTAGGTGCTGGTCACTCGCGACCACATCGTGTTCCAGGCGGCGTAGTTCGTCACCTTGCCACCCGAAGCTGCGGCGTCCTCCCAGTAGGCGAGGATGACCTTGAAGCCGCGCGCGGTCGCCGCGTCGATGGCGCCCCGGTAGGCCTCCCACCAGGGAGTGCCTACGGTCTGCGTGTTGATCGGCAGCCGGACGGTGTTGACGCCCATCGCCGCCATGTCGTCGTACACGGCGTTGGCCTTGGCCCGCACGGTCGCGTTGCTGTCGGTCTGACTCAGGCCCGAGATGACGAGCGGATTCTTGTTGAAGTTGTCACCCAGAACAGCCCAGTTCATTCCGCGGAACTGGTTGGTGGCTGCACTGGCCGGCGCTGAAGTGGCGACTACGCCACCTAGCGCGAGGGTGGTCGCGACGAGCAAGGTCAAGGTTCTTCGGATCATGTTCTCGCCCCTTCTGAGCGGCTCGAGGTTGCGACATGTGCAAGAAATGTCTGCCCCGCGCCGGGCTGTGTCCAGCCGCCGATCAGAGATAGGCACGAACGTTCACACTCGAACAAGCCAGCAAATGGGACTGAATCATTTAAGTGCCGCAGATAGATAAGACTGAAGTATTGCGCTGTCCGTAATCCCTCCCGTACGGTCTGCAACTGACCGAACGGTTCGACACCCACCGCCCCGGGAGTCCCCATGGTTCGACCGCGAACTGCCACCGGCTCGCACGTCGCCGGCGCCAGCCCTCCGCTGCAGGCCTAGCCCACTTCGCATCGCTGACACCTGGCTTCGCGCTGCCCGCTTTGGGAGCGCTCCCGCCAGCACCGTACGCCCTGAGCGACCAAGGAGGAAGTATGTCCCCGCAGATCCATTCCGCCCGATGGTGGCGCCGGCCACTGGTCACCACGGTGATCGCCGCCCTCGCCGTCACCGCCACGACGGCCCTCGTACCGAAGGCGGCCGCGACCGTCGACGCTGCCAGCACGCTCGGGGCCGCAGCGTCCCAATCAGGCCGGTACTTCGGCGCCGCCGTCTCCGCCGGCAAGCTCGGCGACACGCAGTACACGACGATCCTCGACCGCGAATTCAGCTCGATCACGCCGGAGAACGAGATGAAGTGGGACAGCACCGAGCCGTCCCGCAACAACTTCACCTTCAGTTCTGGGGACCGGATCGCCAGCCACGCACGCAGCCAGAACAAGCAGTTGCGTGGCCACACCCTGGTCTGGCACGGACAGTTGCCCAGCTGGGTGAGCGCCATCCGTGACGCCAACACCCTGCGCAGCGTGATGAACAATCACATCACCCAGGTGGCGGGCCACTACCGCGGTCAGATCTACGCATGGGATGTGGTCAACGAGGCCTTCGCCGACGGCAGCAGCGGCCAGCTTCGTTCGTCGGTGTTCAGCGATGTCCTCGGCACCGGGTTCATCGAGGAGGCCTTCCGTACGGCGCATGCCGCGGATCCCGCCGCCAAGCTCTGCTACAACGACTACAACATCGAGGACTGGAACGCGGCCAAGACCCAAGGTGTCTACCGGATGGTCCGCGACTTCAAGTCCCGCGGCGTCCCGATCGACTGCGTCGGTCTGCAGTCCCACTTCGGCAGCGGCGGCGCGCCCAGCAACTTCCAGACCACGCTGTCCAGCCTGACCGCACTCGGCGTCGACGTCCAACTCACCGAACTCGACATCGCTCAGGCGTCCTCGAGCGCGTATGCCAACACTGTCCGGGCGTGCATGAACGTACCGCGCTGCGCCGGGATCACCACCTGGGGTGTGCGGGACAGCGACTCCTGGCGCGGGAGCGAAAACCCCTTGCTGTTCGACCGAAGCGGCAACAAGAAGCCGGCGTACGACG
The DNA here is from genome assembly GCF_040613535.1 of Kribbella sp. NPDC006257. Taxonomy (NCBI): domain Bacteria; kingdom Bacillati; phylum Actinomycetota; class Actinomycetes; order Propionibacteriales; family Kribbellaceae; genus Kribbella; species Kribbella sp. NPDC006257. The sequence continues at coordinate 243,521 of NZ_JBEXSJ010000005.1, forward strand.
CGGTCCTCACCACGCTGAACGGAACGAGCAGCGGCGGGCCGATCCAGGTCGGGGTCAACTATCGGCTGGTGGCGCAACACAGCGGTAAGTCGGCTGACATCACCGGAGCGTCCACCGCGGCCGGCGCCGTACTGCAGCAGTGGTCGACGTCCAGTGGTCTCAACCAGCAGTTCGACTTCCTCGACTCCGGCAGCGGCTACTACCGGATCAGGGCTCGGCACAGCGGCCTGGTTCTGCAGGTGGCGAGCTCCAGCACCGGCGCGGACGTTACGCAGCAGCCCGACACGAACTCGGCAGCTCAGCAGTGGCAGGTCACCGATCAAGGCAGTGGTGTCGTGAGTCTCATCAACCGGCAGAGCGGCCTGGCGCTTGACGTTTGGGGAGCGTCCACCGCCGACGGCGCACGGATCTCGCAATGGACCCCCACCGGCAACTCCAACCAGCGCTTCCAGCTCCAGCGCCTTTAGAAGGAGACCGACATGCATCGCAGGAAACGACCTCGCGTGACGGCATTTGCAACGGTGCTCGCGCTGGTGGCCGGCCTGGTGGCTGCCGCCAGTGCGACCCCCGCCCACGCGGCCACGGTGGACCCGAACGCCTGGTACGTCCTGGTCAACCGGGCCAGTGGCAAGGCATTGGACATCTCAGGAGCCAGCACTGCCGATGGTGCTGCGGCGCAGCAGTGGTCGCGCCACGACGGCACCAACCAGCAGCTCCAGTTCGTCGATTCCGGCGGTGGGTACTACCGGCTGCGGGCGCGGCATTCCGGCAAGGCGCTCGACGTGGCCAACGCCTCGACGGCCGACGGTGCCGAGGTCGTGCAGTGGACCGACCACAGTGGAACGAATCAGCAGTTCCGGTTGGCGGACTCAGCTGACGGCCAGGTGCGCCTGATCAACCGCAACAGCAACAAGGCGCTCGAGATCGCGAGTGGATCCACGGCGGACGGAGCGAGAGTCGTCCAGCGCACCGACGGTGGCGGCACCAACCAGCAGTGGGCACTCGTCCCCATCGGTACCGGCAACCCCGGCAGTCAGCTGCCGTCCACCTTCCGGTGGTCGTCCAGTGGCGTGCTGGCCGGGCCCAAGGCCGACGCACAGCACCCGAACCGCTATTCCATCAAGGACTTCTCGGTCGTCCGGTACAACAACCAGTGGCTGATCTACGCCACCACCGCGGGGTCGAACGGTTGGGGTCTGGTGAACTTCAACTTCGGTGACTGGTCCCAGGCCGCGGCGGCTCCGCACACCTACCTGGACACGGCTTCAGCGATCGGGCCGGGCTACCGTGCCGCGCCCCAGCTGTTCCAGTTCGGTCCGCAGAACCTGTGGTACCTGGTGTACCAGACCGCGCCACCGACGTACTCGACCAGCACCAACCCGGCCGATCCGCGATCGTGGTCGGCGCCACGGACGTTCATCGCGCAGGAACCCGACATCGTGCGGCAGAACAAGGGCGACGGCACCTGGATCGACTTCTGGGTCATCTGCGACACCGCCAACTGCTTCCTGTTCTTCAGCGACGACAACGGCCACATCTACCGGGCCCAGACCACCCTCGCCAACTTCCCGAACGGATTCGGCAACACCCAGATCGTGCTGTCGGACTCCAAGTTCAGCCTGTTCGAAGCGACCAATGTCTACAAGGTGGCCGGGTCCAACCAGTACCTGCTGATGGAGGAGGCGATCGGCGGCACCGGACGGCGCTATTTCCGGTCCTTCACCTCCACCAGTCTCACCGGTAGCTGGACCCCGTTGGCCGCGACCGAAAGTCAGCCCTTTGCCGGCCGTAACAACGTGACCTTCCCCAACGGAGCCTGGACCCAGGACATCAGTCATGGCGAGCTGGTCCGGGCAAGCAACGACCAGACGCTGACCCTTGATCCCTGCCGGCTGCAGTTCGTCTACCAGGGCCAGGACCCCGGTGCCGGTGGCGATTACCTGAAGCTGCCCTGGCGAATGGGCCTGCTCACCCAGACCAACTCCTGCTGACCCGTCCTACTCAGCTCCAAAGGGTGTGACCTGCTATGCGAACCAACTTCAGGGCGGCCGTCTGCGCCGTCCTCCTGATAGCCGCCGGTACGACGGCAACTGTGATCAGCTCAGCGCCAGAGGCCGCCGCCCACGCGGTCAACCCAGCCGACTTCCAGCAAGTCGAACTGGCGCGTGGAGTGGCCGAGCTGGGCGAACCGATGTCGCTGGCGGTGCTGCCGGACCGCTCGGTCGTGCACACCGCCCGCAACGGCACCCTGCGCCGTACGACGGCGGCCGGCGCGACCAGCGTGATTGGCACCTTGCAGGTGTACTCACACGACGAGGAAGGGCTGCAGGGGATCGCGGCCGACCCGAACTTCGCCACCAACCGCTTCATCTACCTGTACTACGCGCCGCCACTGTCCACGCCGGGCGGTGACGCCCCGGAGAACGGGACGGACTTCTCGGCGTGGAACGGCGTGAACCGGCTGTCGCGCTTCACCCTCAATGCCGACTACACGCTGAACATGGCCAGTCAGAAGACGATCCTGGAGGTCGGGACCAGCCGCGGCGTCTGCTGCCATGTCGGCGGCGATCTCGACTTCGATGCCGCGGGCAACCTTTATCTGTCCACCGGGGACGACTCGAACCCGTTCGCCTCCGACGGCTATGCGCCACTCGACGAGCGCTCCAACCGCAACCCCGTGTTCGACTCCCAGCGCAGCGCCGGCAACACCAACGACCTTCGCGGGAAAGTCCTGCGGATCAAGGTGAACGCCGACGGGTCGTACTCGATCCCGGCAGGCAACCTGTTCCCGCCGGGCACCGCGCGGACCCGGCCGGAGATCTACGCGATGGGCTTCCGCAACCCGTTCCGGATGAACGTGGACAAGGCGACCGGCGTCGTCTATCTCGGCGACTACGGACCGGACGCCGGTTCGGCGAGCGCAAGCCGTGGTCCCGGCGGTCAGGTGGAGTTCAACCGGATCACCTCGGCCGGGAACTACGGCTGGCCGTACTGCACCGGTACCAACACCACCAACGAAACCTATGTGGACTACACGTTCCCGTCGGGGCCGTCCGGGGCTCGGTTCAACTGCGCCGCGCCGGTCAACAACTCTCCGCACAACACCGGCCTGACCAACCTGCCGGCCGCGCGGCCGGCCTGGATCAAGTACGACAACTGCTCGCTGGCCGCCTTCGGCTGTGGCTCGGAGTCCCCGATGAGCGTGCCGGTCTACCGGTACGACGCAGCCAACCCGTCATCGGTCAAGTTCCCTCAGGCCCTGGACGGCCACGTCTTCGCCGGCGAGTTCGGCCGGCGCTGGATCAAGGTCATCGACGTGAACTCCGACGGCTCGGCGGGGCAGATCAACCCCTTCCCCTGGCGCGGCACCCAGGTGATGGATTCGGCCTTCGGCCCGGACGGCGCGCTCTACGTCCTCGACTACGGCACCGGCTGGGGGAGCGGGGACGCGAGCTCGGCGCTCTACCGGATCGAGTACAACCCAGGAGGCAATCAGGCGCCGGTCGCGCGGGCTGCTGCGAACCAGACCTCCGGCGCAGCCCCGTTGGCCGTGACCTTCTCGTCGGCCGGCTCCTCCGACCCGGAGGGCGGTGCGCTGACCTACGCGTGGAACTTAGGCGACGGAACCACTTCCACGGCGACCAACCCGAGCCACACCTACACCGCGAACGGCCAGTACACGGCCACCCTCACCGTGACCGATCCCGGCGGCCGCTCCGGGAACGCCAGTGTGATCATCTCCGTCGGCAACACGGCCCCGACGGTCACGCTGAATACACCTCAGAACGGGAGCCTGTTCAGCTTCGGCGACACCAAGCCGTACACGATCACGGTCTCCGACCCCGAAGACGGCACGATCGACTGCAGCCAGGTGAAGCTGAGCTACCTGCTCGGGCACGACAGCCACGCGCACCTGATCACGACCCAGAACGGCTGCTCGGGCAACCTGACGATTCCGCCCGACGGTGAGCACGACACAGCGGCCAACCTGTACGCCGTGTTCGACGCCGAGTACACCGACAAGGGTGCGAACGGCCAGCCGCCGGTGACCACTCATACGCAGTACGTCCTGCAGGACCGGCATCGTCAGGCGGAGCACTATGGGACTCAATCCGGTACGACGCTGTACGACAAGACGGCCGCAGAGGGCGCCAAGACCGTCGGTGACATCAACAACGGCGACTGGATCGCCTTCCAGCCGTACGCGCTCACCGGCGAGACGCGGTTCACTGCCCGGGTTTCCTCTGGTACCTCAGGCGGCACGCTGTCGGTGCGGATGGGTTCGGCGACCGGGCCGGTCCTCGGAACGGTGACAGTTCCGAATACCGGTGGGTGGGAGACCTTCACCGATATTTCGACCAACCTGTCCAACATCCCGGCGGCGAGCGGCACGCTCTACCTGACGTTCGCCGGTAGCGGCACGGGCTATCTGTTCGACTTGGACGCTTTCAGCTTCGGTACATCGACAGGTGGGGGTACCGCTCGGCCGATCACCGGGATCGGCGGCAAGTGCATCGATGTCAGCGGAGCCGCGTCCACCGACGGCGCGAAGCTCCAGCTCTGGACGTGCCACGGTGGCACCAACCAGCAGTGGACCCGCACTGGCACCACGCTCCAGTCGCTCGGCAAGTGCATGAGTGTGACCGGCGGCAGCAGCGCCGACGGCACCGCGGTAGAGCTGCGGACCTGCAACGGATCCGCGGCGCAGAACTGGACGATGCCGGCCGACGGCACCATTCGCAACGGCACCAAGTGCCTGGACGCCAACGGAGCCAGCTCCGCGGACGGCACCGCACTGATCATCTGGACCTGCAGCGGTGGCACGAACCAGCGCTGGACCCAGTCAGCCTCCGCCGCCACCGCTGGTGCATCGGCCAGCGCCGCCGACCCGCCGTACGACGTCCTCGTGTTCTCCAAGACGGCCGGTTTCCGGCATGACTCGATCCCGGCCGGCATCCAGATGATCCGCGAGCTGGGCGCCGCCAACGGCTTCACCGTCACCGCAACGGAGGACTCGAACGCGTTCACCGCCGCGAACCTCGCGCAGTACGAGAGCGTGGTCTTCCTCAACACCACCGGCGACGTTCTCAACCCCACCCAGCAGACCGCGTTCGAGTCCTACATCAGGGGCGGCGGCGGGTACGTCGGCATCCATTCGGCGGCCGACACCGAGCACGACTGGCCGTTCTACGGCGACCTGGTCGGCGCGTATTTCGTCTCGCATCCCGCGATCCAGCAGGCGACGGTTCGCGTCGAGAACAGAGCACACCAGGCCACTCAGCACCTCGCACCCAGCTGGGTGCGCACCGACGAGTGGTACGACTACAACCGCAACGTCCGGTCGACTGCCCGGGTCCTCGCGACCCTCGACGAGTCGACGTATTCGGGCGGCGCGATGGGCGCCGACCATCCACACACCTGGTGCAAGACGATCCAGAACGGACGGTCCTTCTACACCGGCAGTGGCCACACCCAGTCCACCTTCGCCGAGAGTGGCTTCCGCTCGATGATCCTCGGTGGTATCCGGTACGCCGCCAATCGGACCAAGGCGGACTGCCGGCCGGAGACGGGTTACACCACGCTGTACAACGGATCCACCACCGGCTGGTCGCAGGCCGGACCGGGTGCCTTCAGCAACAGTGATGCCACGCTGACCTCGTCCGGCGGTCTGGGCATGCTCTGGTACAGCGCCAAGGAGTACCGGTCGTATTCGCTCAAGCTGGACTGGCGGATGCCCGGCGACGACAACTCCGGCGTTGTCCTCGGATTCCCGGCCGGCAGCGATCCGAACGCTGCCCTCAACCAGGCGTACGAGGTACAGATCGACGCCACCGACACGGCCGACAAGACCACCGGTTCGGTTTACGGCTTCAAGTCTGCGGACATCGCCGCCCGCGACGCCGCACTCAACCCGCCGGGGGAGTGGAACACCTACGAACTGCTGGTCGAAGGCGAGCGGCTCCAAGTGTTGCTCAACGGGGTGAAGATCAACGACTTCACCAACACCGACCCGGTGCGGTCGTTGACCTCGGGCTACATCGGGATCCAGAACCACGGAACCGGCGACGACGTGTCGTTCCGCAACATCCGGATCAAGGAACTCGGCGGCACTGTCCCGCGCACCGGACCGATCACCGGTCCGGGTGGCAAATGCGCCGATGTCAGCGGCGGCAGCACCGCCGACGGCACCAAGATCCAGCTCTGGACCTGCACCAACGGCGCGAACCAGCAGTGGACGGTCAACGGCGACACGTTGCGCGCGCTCGGCAAATGCATGACCGCCGCGGGCACCGGCAACGGCGTACCGGTGCAGTTGTCCACCTGCAACGGCAGCGGCGCCCAGAACTGGACAGTCGGCGCCAACAGCTCGCTCGTCAACCCGCAGTCGGCCAAGTGTCTCGACGCCAACGGAGCCAGCACGGCCGACGGCACCCAACTGATCATCTGGACCTGCCACGGAGGCACCAACCAACGCTGGACCCGGCCATGAAGTCAGCACAGAACAGGAGAAATTCATGAGACAGAGACGCCTTCTACGGTGGTGCTTGGCACCGATTGTCACTGCTGCGCTGGTTCTCACCGGTGCGACTGCGGCACAAGCCCAGCCGGCGCCCGCGGATGTTGCTCCGCTGGCGGGATCCGCGGGTTGCGGCAAGGCTCCTACGCTGCGAAGCGGCACCTACACGATCCAGAGCAGTGGCAAGAACCGCAGCTTCATCCTGAGCGTCCCGGACAACTACACCAGCAGTACGCAGTACCGGCTGATCTTCGGCTATCACTGGCTGGGCGGCACCATGCAGCAGGTCGCTTCTGGTGGCAGCGACGGCGACGTGTACGCCCACTACGGACTGCGGGCACTGGCCAACAACACCGCGATCTTCGTTGCTCCGCAGGGCCTCAACAACGGCTGGGGCAACTCGAACGGCGAGGACGTCACGTTCACCGACGACATGATCCGGCGGATCGAGGGTGACCTCTGCGTCGACACGACACAGCTCTTCGCCATCGGCTTCAGCTACGGCGGCGCGATGAGTTACGCCCTCGCCTGTGCGCGAGCGACGACCTTCCGTGCGGTCGCCGCGATCGCGGCACCCGGCGGGATCAGCGGATGCAGCGGCGGTACCCAACCGTTCGCCTACATGGGAATCCACGGCGTCTCGGACAACATCGCCAACGGACGGGCACTCCGGGACAGGTTCGTCCGGAACAACGGCTGCACGCCACAGAATGCTCCGGAGCCGGCAGCGGGTAGCCGTACCCACATCAGCACCACCTACTCGGGATGCCGCGCCGGCTATCCGGTGGTCTGGGCCGCGTTCGACGGCGGTCACCAGCAAGGTCCGGTCGACGGATGCGCAGGGTGCGAGAGCGGCGCCAGGAGCTGGGTCAAGAACGAGGTATGGAAGTTCTTCACCGGAGACACAATGCCGACCCCCACCGCGTTCCGGCTGCGCAACGAGTCCGCCGCCCGCTGCCTGGACGTCAACGGCGCGAACTCCGCCAACGGCACCGCGACCATCGTGTGGGACTGCCACACCAACGCCAATCAGCAGTTCACCCGCACCGGGCAGTCCCTGCAGGTACTGGGCAGATGCCTCGAAGTACCCACCAACGCCGGTGTCGGCACCCGATCCCGGATCTGGGACTGCAACGGCGGCGCCAACCAGCAATGGAACCTCAACGACAACGGCACCATCAGCAATCCGCAAACAGGCCTCTGCCTAACGACTGAAGGCACCACCAACGGCTCCCTCACAAGCCTCGCCACCTGCACCAACGCAGCCAACCAGCACTGGCCCAAAGCCTGACAACAGTGGAGGACGGCGGCACCGCCGTCCTCCCAATCAGCATCAGGACGTCGGCTCGATGACTTCTTTGATCAGCCACTCGACAGCGCGCTCCGGGTAGGGTCGCGGGAGCGAGAGGACGATGTGATCGAACCCCAGTGCGATCGCTCTGCGCACGATCGCACGCGTCTCGACCGGGTCGGAGTACGAGACGATCTGCTGCAGCGACCGGCTGATCGTCGCGGGGTCCCGGCCGACTCGCTCGCATTCCGAGTCGAGCCGTCGTAGCCGATCGGCGAGTGTGTCGAAGTCGGTGTGTGGCGGGCCACTGATGTTCCAGCTGTCGGCGTACTCCGCGACCAGTCGCAGCATGCGGTTGCCCCAGCCGCCGATCAGAAGTGGCGGACCGGGGCGCTGGATCGGCTTCGGCTCGTTCCGGTTCTGCTCGACGGTGTAATAGCGGCCGTGGAAATCGAAGACGTCGCGCGTCCACATCCCGCGCAGGATCTGGATGGTCTCGCGAAGCCTGTCGACCCCCTCGCCCGGCGGCACGAGCGTCAGTCCGTAGGCGGCGTACTCCTCGATGGCCGGGTTCGGGCCGGGAATTCCGCTCAGGCCCGCCGGCTGATGGGTCCCGCCGGCCCCGAGACCCATCACGAGCCTCCCGCCGGAGATGACGTCGAGGGTGGTGGCGATCTTGCCGAGCACCGCCGGCGGGCGGATGCGGTTGCTGGTCACGAGCAGACCGAAGCGGAGGCGGGCGGTTTGCGCGGCCAGCGCGGTCAGCAGTGTCCAGCCCTCGTAGATCTCGCCGTCCTTGGGGCCGGCGAGCGGGAGGTAGTGGTCCCACAGCCAGGCATCCCGGATCTGCGGGGCTTGGTCGGCGTCGAGCCAGACCCGCCGGATCTCGGCATACGGGACATGCATCGGGGTGGTCTTCAGGCCGAAGGTCACAGTCATATCGTCAGGGTAACTGATGATCAGCTGACCTGATGGTCAGGCCAGCGGTAGATTGTGCGGTATGGCGTCCGACCGGTTGGGGTATTTGCTCAAACACGTGCTGGCCGAGCTCACTGCGGCCCAGGCGGCAGCGCTCGCGCCGTACGGGATCAATGGCCGCGATCTCGCCGTACTCTCGGCCGTCGCGTCCGGGGAGCCGTTGTCGCAGCTGGAAGTCGCCGCTCGGCTTCGGGTCGACCGGACCTCGATCGGTGATCTGCTGGACGGCCTGGAAGAACGCGGCCTGGTAGAGCGTCGGCGCAGTACTGAGGATCGCCGCCGCAATGTGGTCGTGCTGACACCGCAAGGCGAGTCCACCTTCGAGACGGCTGAACGAATCCGGCTGGACGCCGAGCGCGAGTTTCTCGCCCCCCTCCCGCACCCCGACCGCTTCCGAAAAGACCTCCGCCTACTGCTCGGCGAATGAACCTCAAGTACCTCGGTTCAGGAGTTCGGTGGTTGCCTGCCAGAGGCGTCGTTCGCGGTCGGGGTTGTGGGCGACGGGGTGTACTTCGGTCAGTTGTGTCTTCAGCACGAAGGCGCCGTCGCGCAGGTGTGCCCACTTGTCGTCGAGGGCCAGCGCGGCCAGCAGTCGGCCTGAGCGCTGCGGTGTGGAGACGCCCGGAATCTGGCCGAGTACGCGGCTGATCGTCTGTAGCACCTTCGGGGCGCCGCGACCGAGCGCGGTGCCCGGCATCCAGCCCGGTTCGAACACCGAGACATTGATCCCGGCAGCGGCTCGACGCTGCAGTTCGTGGGCGTAGTACAGGATCGCCAGCTTGGCGTTGGAGTAGGCCTCACCGGACGCTGCCATGCCGGGTGCCTGCTCGCCGGTGGCTGGGCGGGCGAGCTCGACGGGGTCGGCCCACTTGGCTTCGGGCACGCTCAGCAGCTTGCGCCAGAAGTTGGCGTGATAAGTGTTCGAACCGAGCAGCACGACCCGTGCCGGGGCGGTGAACGAGGCGAGCAGATCGCCGATGAGCTGGGCGTGGGCGAGATAGTTGACGGCGAACGTCATCTCATAGCCGTCAGTCGAGGCACGCCTGGTGTCGGGCGACATGGTGCCGGCGTTGGCGACCAGCGCGCGCAGCGGCCTGATGCCGCCTGTGGCCAGCATGTCCCGCACCGTGGCTGCGGCGGCACGGACCTCGGCCAGCTTCGACAGGTCGCAGCCGATCTCCTGGACGCGCGCCCCGAGGGCACGGGCCTCCTCGGCGACTGCCGTCAGATCGGGCCCGGCGCGGCCGACCAGCAGCAGATCCGGTCGCTGCGCCTCCGGGCGGCGGGCCATGGCGAGCGCGGCACGGCGGCCGAGGTTGCGGGTCGGGCCGGTGATCAGAACAGTTCCAGGTTCGGTCATAACCGCAGCCTCCTGGAACAGACCGGGCCGCAAACAGTCGTCCGGTTTTCGTAGGACTACCAGGGCCAGGACAACGCTCTGCGCGCTCGCGCACACTGGACCCTGTGGAAGCGTGGGAGTTCGGCCGGACGGTACGCCGCTGGCGCGACCGGGTGGCACCCGAGGCCGTCGGCGTGCCGGTGGGTCGCCGACGCCGGGCCAGCGGGTTGCGCCGCGAGGAGCTGGCCGCGCTCGCCGGCATCTCGGCCGACTACCTCACCCGCCTCGAGCAGGGACGGGCGACCGCGCCGTCAACGCAGGTAGTGGAGTCACTTGCGCGGGCACTGCGCCTGGCCGACACCGAACGCGACCTGCTCTACCGGTTGGCCGGACACGTCGCACCCGGCCCGGACATCGTTCCGTCCCGGGTGACTCCGAGCGTGCAACGGCTGCTCGACCGGCTGTCGCACACCCCGGTGGTCGTCTACGACGCCAGCTGGATGCTCGTGCTGGCCAACGCGCCGTACGACGCGCTCATGGGCGACACGACTACTTGGCGCGGCCTGGACCGCAACGCTGTCTGGCGCAACGTGACCCGCCTCCCGTCCCGGGTCGTGCACACCGCACAGGAGCAAGCCGAGCACGAGGCTCGTCTCGTAGCCGACCTTCGCCTGACCGCCTCGCGCTACCCGGCCGACCGTGCGCTACGGCGCCTGATCACCGACCTGCTCTCCGGCAGCCAACGTTTCGCCGAACTCTGGGACGCCGAGGCACCGCCGCCGCCGGCCGACCCGTCGCGGCTTAAGACCATCGACCACCCGGTGGTCGGACCGATCACCCTGGACTGTGACACGTTGCTCGTCACCCTGGACGACCTGCGGATCACCGTCTACACAGCCGAGCCCGGCAGCGAAGACGCCGACCGCCTCGACCTCGCGGTCGTCCTGGGTACCCAGTCGCTGAGCCCATCAGTTAAGGGATTTTGACCTTGACGATCTGGTTCTTCCGGAGGTCGCTGCGGGTCATGGCGATCAGCTGCATCCAGAGCTTCTTGATGTTGACGTGGTCGGGCACCACGACCACCCGCTTGGTCTTCTTGAGGTTCGACAGCATGTAGTTCTTGAGCTGCTCGGGTGTCCAGATCGTGCCCTTGGGGTGGCCGAGTTTCGCCGGTAGTGCGGCCCGCAGGATGTCGCGGTTGGCTGCGGCCTGCGGCGTCACGCCGTTGCAGAACTCGGTGATCGCGAAGGTCGACCACTCCTCGCTTCCTTGCCAGCCCCTGGTCTTGGTTTTGGTCAGCGTCGACTTCGGGTCCGATGGCGGCGGCTTGCCCTGCTCCTGAACGGGTGCGTTGTTCCATTTCATCTCGAAGTGGTAGAAGTGCGGCTCGTTGTTCTCGTCCACGTGGAACCCGATCCGGTCGATGCCCTGATTGGAGCGGATCTGCCCGGAGACGATGACGTCCATCTTCGGGATCTCCGATCCGACCTGGTTCCGGTCGATCTGATCGGTGGCGAAGTCCTCGAAATCGCTGCCCCAGTTGGGCGGAGCGATCGGCCCGACCCGTTGCACCGGGGGAGCCGCGGCAGGCGCGGAGCCAGCTCCGATCGTGGCTTCCTCCACGGTCGCGGTGGGCTCCGGCAGCGCGTTGACCATCCCCTCGAACGCTTCCAGCCCGCCATAGGCCGCAGCCAGACCTTGGACCGCCGCGGGAAGTCCGGCCAACGCCCCGCTCGTCAAGGCATTCTGTACTGCGGACGTCAGCACCTTCTTCATCCCGCGATCGAAGCCTTCGCCCCACGTCTGATCCCGGGTCGCCGTGTCGACCGCACCGCTGATGCCACCGACCACAGCGCCCTCGACCATCTTGGGCCCGGTGGTGGCAGCGAATTGGCGGAAGGCGCCAGGCGCGGCACTTCTCGCCGCAAGTCCCGCTGCCTCCGACAGAGCCGAAGTCGCCGCGCCGTTGGCGACCACCGGCGCCACCGCGTTGAGCATGCCGTCGACCGCGCCGCTGACGAACGCCTGCGCACCGTCGGCGCCGACGACGTCGAAGCGGTCGCCTCTGGCCAGCTTGTTCGCCACCACCTTCGCCATCGCGCTGGCTACAGCGGCCCGGGCCACCGCCGCCAGCGCCATCTCGACACTCGCCACTCCGCCGGTCATCACCGTGGCCACCAGGCCAGCGGCCATTTCCAGCGCACTGGCCACCGCGGCTTCGAGTTCGTCGCGGTACTTGACGAAGACGTCCAGCGCGCCGGTAGTTGCCGCGGTCAACCGATCGATCTCGGCCTGCTGAGCGGGCGTCGGGTTGTTGCCGGCCCGGGCGACCGCCGCCTGCAGTTCACGGTTCTCGTCCTCGAGCGCACCCGCCGCGCCGGTCAATGAGCCGGCACCGGACGACGTCTCCCGCTTGACCGCGGCATCGATCCAGACCGCGCGTTCGGCCGGACTGAGGTGCGACGGTTCGAGCAGCAGCTGGATCTTGTTCTGGGTCGCTGTGCCGAGAGCCGCGACCTTGGCGCCGAAATCGGCATCCGCCGCCAGCGTTCTCCGATCGGCCGCCGTGGCGAAGGTGCTGAGCAGGAACAGGACGTAGTCGTCCATCCCCGGATTGGCCAGCACGTAATTCAGCCGCGGCCGGAAGTCCGCGAAGACGTAGCTGAGCAGCCAGCCCTTCTCCGCGGCAACCGTGTACTGATCGACATAACGCCGGAACGGGCTGCTCGCTTCGCCGTACGCGGTCCGGAACACGGCATGCGCGACCGGCTCCGCGTTCCGCAGTACCTGGAAAACCGAGCCGAGCCCGTTCCCGCCCAGCTGGCGGAGCCGCACCACCACCGGATCCGCCAGCTGCGTCGAATCCGCGGTCAGCCCGACCATCGCGTTGAGCCGGTCCCGATCCTCCTTGTTCAGCCCGCCGAGGGTGTCGTCGATGTTCTTGAGCCGCGGATCCTTGGCCTTGACCGCCGCGACGAAGTTCGCCACCTGGCTCGCGGTGGCATGCGCCGCGGCGTCGAAGATGAAGTCGGTGTCGGCGGTCGTGTACCCCGACGTACCGATCTCGACGGTCCGGATCAGCCGGTCCTCGGCGGCGATGCCTTTGTCGAAGAACATCAGCGCCCGCTGCTTGGTGTGCAGCGAAGTCTCCTTGCTCAGGTATTCCTGGACAGGAGTCTGGTACGACGCCTGGAAGTCGGCCGCGATCTGCTGAGGGTCCTCGCGCTGCAACGCGTCGAACAGCAGCGGAGCGTCATTGGTACCGCCGACCGTGGCGATCTTGACGTCATCGGCCGCCCGCGGTTTGCCGAACGCGATCACCGCGGCGATCCGGAACCGCTGCGCGAAGGTGGCCCACAGCGTCTCTTGCATGATGGCGCCCGCGATCCGGCTGCTGGAACCGTTCGGCAACTTGTAGTCGGTGCCGTAGTCCTTCCCGTACGACGCCGTGAAGTCGGCTTCGGCGGCAGCTCGCTCGGCGTACAGAACCGGAGCAATCCGTACTACGGTCGCCTCGTCGGTCAGCGCGCCGTGAATGGCGATGTAGATCTTGTCGGCCGGCCGCAGCTTGCCGTAATCCAGATAGCACTGGGCGCGGACGGCATCCGCCCAGCTCAATTTGCTCTTCAAGTCATCGCGCAGAACGCGGTGGTACTTGTCCTTGTACTTGGTTTCGAGCTCACCTTGATGACCTTGCTGTAACAGCAGAGTCATCAGCAGCGATGGGACATTCAGGCTCACCGCCACCAACCATCCGTACAGGTCGTCGACGGCCTGATCGACCCTTCCCGGCGCAGCCTCGTTGGCTCGCTGAACCTGCGGGGTCAACGCGCGACCCGTCGCCCGATTTCCGACCGTGGTCTGCAGGGCGAGCGCCAGCAGTCCACTGTTCTTCGGCGGTCGGTTCTTCGCACCCGGCCGAGGAGCACCCTTGTCCCCAGACCGACGCTGCTCGGGCAAAGCCATACCGCCATCGTCCCGGTCCGCACCCCACCCCCCGAGCCCATCAGGGAGCAACGACCGGGCAGCAAACCCTGCCCCATCGGGCACTCTGGCTGGGTGTTACCGGGCCAGGAAATCGCGGAAGGCTGCTGCCGCGGGGGTGAGGGGCCGTTCGTCGAGGACCATCAGGCCGATCGCCGGGTGGCTGAGGTGGGTGAGGGGATAGATCTCGACCGGTGGTCCCGGAGCGTGCGCGGCGGAGGCGGCGACCAAGGCGACGCCCAGTCCGGCGGCGACGAGTTCGCGGATACTGGCGGGGCTGTAGGTCTCGAACTCGATGCGGGGGACGAATCCCGCCGCGGCGGCGGCCTTGACGAGGATGTCCTGCAGCCCGCTGCCGGCCGGGAGACAGACGAAGCTCTCGTCCCGCGCGGCGGCCAGACTTCCGGCCGGATCGCTCATTCGGTGCCCCGGAGGACTGACCAGGACCAGGCTTTCCTCGACCAGCGGCCTGGCGACGTACCGGGCGGGCAGGTCGGAGTGGATCGGGCCGAGCACCACATCGAGTTCGCCGTTGTCGAGACCCTCGAGGAGGTTCTCCATCAGTCCGGATCGCAGCGACAGGCCGAGACCGGGATAGTGCCGGCGGAACTCGGCCAGCTGCACCGCCAGCTGGAGGGTGCCCATCACCTGGGTGGCGCCGATCCGCACGCGGCCCCGCAAGACCGACGAGAGCTGGTCGATCTCTGCGCGGGCACCGTCCAGCTCGTCGAGGACGCGCCGGGTCCGGGCCCAGAACAGTTCACCCGCGTGGGTCAGCGAGACCCGGCGGGTACTTCGCTCGAGCAACACGGTCCCGAGTTCGGTCTCCAGCCGCCGGATCTGCGCGGAGATCGCCGGCTGGGCGATGTGCAGACTTTCGGCCGCGCGGGTGAAGCCCCCATGACGGACGACGGCATCGAAGTAGACCAGCTGGCGTAGCTCCACCCATTCATCGTGGATCACGATAGATCGCAGCGCAAACCGGTCTTGGACTTATGTCTGCGCAGCCAGCACGGTTGACCCATGCAGCAAAGACACTTGGGACGTACTGGATTCACGGCCGGCGCACTGGGACTGGGATGTATGGGGTTCTCCCAGGGCTACGGGCCGGCCGACGACGAGGAATCGATCAAGGCACTGCACCGGGCGGTCGAGCTGGGGGTCGACCTGCTGGACACGGCGATGAGTTATGGCCAAGGGCACAACGAGCAACTGGTTGCGCGCGCCCTGGCCGAGCTGGCCAACCGGGGGGAGGTGAAGGTGGCGACCAAGTTCGGCATCGTCCGGACCGAGCAGGGCGTCTCGCTCGACGGGCGACCCGAGCACGTCCGCGGCTATTGCGACGCGTCACTGGAGCGCCTCGGCGTCGACGTCATCGACCTGTACTACCTGCACCGGGTCGATCCCGAGGTGCCGATCGGCGAGACCGTCCAGGCGATGGCCGAACTGGTCGACGCCGGCAAGATCCGGTACGTCGGCGTCTCCGAGGTCACCGCGGAACAGCTTCGGGCGGCCAACGCTGTCCACCCGATCGCGGCGGTGCAGTTCGAGTGGTCGATGCTCTGGCGCGAGCCCGAGCTCGACATCATCCCGGCGGCGCGCGAACTCGGGGTCGGGCTGGTGCCCTACAGCCCGCTCGGCCGCGGTCTGCTGACCGCCACCCTCGACCACGACACCATCGGGACGAGCGACTTCCGGCGTACCGATCCACGCTTCCTGGACGACAACCTCGAACGCAATCTGCGCCAGATCGAGGCGCTGCGCACCGTGGCCGACAGCCTGTCCATCACCCCGGGCCAGCTCGCCCTGGCCTGGCTACTCGCCCAAGGGGACGACGTCGTTCCCATTCCCGGCACCCGCCGACTCGACCGGGTCACGGAGAACGCCGCCGCCGCCGAGATCGAACTCAGCCCGGCCGACCTGGAGCGCCTGGAGCTCGCCGTCCGGCCCGAGGCCTGGGCGGGTGACCGGAAGTCGTTCGCCGTACCGGCCACCACCCGCACCACGATCTGATCAACCGCCCGCTGTACCGATCATGACCAAGGGGAACGCATCAATGATTACCGTGACCGCCGAACAACGCGTCCAGCCCGGCAAAGAGGCGAAGCTCGACGCGCTGATGGCCGGCCTGATGGAGAACATCGCCCAGCACGAACCCGGTTGTACCCGTTTCGACTACGTGGTCGACGACACCGACCCGACCCGGCGCCTGTGCATAGAGACGTACCGCGACGAGGTCGCCTTCGCGCAGCACGGCGCCAGCAAGTACCTGGCCGACTTCATCCCCGAACTGCTCGACTGCCTGGTCGAGCCGCCGACCGTGGTGAAGTTCGCCGACCGGTTCGCCCCGACGGCCGAGCCGAGCTTCTTCCACACCGGCATCGTGGTTCCCGATCTTGACAAGGCGATCGCGTACTACGCGGACACGTTCGACCTGCAGTTCACCGAGCCCGGCGTGTTCAGCATCCCGCGGCTGGAAGATCCCGACCCGCACCCGTTCGAGCTCACCGCGGTGCTGTCCCGGACCGAGCCGCCGTACCTGGAGCTGATCCAGGCGAACGGCGACGGCATCGTCTCCGCCGACAAGTGCGGCCAGATCCTGTACCACGCGTACTGGGAACCGGACATGGACGCGCGACTCGATTGGCTGCGCACCAGCGGGCCTGGTGTCGACGCGGTCTTCCGGATGGCGGAGGGCTCCACTCCGTTCTCGATGATCACCTCGCCGGATCCCTACGGCAACAGGATCGAGTACGTCGGTACGGACGCCGTCGACCCGCTCACCGAGTGGGCCCGGACCGGCGTTCTGCCGGGTGGGGTCGGCGCCTGATGACCACCCCCTTGCCGCCGGCAACGATCCCGGACCGCGCGGTTAGCCGGCGCAGGCTGCTCACCTTCCTCGGGATCTCGGCCGGCAACTTCCTGGTCCTGCTCGACACCTCGATCCTCAATGTCGCCCTGCCCGATGTCCAGCAGGATCTGCAGGTCGGTGGGGCATTGTTGCCCTGGGCAGCTGTTGCCTACACGGTGGTCTTCGCGGGCGTGCTGCTGGCGTCCGGAGCGGTCTCGGACCGCTTCGGCGCAAGCCGGCTCTACCGCTACTCGTTGATCGCCTTCGCGGTGCTCTCCCTGCTGTGCGCCGCCGCGCCGAACATCGGCCTGCTGATCGGTGGCCGGGCGCTGCTCGGGGTGGCGGCGGCCGGGATGGTCCCGTCGTCGCTCGCGTTGCTGGTGGCGATGTACCCCGAGCCCGCTGTCCGGGCAAAGATGATCGGCACCTGGGCCGCCGTCACGAGTAGCGGGCTACTCGCCGGTCCGCTACTCGGCGGGGTGCTGGTCACACTGGGCGGCTGGCGTTTGGTGTTCCTGGTCAACCCGCCCATCGCTGTACTGTCGTTGGTTCTGGTGCTCGGCGTGGCGAACGTGGTGCCGCCGAAGGTCCGGCCGCTGGACCGGCCCGGGGTGACCTTGTCCATCGTCCTGCTGGGATGCCTGACCTTCGGGCTGATCGACGGCGGCACCAACGGGTGGGGTCGTCCGACGCCGCTGATCAGTCTCGGTCTCGCCGTCGTTGCACTGATCGCGCTGGTCCAGGTCGAACGGCGGGCCGAGCATCCGGTGCTGCCACCGGCGCTGCTGGCCCGGGCCCAGGTGCGGCTCGACATCATCGCGGCGACCGCGGCGACGCTGGTGTTCTACGGGATGCTCTTCATGCTGACGCTGTGGTACCAGCGGGAGCGGGGATTCAGCGCGCTCGACACCGGCCTGGCCTTCGTGCCGATGACGTTGCCGATGTGCGTACTGCCGATGGTGACCGGCCGGCTGATCGCGACCTTCGGCGCCCGCCGGCTGATCATCTTCGGGCTGACCTGTGACGTCTTCGCCGGGCTGCTGCTGACCAGGGTCGGCGTACATTCCTCGCTGCTCTGGATCGTCGTCGCGGAGATCGCGCTCGTTCTCGCCAGTACGACGGCGATCCCGGCGGCGACGGCCGACATGTCGGTGGCCGCTCCCAAGGAGTACGCCGCGTCGGCGCAGGGTGCGCTGAATGCCTCCAGGCAGGCCGGTTCCGCCCTGGGCGTCGCAGTACTGGGTCCGCTGACCTCGCTGCGTACGGCGGGTGTGATCCTCGCGGCCCTGGCACTGGTGGCCGTCACGCTCTCGATCCCCGTACGACGCCAGCAACAGTCGTGAACCTGGATCTGTTGCGGACGTTCCTCACTGTTCACCGAGCCGGCTCGCTGACCAAGGCGGCTGCGCACCTCGGGCTGTCCCAGCCGACCGTCACGGTTCAGGTCAGGAGCCTGGAGGAGAAACTCGGGAAGCAGTTGTTCGTCAGACGCGCCGGCGGTGTCACGCCGACCGGCGTGGCTGACGAATTGGCCGGTCAGCTGGGGCTGCATCTGGACGCCCTCGAAGAGGTGATCGACGGGGTGCTCGCGACCGACCCCGGCAATCAGACCCTGCAGTTCGGCGGGCCGCCTGATCTGACCACAGCGAAGGTGATTCCGGCGCTGGCCTGCCTGATCGAGCGCGGGGTGCGGGTGCGGACCTCGTTCGGTCCGCCGGATCAGCTGATCGAAGGTCTGGTGGCCGGCCGGCATGATCTCGTGGTCTCGACGACCCGCCCCCGGCAAGCCGGGCTCACGGTCGAGCCGCTCTTCGAGGAGGAGTTCGTACTGGTGGCCGGCGTGTGCTGGGCCGCACAGCTACCTGACGAGGTGACCACCGACGGTGGAGCTGCCCTGGATCAGGTGCCGTTGGTGTCCATCGGGGAGGGACTGCCGATCGTCGGACAGTACTGGACGACCGCCTTCAACCGTCAGCCACGGATGCGGCCCGCCATCGTCGTACCGGACCTGCACGCCGCGTTGTCGGCGGTGATCGCGGGTGCGGGCATGAGTGTGTTGCCGACCTATCTGGCGGCGGAAGCGATCCGGTCGGAGCAGTTGGTGCGGCTCTACGATCCGGTGATCTCGCCGAAGAACATGCTGTACCTCGTGACCAGAACGGGACTCTGCCAACCACAGGTGAAGGTCGCCTGGCGTCATCTGATGGCAGAGGCCGAGTACTGGTAGGAGTAGCCATCGGGTTGCGGGCAACCCGATGGCTACTTGCGGTTCAGCCCTCCAGGAGCTCGAGCGCAGCCTCCGCCACACCCTTGGCGGAGGCTGGGTTCTGTCCGGTGACGAGGCGCTCGCTGACCACGACGCAGGGCTCGAAGTTCGGCTTCTTGACGTGCTTGCCGCCGCGTTCCTCGAGCTTGTCCTGGAGCAGGAACGGGACGACCGAGGTCATCCCGACGGCGTCCTCCTCGTCGTTGGTGAAGCCGGCGAACTCCTTGCCGTCGACCAGGTATTCGCCGTTCGACAGCTTGATGTTCACCAGTCCGGCCGGTCCGTGGCAGACCGCGGCGACGACGCCGCCGGTCTCGTAGATCTCGCGGGCGAGGTCACTGAGGCCGGTCTCGTCGGGGAAGTCCCACATGGTGCCGTGGCCGCCGACGTACAGGACGGCTGCGAAGTCGCCTGCCTTCACCTCGGCGGGGGTCGGGGTGGTCTGCAGCTTCTGCTGCATGGTGGCGTCGGCCAGGAAGGCGTTCTGCACCTCGTCGGCCGGGTCGTGGCCGATCATCGGCGGCTTGCCGCCGGCGACCGAGACGAAGTCCACCTGGTAGCCGGCTTCGGTGAACACCTTCCACGGATGGGCGGCTTCGGGCAGGTAATAGCCGGTCGGGCCACCGTGGTCACCGAGGTGGTCCTGGCTGGTCAGCACGAGCAGAACGCGCTGCGGAAGATTCGGCATTGTTACTCCTCAGAGGCATGGGACAGCTGTATACAGTCGGCCGGCCGGGAATAGGCCGATCCCAACGGAGTGTAGAAAACCATCCGGCTAATCACCAATATAATTCCTGATGGAAAGTCATCGAAAAGCTGATCGCCATTCTTGTATGTACATTCGAGACTGCCCGGGAATGTAATCGACGGTCACTGTGACGTCGCCCACAGCCCCGCATTCGGTTAATGAGATATCTGTTGACCCGTCAGGCGGTCTATGGTTTCTTGAGTCGGGCCGAATCGCAAGGCCCACCACCTCGGGGGAGGGCATCGCCTGCGTAGATCCACCATTTCGAGAAACTTTCAATCACTGTCGAAGCGGCGCCGGAGCCGAAATTCCGGCGCACTGCTGCTGCATTCCCACCGCCCTGTGGGGCCGACCATGTGAGGTGTTAATGACTGCACCATCGAGTATCGAAACCATCGCGCCGACACCCGGCGTCGTACCGGAACTGGTCCGGTTCGAAGCCGGCAAGGAAGACATCCGGGAGCTCAAGCGGCTGGTCCGCCGCGGCGGCCGGCCGCTGAACGAACAGTTCGACGCCGACCTGCACCTGAACGAGATCATCCCCAAGCCCTGGGGGTATGAGTACCGCGCCTACGTCGACGACTTCTTCGACTGCTGGGCCCTGCACATCGACGCTCCGCACGGCACGTCGATGCATGTGCACCCACGCAAGCTGACCTATCTGCTCTGCCTTGGTGGGCAGGGGATCGCCACCGGACTGCGGCAGGAGGTCCCGGTCCGCGCCGGGACGATCCTGCGGATCGCCGGCGGCGCCTTCCATGGCACCCGGAACACCGGTGACGAGCCGCTGGAGCTGATCGAGATCGAGGTGCCGCGGAACAAGTTCGACCTGCTCCGGCTGCGCGACGACTACGACCGGACCGGCAAGTCGTACGAGTCCGAGGCGATCGAGCAGCCCGAACACCCCATGCAGCGGGTGCCGCAGCAGGCCAACGCGCACCTGCGCGCCAGTACTCCGGACGGCCGCTTCGGTTTCGAGATCCGGACCGGGATGGATGTGTTCTACCGGCGCCGGCCAGCCGATCTGTTCTATGTCCCGCTGTGCATCTCCGGCGTGGTGCGGCTCGATGTGGAGATTCTCACCAATACCAGCCGCGAAGTGGTACGCCCGGATGTCGAACTGCCGTACCTGTGCATTTCCCGACTTGGTTGATACCTGTTCACAGAGAGGTTTACATAAATGTCACACAGCGCTGTCATTATCACCGGCCCGGGATTTCAGGACCATGATGTGGTCTATACCTATTACCGGCTGATCGAAGAAGGCTGGGACGTGGCCGTGGCCACGAAAGAGGGCGACCCGGTGGTCGGCAAATACGGCGTTCCGTTGCCGATGGACAAGACCGCCAAACCGCTCATCGCGTTCGACGACCTGGCCGACGGTGAATGGGACGCGGTGATTCTCACCGGCGGTCACGAAGCGCCTGACCGTATTCGGCAGGACAAACGAGTGCTTGAATTCGTCGCCGGAATGGACACCGCCGGAAAGGTGGTCGCCGGGCTCTGTCACGGCCCCTGGATCATGGTCAGCGCGGGCGTCCTCAAGGGCCGCACGGCGTGTGCCTATATCGGGCTGCGCGACGACGTGATCAACGCCGGCGCGACCGTCGTGGACAGCGACGTGATCGTCGACGGCAACATCATCACCTGCTCGTACTACGCCTACGTGGGCGCCTTCATGCGGGCGGTCTTCGAGACCGTCGAGAAGCTGGCAGCCTAGTTTGTCCATGCTGATCCTCGACTTCGACGGCGTCATCTGCGACGCGTTGGAGGAGTGCGCGCTGGTCACCTGGTTCGGTCTTCAGGACCGGATCCCGCCAGAGTCCGGTCCAGCCCTGCTGGGCCAGGTGCCCGCCGCGTTCGTCCGGCGTTTCGCCCACGTCCGGAACTATTCGCGACTGCTCGACCACTTCGCCGTCGCCGGATCGCCGGCCGCGGACGAGGTGCGGACGCAGGCCGAGTTCGATCGGCTCTTCGCGTCCCTGGATCAGCGCGAGGTCGCCGAGTTCGTCACCCGCGCGACCTCCGTCCGCAATCGGCTCCGGGAGACCGAGCGCGACTTCTGGCTCGGCCTGCACACCCTGTACGCCGGAGTTCCGCAACTGCTCAGGCGCCATGCCGGCAAGGTGGCTGTGGTCACGGCGAAGGACGAACCCTCGGTCTGGGAGATCCTCCGCCGCCACCGGCTGGACCGCACCGTGACGGCCGTCGTCGGGGAGTGCTCGCGCAAACCGGAGGCCGTCCGCAGGCTCGCCCGGCAGGCCGGTGTCGCCCCGGCCGACGTGATCTTCATCGACGACAACCTCACCAACGCGGCCCGGGTCCGCAGTGCCGGAGCCCAGGTGTTCTGGGCGCAGTGGGGATATCAGATCCCCGAGCATCGGGCCGAGGCAGCAAGGCAGGGCATCCGCTCGCTCGAGCTGTCCGAGCTCGGATCCGTGCAGTTGGCCGCTTCCCAACCATCGAGACTTCCACAGATCGGAACCACTATGACCATGACAAAACCGGAGATCCTGCGCCGCAACGGCCGGACCCGGACCATCACCCCGGAACCCGAGCCCGAGACACCGCTGATCCGCTCGATCGGCGTACTGGCCTACGACAAGGTCAGTGAGCAGGACTGCCTGACCCCGCTGGAGATCTTCAAGGGCGCAGCGATGGTGGTCAGCGGCGCGATCTCCCCGTGGGAGCGGGAGACCGCCCCGGAGAGCCTGGAAGTACAACTGGTTGCCGTCACGCCGGGTGTCGTCACCATGCAGATGGGGACGCAGGTCGTCCCGGACGCAGCGCTGGATGACACCCGCACCTACGACCTGCTCTACGTGCCGGGCGGAGTCGGCTCCGGGGAGATGGCCAAGAACGAGCGCGTCCTGGAGCTGATCCGCCGGCACCACGACGAGGGGAAGGTCGTCGCCGCCAACTGTTCGGGCGTCGGGGTACTGGCCCGGGCCGGCATCCTCGGCGGCAGCCCGATCACCTGCGTCGCGGCGGTTGCGCGTGGGCTGCGGGGCGAGGGCTACAACGTGCCGACCAGCCGCCGGATGTGGATCGGCAGCCCGGAGGAGCGGATCTGGACCGCCACCGGCTCGTACGGCGTCAACGGGAGTGCGGTCGCGATCGTCGCGCACTACCTCGGCCGCGAGGTCGGCACCATCGTCTCGATGATGTTCGACACGCTGAGCGGCCTCGGTGAGGTCATCTTCGAACCCGTGGGCCCGGAGTTCTACGAACACCCCGAGCTGGAGAAGTCGTTCCAGGATCTCTTCGAGGACATGTTGCTGCCTGCCAGTTGAGCAACGCCGTGGCGTGCCCCCCCCGGCACGGCACGACCCGCTTAACACCCCGACCAGCGAGGGAGCCCGATGTGTGAGTCAGCCATATCTCCCACGCAGCGGCACCCGGCGATGGCCCCGGACCAGC